>NZ_JBIGIC010000019.1:0-81984 GCF_043555985.1 Pelomonas candidula | reverse complement strand
CCATTTGCATGATTCAAATCTAATTTCCGTGAGCGTTTAAAGTCCGAAGGACCGTTGCAAGTCACCCTGCAACATCACTTCGCCTCAAACGCCCACGCTTATCGGCTGCTAATTATTAAAGAACATCACAATCCTCAGAGTCTTAACTCTTCGTCTTGCGCTGCTGATTACGTTTTGTCGTTATCAGCAAAGAGGCGAGATTTTGATCTGCTTTCGCAGCGTCGTCAAGTACTTTTTGAAAATTCTTTTTAGAACCTTCCAGCACCTGGCGACCCTCTCAAGCTCGCCCGGATCTTTCGATCCGTCCGCCAATCCCGTTTGCCGCCGTTTCCGGCTAGGCGCTGTGATCAGCGAAGCCCACGACTATAGCGCAGGTTTTTCAGCTTGGGAAGAAGTTCGGGAAATTAATTGAAGATGGCCAGCGGCACCAGGGCGCTCACGGCGTCGACTCCTGGCGCGGCACTACGCCTGCGGTGCGACCTTGGCTGAGCTGTTCCCGAAGCCTCTCTATGTATGCGCGTGAGCTGGCGCATCCCACCGCCCTGGCATCGCCTGGAGACGCTCAGCCCTTACGCCGGAAGGTGCGGCGCCCTAAGTAGCCCAGGCGACCGCAGGCTCTTCGCGGTGGATCTTGCGCGCGACGCCTCTGGCGACGCGGCTCAGCCTTCCTCCTGGAACGCCTCTTCCCGCTTGTTCTTGATGCTCGGCAGCATGACGAGCACGATCATCAATGCAGCCGCGATGAGCAGGCCGGCTGAGAGCGGTCGGGTCACGAAGGTGCTCCAGTCTCCCCGGGCCAGGCGCAGCGCCCGGCGCAGGTATTCCTCCATCAACGGACCGAGGATGAAGCCCAATAGCAGCGGCGCGGGCTCGCAGTTGAGCTTGTAGAAGACGTAGCCCAGCAGCGCGCAGGCCGCCGTCAGGTAGACATCGAAGGCGCTGTTGTTCACCGAATAGGTGCCGATGCAGCAGAAGATGACGATGGCCGGGAACAGAAAGCGGTAGGGCACCGTCAGCAGCTTGATCCAGATGCCGATCAGCGGCAGGTTCAGCACGATGAGCATCAGATTGCCGATCCACATGGATGCAATCAGGCCCCAGAACAGCTCCGGGTTGCTCGTCATGACCTGCGGGCCGGGCTGGATGCCCTTGATCGTCATCGCGCCGATCATCAGCGCCATGACGGCATTGGGCGGGATGCCCAAGGTCAGCATCGGGATGAAGCTGGTCTGCGCACCGGCGTTGTTGGCACTCTCGGGGCCGGCCACCCCCTGGATGGCACCCTTGCCGAAAGGGATGCGGGGATTGCGGACGGCCTTCTTCTCCAGCGTGTAGGACGCGAACGAGGCCAGCAGCGCGCCGCCGCCCGGCAGCACGCCGAGGATCGCGCCCAGCGCCGTGCCGCGCACCACCGACGGCCATGCCTCCTTGAAGTCCTCTCGCGTGGGCCACAGCCCCTTCACGTCCTTCGTGAAGACCTCGCGGTGCTCGGCCGGCTGGCCCAGGTTGGCGATGATCTCGCCGAAGCCAAATACACCCATCGCAATGACGACGAAGCCGATGCCGTCCGTCAGTTCGGGCATGTCGAAGGAGAAGCGCGCGACGCCCGAGTCGACGTCGGTATTGATCTGCCCCAGCAGGATGCCCAGCACGATCATGGCGATGGCCTTGATCAGCGATCCCGACGCCAGCACCACCGCGCCAACAAGGCCCAGCACCATCAGCGAGAAATACTCGGCCGCACCGAACTGCCGGGCCAGCACCGTCATCGGCTCGGCGAAGGCGGCAATGATGACGGTGCCGACACAGCCGGCGAAGAAGCTGCCCAGGCCGGCCGCCGCGAGCGCGGGGCCGGCACGGCCTTGCCGGGCCATCTGGTAGCCGTCGATGGCGGTGACGACCGAGCTGGACTCGCCCGGCACGTTGATCAGGATGGCCGTCGTCGAGCCTCCGTACTGCGCGCCGTAGTAGATGCCGGCCAGCATGATGAGCGCGGGCGTCGCATCCAATGTGTAGATCGACGGCAGCAGCATCGCGATCGTCGCGACGGGGCCGAGGCCGGGGAGCACGCCGATCAACGTGCCGAGCACGGCACCGAAGAAGGCATAGAGCAGGTTCTGGAAGGTCAGCGCCGTGTGAAAACCGATGCCCAGGTTGTTCAGCAGATCCATCGCGCGCTCAGCCTCCGAAGTAGACCGGCCACAACGGAACGGTCAGCTTCAGGCCCCAGATGAAGAGGGCCCAGCTGCCGACGGTCAGCACGACGCTGCTGATCAGAACATCGCGCCAGTGGAACTCATCACCGGCCAGGGCCGACAACGCGACCACCAGCGGCAAGGTGCAGGCCAGCCCCAGGCGCGGCAGCGCCGCACCGAACACCGCCACGGCCGCGACGATGACCAGCAACGGTCGCCAGGCGATCCTGCCGATCGGGTCGCCGCCTTCGGACTCCAGCGTCAACGCCTTGAACAGCACGACGCCCCCCAGCAGTGCCAGCAGCACGCCCAGCCCGAAGGGGAAGTAGCCCGGCCCCGGACGCGCCGAGTTGCCGAAGGAATAGTCCGTCGAGCCCCACGCGAACATCACGCCCACCACCAGGAACAGCAGCCCGGACCAGAAGTCCCGCTGGCTCTTGACCTTCATCGTTCGTCGCCTCCGTCACGCCGCGGGAGGGCGCGCAATAGCCTGGCGGCGATTCTGTCAGCGGGGGTCTGGCCTCAGCCTGTGGATAACGCCTAGCGCCAACCTTTGCTTACCCTTCCCAGGCAGGCGTGCTGCGCAGCACTTCCTCCACCGTCGTCGCACCCTCGGCGACCTTCATCGCACCGGCCAGGCGCAGCGGGCGCAGCCCCTCCTGCATGGCCTGGCGGCGCAGCGCTGGGAGATCGCTCAGCGTCGACTTGACGCCTTCGGTCACCGTCAGCAGCTCGTACAGGCCGGCGCGGCCGCGGAAGCCGGTGTTGCGGCATTCGAGGCAACCGACCGGCTTGTACGGCTTCACGCCACCGCCAAGTCGCCAGTGCTTGACCAGCTCGTTGAGGCTCTCGCGCGTAACGAGCGGGTCCGGCTCCTTGCAGTGCGGGCACAGCGTGCGCACCAGGCGCTGGGCCAGCACGCCGATGATGGTTGCGCTCAGCAGATAGCTCGGCACGCCCAGGTCCAGCAGACGCGTGATGGCCGAGACCGAGTCGTTGGTGTGCAGCGTGCTGAAGACCAGGTGACCCGTCAGCGCGGCCTGGATGGCCATCTCGGCCGTCTCCAGGTCGCGGATTTCGCCGACCATGATGATGTCCGGGTCCTGCCGCATCAGCGCGCGCAGGCCCTCGGCGAAGCCGAAGTCCAGCTGGTTCTGCACCTGCGTCTGGTTGAAGGCCGGCTCGATCATTTCGATCGGGTCCTCGATGGTCGTGACGTTGACCTCGTCAGTGGCCAGGCGCTTGAGCGTCGAGTACAGCGTCGTCGTCTTGCCGCTACCGGTCGGGCCGGTCACGAGGATGATGCCGTGCGGCTGCTTGACGAGCCCCTCCCAGCGGTCCGAGTCGTGCTGGCCGAAGCCCAGCGACGCCAGGTCCTTGACCGCCGTGTCCGGGTCGAAGATGCGCATGACCATCTTCTCGCCGAAGGCCGTGGGCAGCGTCGACAGCCGCATTTCGACCTCGTCGCCGGCCGGATTGCGCGTCTTGATGCGGCCGTCCAGCGGGCGGCGCTTCTCGACGACGTCCATGCGGCCCAGCAGCTTGATGCGCGACGTCATCGCCGCCATCACGGTCGGCGGCAGCTGGTAGACCGTGTGCAGCACGCCGTCGATGCGGAAGCGGATCACGCCCATGTCGCGGCGCGGCTCCAGGTGGATGTCCGACGCGCGCTGGTCGAAGGCGTACTGCCACAGCCAGTCGACCACCTGCACGACACCCTGGTCGTTGGCGTCCAGCTGCTTGTTCGTCTTGCCCAGCTCGACGAGCTGCTCGAAGCTCGTCACCTGGCTCTGTTCACCGGCCTTGGCGGCCTGGCGAACGGAGCGGGCCAGCGTGAAGAACTCCGTCGTGTAGCGCGCGATCTCCAGCGGGTTGGCGATGACGAGCTTGATGGGCTTGCGCACATGCGACTCGATCTGCGCCACCCAGCCGGTGTCGAACGGCTCGGACGTCGCGATCGTCACGTCGTTGAGGCCGAACTGCACCGGCAGGCAGCGCTTGGCCTCGGCGTAGCCGATGGACATCACGTCTCCGACACGACCCACGTCGACCTTCAACGGGTCGATGCGCAGATACGGCATGCCCACGCGCAAGGCCAGCCACTCGGACAGCGCATCCACATCCAGCGGTTTGCCGGTGGCCAGCCTCACGAGGCCCGCGTGGCCCAGCCGCACCAGCGGGTGCAGCGAACTGTCACCGGCGGCGAAGCGCTGCTCGGTGCGCACGGACTGGGCCTCGTCGATGAGGCCGTCCTTCAGCAGCCACTTCAGCAGCTGGCGCCACTCCAGGCGGCCTTCGGGTTTGGAAGCGGACGGCGGTTTGGGCTTGGCGTTCATCAGCGTCGATGTCAAAGCGCTTGCAGGATGCTCTGCGGCAGCGGCCTCACGAGGCGCAGCCACTTGCGGGCCGGCAGCTTGAAGCGCGATTCGATGGTAGCCGCGCGCTGCTCCAGCACGTCGCGGTCCGGCACCGTCACGCCGCGAGCCGCGACGACGACGGTATTGCCCTCCTTCGTCGGTGCCAGGCTCCAGACCTGGTCCGAACCGAACGCGCGGGCAATGCGAGCCGCGCTGCGGGCGAAGCTGGCGCTGCGCCCGAAGAGGTTGACCGTCATCAGCCCGCCGTCCGCCAGCACGCCGCGACAGGCCGCGTAGAAGGCCTCGTCGTCCAGCACGGGCGACGCGGCCTCGTGGTCGTAGAGGTCCACGTTCAGCACGTCGACCGTCTGCAGGTGGGCGTCGTCGGCCACCCAGCGGCCCGCGTCCTCGTTGACGACGTCCAGCCGCGCGTCGTTGGCCGGCAGCCGGAACCACTGCCGGCAGGCGGCAATGACCTCGGGGTTGATCTCGACCGCCGTCGTGCGCATCTTCAGCTGGCCATGGCAGAAGCGCGTCAGCGCCGCGGCCCCCAGGCCCAGCTGCACGGCGTGGCCCGTCGAAGCGACCTCCAGCGTGGCCGAGTCGCGCCACAACATCCAGGCGCACATGCGCTGGATGTATTCGAGCTCGAGCTGGTCGGGCTTGCGGATGCGCATGGCACCCTGTACCCAGATCGAGTCCAGGTGCAGGAAGCGCACGCCGTCGAATTCGCTCAGCGTGGCCGGGCCCCAGGTCGGTGTCTTGTTCTTCATTGGCGGAGCATCCTAGGCCAAGCCGGTCAACGGCCGACCTTGATCATTTGTCAGACAAGTAAAGCTGCACGGCGGCGCACCAGGCGTCGATCTTCGTCGCCAGGCTCAGGCCCGCGTGGGCCGGGCTCGTGGACGGCAGGCGCAGCACCGGCAGGCTCGTGTCGCCCAGCGCCAGCAGCGTCTGCCTGTGCGCCAGCGTGCCGTTGCAGGCGATGGCACGCAGCTCGGGCAGGCGGGCAACGAGCTCGCGCAGGTCGCTGGGTTCGGCGGCCTCGATGGCCGTGTCCAGGCTGCCCTCGCGCCGGCATGCGGCGACGGCGTCCCACAGCGCGATGCGGTGGCGGCGCAGCGCCGGCAGCCGCTCGGCGTAGGGCCGCGTGGCGAGGTCCGCCTCGTCGGTCAGCGCGGCCATGACGGGCCAGAACGCGTTGCGCGGATGGGCGTAGTACTGCGCCGCCTGCAGCGACGCCGCGCCGGGGAAGCTGCCCAGCACCAGCAGCCGCGCCCGCGCGTCGAACACCGGCGCGAGACCCACGAGGCGCCGCTCGGGTTCAGGGTTTGCGGGATTGGCGCTGCCGGCCGGCGGCTGAGACGATGAAGGGTGAGTTTTCAACGGGAGGAACGAATGCTGAATACCGAAGCCATCTGGCAGTTTCTCAGCACCCAGGGTGCCGACTTCGGCCTCAAGGTGCTGGCGGCCATCGCCGCCTGGGTCGTGGGCCGGTGGCTCATCTCACTCGCGCTGCGGCTGTTCTCGGCCGCACTGCTGCGCGGCAAGCAGATCGACTCGACGCTGGTCACCTACCTGCGCTCCATCCTCAGCGTGCTGCTGAACATCGTGCTGATCCTGTCCATCCTGGACATCTTCGGCGTCAAGACCACCTCCTTCGCCGCGCTGCTGGCCGGCGCCGGCCTCGCCATCGGCACCGCCTGGGGCGGGCTGCTGACCCACTTCGCCGCGGGCGTGTTCATGCAGGTGCTGCGGCCGTTCAAGGTCGGCGACTTCGTGCAGGCCGGCGGTGTGACCGGTACCGTGACCGAGATCGGCCTGTTCGGCACCACCATCACCAGCCCCGACAACGTACACACCATCGTCGGCAACAACACCGTCTTCAACGGCGCCATCCAGAACTACTCGACGCTGCCGCACCGCCGCGTCGACTGCACGGCCAAGGTCGCCAACAGCGTGGACCCGCTGGACGCCATCGCGCGGCTGAAGCCCGCCATCGCCGCCATCCCCAACGTCATGACGACGCCGGCACCGGACATCGAGATCTTGCAGTTCACCCCCGAAGGCCCGCTGCTGGCCGTGCGGCCGTACTGCCACACGGACCACTACTGGCAGGTCTACTTCGACACGCACAAGGCCATCGTCGCGACCTTCGGCGCCGCGGGCTACCCGGTGCCGGAGACGCCGCTCGCACCGCGCAACCGCTGAAGAATGTCCTGCCACGATGGCTGACCTCATCGCCCGCATCGGCGCCCTGTGGCGCTACCCCGTCAAGTCCTGCGCCGGCGAGGCGGTGGAATCACTGGCGCTCGACGCCGACGGCTGGCCCGAGGGCGACCGCGGCTGGGGCATCGTCGATGCCGGCGGCGAGCTGACGTGGATGGGCGCGCATCCGCGGCTGGCGCTGGTCAGCGCGGCGTTCACGGTCAACGGCCTGACGCTGCGCTCCGAGGGCCGTTCGCTGGACGTGCCGCTGACCGGCGGCACTGCCGTCGACGTGCGCGGCTGGAATGGCGACCGCCAGGACTTCGACGCCATCCAGGCCTGGGACGCGGGCGACGATGCCGCCGCGCTGCTGCGCGCCACCACCGGCGAGCGGTTGCGGCTGGTGCGTCTGTCCGCCGAGGCACAACGGCGGTCGTTCCTGAACGCGCTGCACGTCGTCGGCGACGGGTCGCTGCAGTCCTGGCAGCAAGCCTCTCCGCGGCCGTTCAGCGGCATGGCCCAGCGTGCCCGGCCCAACATCGTGCTGAGCGGCGACGACGGCGAGCCGCTGACGCCTTTCATCGAAGACCTGTTCACCGAAGCATGCGTCGGCCCGGTGACCATCAGCCGCAGTTCGGTCTGCGTGCGCTGCGTGATGCCCACTGTGGACCCAGCGACCGGCATCCCGCAGCCGGTGGCGCTGGAGGTGCTGACGCAACTCAGCGCCGAGCGGGCGCCAGGAGCGCCGGTGCAGTTCGGCGTCTACGGGCGGGGCAGTGGCGCGGGCACGCTCAGCGTGGGCGACCGGGTCGAGCTGACGCTGGCCTTCTGATCATCACAGCTTCGGCAGCGCAGCCCGTGCGTTCGCACTGGTGACGCTGGCCGTGTGCTCCGCCGTCCAGCCCCGCAACTGGGCCAGGCTCTCGGCGATTCGCGGCAGCTCCGAAGGCTCGTTTCGCGCCTGCCCCGGCTCGGCCCCCCGCTGCTCGGCCGTCTTGTAGAGCCAGTGCGGCGGGATGTCCGGTGCGTCGGTCTCCATGACCAGCGCCGTCTCCGGCACCGTCGCGGCGAGGCGGCGGATCTGCAGCGAGCGCTCGAAGGTCAGTGTGCCGCCGAAGCCGAGCTTGAAGCCGAGGTCGATGAAGGCCCGCGCCTGCTGCTCGCTGCCGTTGAACGCATGCGCGATGCCACCGTGCGCGAAGCCGACACGGCGCAGGCCGGCCAGCAGCTTGTCTGCACTGCGGCGCACATGCAGCAGCACCGGCAGGCCGGCTCGCTTGGCGAGCTTGAGCTGCTCGACGTAGAAGTGCTGCTGGATGTCGGGGTCGAGGCCCGGCACGAAGAAGTCCAGGCCGATCTCGCCGACGGCGACGAGGCGCTCGTCGTCCTTGTGCTGTTCCAGCGCCTCGGCCACGCGGTCGAGATCGCCGGGCTTCGCGTTCATCACATACAGCGGATGGATACCCAGCGCGTAGGTGAAGCCGTGTTCATGGGCCAACTCGCGCACGCGAGCCAGGTTGTGCACGTCGACGGCCGGGATGACGATCTGCGTGACGCCCGCGGCCCGGGCGCGCGCGACCATGGCATCACGGTCGGCGTCGAACTCGGCCGCGTCGAGGTGGCAGTGGGTGTCGATCCACACCGCCTAGAGGGCCTGCGAACGCCATGGCAGCGGGTCGCGAAGGCCAGGCGGCAGGTGCCAATCAAGGCGCGACGCGCCGCCCGCACGCGCGTGCGGGCAAGCGGTGCAACGCCGAGTGATGCCTGCCGCCTGGCCTTCCCGGCGGGTTGTGACCAGAAAGCCCGCGAGCAAGGCGCGAAACGAAGCTTGGGTAGGCCCCAAGCGAGGCTTCGCAACGCTGCGCGCGGGCTTTCTGGTCACAACGCGACCCACTGCCATGGCGTTCGCAGGCCCCGCCTCAGCGGAAGACGACCGTCCGGTTGCCGTTCAGCAGCACCCGGTGCTCGGCATGCCACTGGATGGCCCGCGCCAACGCCACGCATTCCATGTCGCGGCCGATGCCGACGAGCTGTTCCGGCGGCATGCTGTGGTCGATGCGGGCGACTTCCTGCTCGATGATGGGGCCCTCGTCGAGGTCGCTGGTCACGTAGTGGGCCGTTGCGCCGATGAGCTTCACGCCACGCTCGTAGGCCTGGTGGTAGGGCTTGGCGCCCTTGAAGCTGGGCAGGAAGCTGTGGTGGATGTTGATCGCCTTGCCCGACAGGTCGCGGCACAGCTCGGGCGACAGGATCTGCATGTAGCGCGCCAGCACGACGAGGTCGATCTTGTTCTCGGCCACGACTTCGCGGATCTTGGCTTCCTGCGCTGCCTTCTGCGCATCGGTGGCGCCCAGCAGCGGGAAGTGGTGGAACGGAATGTTGTGCGACGCCGCGAGCTGATAGAAGTCGCGGTGGTTGGACACGATGGCCGGGATCTCGATGGGCAAATGCCCCGTCTGCACGCGGAACAGCAGGTCGTTCAGGCAGTGGCCCAGCTTGGAAACCAGCAGCAGCACGCGGGTCTTGCGGGCGCGCGAGACCAGCTCCCAGTCCATGCCGAACTCTTGCGCCAGCGGCTGGAACGCCGCCTGCAGCGCGGCCTCGTCGGCCTGGGCCTCGAATTCGATGCGCATGAAGAAGCGCGAGTGATCCGCATCGCCGTGCTGGTGCGACGTGATGATGTTGCCGCCTTGCTGCAGCAGCACGCCGGTGACAGCATGGACGATGCCGGCGCGGTCGGGGCAGGAGAGCTTCAGGACAAAACGCGAATTCATGGCTTCAGGCTTGGAACTGACCAGCGACCAGGCGCAGCTGCCGGTCGCAGCGCGCCGCGAGGTCGCGGTCGTGGGTGACGAGGACGAAGGCCGTGCCCAGTTCGCGGGCGCGCTCCAGCATCAGCGCAAAGACGGCGTCGGACGTGTCGCGGTCGAGGTTGCCGGTGGGCTCGTCGGCCAGCACACAGGCCGGCCGCGTGACCAGCGCGCGGGCGATGGCCACGCGCTGGCGCTCGCCGCCGGACAGCTCGGCGGGCCGGTGCTGCACGCGCTCGGCGAGGCCGACGCGGGCCAGCATCTCGGCCGCCACCTTGCGCGCCTCGTCCGGACTCTGGCGGCGGATGCGCAGCGGCATCGCGACGTTGTCCAGCGCCGAGAACTCGGGCAGCAGGTGATGAAACTGGTAGACGAAGCCCAGGTGCTGGTTGCGCCAGTGGCCGCGCTCGGCCTCGTCCATCGAGGCGAAGGACTTGCCCATCAGCGTGACGCCGCCCTGCGTCGGCGAATCCAGCCCGCCGAGCAGATGCAGCAGCGTGGACTTGCCGGAGCCCGACGCACCGATGATGGCCAGCGTCTCGCCGCGCTTCACGGTGAGGTCGACGCCACGCAGCACGGTCACGTCCAGGCCGCCTTCCTCGAAGCGGCGCGTGATGCCGGTGGCGTGAAGAATCAGCTCACTCATAGCGCAGCGCCTCCGCCGGCTGCACGCGGCTGGCGCGCCAGCTCGGGTAGAGCGTGAAGACCAGCGACAGCAGCAACGACACGACGACGATGGGTGCGATGTCGGCCCACTGGGGGTCGCTGGGCATCTGGCTGATGAGGTAGACGCTGCCCGGCAGGAAGCTGGTGTTCAGCAGATGCTCGATGGCCGGCACGATGACGTCGATGTTGAAAGCGATCAGCAGCCCGATGACGACGCCGGCCAGCGTGCCGATGACACCCGACACCGCGCCCTGCACGATGAAGATGCCCATGATGGAGCGGGGGCTCGCGCCCAGCGTGCGCAGGATGGCGATGTCGCTCTGCTTGTCGGTCACCGTCATGATCAGCGTCGACAACAGATTGAACGCGGCGACGGCGACGATCAGCGTCAGCACGATGCTCATCATGCGTTTCTCGATCTGCACCGCGTCGAACCAGACGGCGTTGGCGCGCGTCCAGTCGCGCACGCGGATCTGCGGCCCCATCAGGTCCTGCAGGTCGGTCGCCACGCGACGGGCCTCATGCACATCGCGCAGCTTGAGCTGAACGCCCGTCGGCCCGCCGGTGCGGAACAGCTTGGCCGCGTCGTCGATGTGGATCATCGCCAGGCCTGAGTCGTACTCGTAGTGGCCGGCGCTGAATGTGCCGACGACGTTGAAGGCCTTGTACCGCGGCACCATGCCGGCCGGCGTCATCTGGCCACCGGCAGCAAGCGTGATCTTGTCGCCTTCGCCAACGCCAAGTTGGCGGGCGAGCTCCGCGCCCAGCACGATGTTCCAGGCGCCAGGAACCAGCTTGCCGAAGGCGCCGTCCTTGAGCTGCGCGCCCAGGCCGGTGACGGTCGCTTCCTCCGCCGGCGAGATGCCGCGGATGATGGCGCCGTGATATTCGTCGCTGCGAGCGAACAGCCCCTGGCTGGCGACGAAGGGCGCTGCGCCGATGACCTCGGGGTTGTGGCGCGCCAGCGCGGCCGTGGCCTGCCAGTCGGGCAGCGCCTGGCCGGCGGCGTCCAGCAGCTCGACGTGCGCAATGACATTGAGCATGCGGTCGCGCACTTCCTTCTGGAAGCCGTTCATGACCGACAGCACGACGATCAGCGCCATGACGCCCAGCGCGATGCCCACCATGGACGCGCCCGAGATGAAGCTGATGAAGCGGTTGCGCCGCCCGCCGCGCCCGGCGCGGACGTAGCGCCAGCCGACCTGGAGTTCAAACGGCAAGGGCATGGGGCGGGGATGCAAAGGCGTGCGGCATGGGGCCGGGATGGTAACTGGCGGGGCGCAGCAGGGCGGGTCTGAGCCCTTCCCGCGGTGTTATGGCGGACTACGCCGCACCGGCAGGCAATCCTTCCACAATCCGGCGCACAAACCACGCACCCAGGGAGACACCATGCGACGACGATTTCTCGGCCTGGCCCTCGCCGGCGCCGCCACGGCAGCCAGCGCGCAGGCCAGCCTGGTGAGCAGCCTGTCCCGCTGCGACGCGGCCTTCTTCCAGCAACTGTCCACGCAGAAAGAGGCCCTGCGCCCTCAGGCCGAGATCAAGCCCCGTGCCGCGGCCAGCAGCTTCATCGTGCCCAGCCTGACGCAGCCAGGGTCGAGCCGGGTGACGTTCGGCCAGCCGCTGCGGCTGCATGGTCTGGAGATCGTGGGCTACCTGGACGAGCTGACGCCCATCCCCGGCGGCGTCGATGTGTCGTGGGGCTTCCTCGTCCGCGGCAAGCTCGCCGACGTGGTGGCCGCGCTCAAGGGCGTCATCTGGGACGGCCAGCGGCTGCGCCAGCAGAGCCAGGACGACATGCCCTACTTCGTGCGCTCCGAGATCTGGCGCCACGAGAAGCCGGATTCAGGCTGGGCCAAGGAAGCCACCGTGAACGGCCCGCCCAAGCCCGGCACCGTCGAGCGCGTCTTCATGATCGAGACTGACGAGGACGACCACGGTCTGGTGCGCGCCGCCTGCTCGCTGCAGGGCGACGTCACGCGCGAGATGCTGCAGGACCTGCGGCCGGACTTCCCGGTCGATGGGAAGTGATGCCGGCCCGCGCGCATTGAATGACCGCTACCGTCCACCTGCTGCACGGCCTTCCCGGTTGCGGGAAGACCCACTTCGCCCGTCGGCTTGCTGCCGAGTGCCGTGGCGTGCATCTCAGCCACGACGAGTGGGTGCTCCGCCTCTTCGGCCCTCGCCCCACCGGCACGCAGATCGAGAGCGTGCGCGAGCCGATCCACGAGATGCTGTGGACCTGCACAGCTCGCATCGTCGCCACTGGCACCGACGTCATCCTCGATTTCGGCTTCTGGACACGCAGCGATCGGGACCGGGTGAGAGAACGTGTGCGCCAGGCTGGCGCCCTGCCCCGTCTCTACACGTTTGATTGCTCTGCGCAGCTGGCGTGGGAGCGAGTCCAGACGCGCAACAGCCGGGAGCCCACCGACTCACTGCACGTCGACGAGCAGGCGTTCTGGCTTTTCGCGGGCCACATCGAACCCCTGATGCCGGATGAAGACGGCATCTTGGTGCCGGGCTGAAACAACACGCCCCACGACGACGGCCAGCCAGCCCCGGCCGGTGAAGCGGCAATTCGGGTGGTGCCCGGGAGCGCCGACGCCTCGCTGATCCGGTTGGCCGCAGCCCGCCGGCGCATATGCAGCTTGCACCGCAGCCCACCTGCCGTCACAGCCCGCTGGAGTTCCCTAGTTACCCCTCTTCAACTCCCACTGCGCCAATGTGAACTCGCGGTACGGCACCGCCTGCGTGGCCAGCGTGCGCTCGAACCACGGCAGCGCCTCGCCGCGCTTGCCCTGGGCCGCGAGCTGCTGGCCGATGAAGAAGTAGGCCTCGGCCAGGCGCAGGCGCTCGGTCTCGGGCTTTTCCTTGGCGAGCTTGAGCAGCGCGTCGCGGTCCAGGCTGCCGCCCAGGTAGCGCAGCAGCGCGCCGCCCCACTTGCTGGTGTCGGCCGAGGCCAGCTCGTCGGCGATGGCGGCCTTGCCGCGGCCGCCCTGGCGTTCGGCGGCGAGGTAGAGCCACAGCAGCGTGAACTGGCGCGCCTCACCGCTGGCGTTGGCGGCGCTGTCGCGCAGCGCGGCCTCGGCGCGGGCGTAATCGCCCAGCATGTAATGCATGGTGCCCAGCCAGTTGCCGACGCCCGTGCCCAGCTGCGCCTGCTGGTTGAAGGCCGCCAGCGCGTCGGCCGGGCGGGCCAGCCCCACCAGCGCCACGCCCTTGGCCTCCAGCGCGGCGGCGGTTTCCTCGCCCTCGCCGGCGATGGCGAGCACACGCTCGGCGTCAGCCAGCGCCGCGTCGAAGTCGCCCAGCTGGTTCAGCGACTGGGCGCGCTCGGCCAGCACGCGGGCCGCCAGCCGGCCCTTGGGGTCGACGGCTGCCAGCAGCTGGTCGTCGGCCACACGGATGAACTCGTTGAACTGCATCAGCTGCCACAGCGCGTCGGGCTTGGCGCCGCTGCGGTACCTGAGCAGGCGCTGGCTGACGCCCGCGAAGCTGCTCTCCAGCGCCTTGAGGTCCAGCAGGTTCATGCGCATGCGCTGCACGTTGAGCATCTGCCGTGCGCGGCCCACGCGCTCGCGGTAGCCGTCCATGTCGGCCGGCAGCACCTCGTCGGCGCGGCGCTCCACACGGCTGATGAACTGCACCGTGGGGCCGTCGATCTCGACGCGGCTCGCGAACGCGAAGTGCTTGTCAGCCAGCTGCTGCGGGGCCGGCGCGGGTGGGGTGGCCGGACGCGGGCCGACGACGTTGACGCTCAGTTCGACCGCGTTCGTCGGGTCCAGCATGAAGGGATAGCGGCGGCGCGCCTCGGGTGGCAGCGACAGCGCGTCGACCAGTTCCGCGGCCGGGAACTCCAGCTCCAGCGACCCGCGCTGGTAGCGGCCCATCGTCGGGTGCTCGAAAGTGAGCTTGAGCTCCCACTGGTTGGTCTCGCGGTCATCCTTCACCTCGGGCTGGCCGGCACTGACGAGGCCGGGCAGCAGTCGCACGTAGGAGCCGCCGACGGACTCGGCCATGCGCTCCAGGCCGGCGATGGCCAGGTAGGAACGCCAACGCTCCGCGGCCAGGCCGGTGGCCTTGAACGAGGTCGTCAACCGCGCGGGCTTGGACAGGTCGGCGAAATTCCAATCCTGGCGGAAGCTCAGCGCGTCCTTCGCGAACGACGGCGGCACGACCGGCTGCGGGCCGCCCTCACCCAGGCCCACGACGAGGGCCGCGCCGTAGCGGTAATAGCCCCGCGTCTCCAGCGAGTAGCCCTGGCCGTTCATCGTCGGGTCCAGGAAGTAGACGGCGTCGCCGATCTTCACGCGGCTGATGACATGGTCGAACTGGTCGTGCGACGGCAGGTAGTTGCCGATGCCGCGGTTGCGCGACATCGAGATCAGCGCCGGCCGCGCGTCGAAGCCCATCGCGGTCAGCAGCGTGTTCAGCAGCAGCGTCTTGTCCTTGCAGTCGCCCAGCCGCTCGGCCAACGTCTTGGCTGCCGGCTTGGGCCGGTGCGAACTCTCGCCCAGCGACGCGGAGAAGTAGCGCACCTCATCCTGCACGAAGCGCAGCGCGGCGGCGACCTGCTGCTCGGGCGTGCCGCTGGCACCCACGGATGCCTTCAGCTCGGCGGCCTTCTCGGTGACGCCGGCCGGCTGGGCATCGCTGGCGAACAGGCGCTGCGCCCACTGGTCCAGCTCGGCCCAGCTGGCGTATTCGCTGACGTGCAGCGCCGGGTAGACCTTGAACCACGGCGGCGTGGTGGCCTCATCCTGCACGGCGGGCACGTTCTCGCGCACGACGCGGATGACCTGGCGGCCGCCCTCGTCGAAGCGCTCGGGCACCACGTCGGTGGCAACGACCTTGGTGTTGAGCTTGCGGTCAGGCGGCGCCTCGATGCGCAGGTGGAGGCGGCCGATGGGTGCGTCGGACGCGAGCTGCATCAGCGACGAGTAACGGCCCTCGAAGATCGGGTTCTCGCCCTCCAGCGTGTAGGCCAGGTCGACGATGTCGCCCACGCGCACATCGCTGATGACGACCAGCGCCGTGCGCACGCCGTCGATCATCTGGCGCTCCAGTTGCTGCTCGCGGCGCATCAGCTCGATGCGGGCGTCCTTCAGCCGGTCCAGCCACTGGCCGTCGCGGATGACCGCGAGCTGGTGGATGACGAGCTGCTGGTAGGCCGGGTTGAAGCTGATCTGCGGCTCCGACACCTCGCGCAGCGTGGACGTGTCCAGCGCCTCGTGCTGCAGGTGCAGGTAGGTGGCCGTGGCGGACTTGGGCGCGAGTTGCACCTGCACGTCCACCAGCGGCTCACGGCGCGCCTTGGCGCCACGGGCGACGGGCCGGGCCTCGGCCACGGGCGCGGGGGGTAACGGCTTGACCCAGGCGGGCTGGGGCCCGAAGCGGTAGCCAGCGCCTGCGGGAACGGCGGGGTAGGGAGAGGCGGCTTTGGCAGCGACCTTGGCTGCTGCCGGCTTGGCGGCCGGTTTGGCCGGCGCCGTCTGCGCGTGGGCCACGCCCAACGACAAGGCCAGCGCGAGGGCTGGCCAGAACTTGAAACTCATCCGCTTCCTCCCGGCTTCACCGCCCGATTGTGCGGGCGCCGGGAAGTCGTGCTGCCTCAGTGGAGCATCTGCTCGACTTCAGCGGCCGGGTCACCAGCCGCCGCGACCTTGGCCGCCATCAGCTCCAGGTCCAGATGCAGGTGCTCGATCAGCTCCGGCACGGCCACCTTGAGCGCATGCACCGGCTCGTCGTGGTGCTCGGCGGCATCGGCCAGCACCTCGGCCACGTGCAGCACGCCGGCGATCAGCGAGAAGGGGCGGATCTCCAGCGGCGCGTTGGCGTCCTTGAAGGCCTCCACCATGCGATCCGGGAAGTGCCAGTGCGCGGCCAGCGACGCCGTCACGTCGGCATGCGTGCAGCCGAAACGATGCTCTTCCAGCGAGAAGCGGCTGCCGGGCTCGACGGCGTGGGCCTCGACGTCGGCCACGAGGTGGGGCTCGTCGATGGCCATCAGCAGCTGGCCCGTGCGCAGCATCAGCCCCGCAAGGTAGGCGGTGTCGGCGGTCGCGTCATCGGCGCCCAGCATGCGGGCGAGGATGCGCGCGTAGTTGGCGGTGGCGAGGCTGTGCCGCCAGAACACCGTGCGGTCCAGGCCCTGCACCTTGGGGAAGGCGCCACTGAGGCAGGCGGCCATGGCGAGGTTGCGCAGCGTCTCCAGGCCCAGCGCGTGGGCGGCGTCGACGACGGTGGAGATCTGGTGCGACGGGCTGTAGTGCGCCGAGTTGGCCAGGCGCAGCACCTTGGCCGTCAGGCCGGCGTCCTTCTCGATGAGGGCGGCGATCTGCGCCAGGCCCACGTTGTCGTCATCGAAGCTCTTCAGCAGCCGCGAGGCCACCTCGGGCATGGTCGGCAGGGCGTTGTGCTTGACGAAGAAACGCTCGGCGGCTGCGGTCATCGTGGGCTCCTTCCGGGGGCTGAAGTGCGATCCAGTCTAGGACGACAGGATGAGCATCGCGCGGAAATCGTTCACGTTGGTGAAGCTGGGGCCAACGTTCAGTAAATCTCCCAGCGGCGCGAAGAAGCTGGCGCTGTCGTGCCCGTCCAGCAAGGCCTGCGGGTTCAGGCCGAGCGCGCGGGCGCGGGCCAGGCTGGTGGGAGTCAGCAGCGCACCGGCATGGGGGCCAACACCGTCGATGCCATCGGTATCGGCGGCCAGCGCCCAAACGCCCGGCTCGCCCTGCAGCGCCAGCGCGCAGCCGAGCAGGAAGGCCGTCGCACGGCCGCCCTGCCCCGTCGGCTTCGTCGCGTCGACGGTCACGGTGGTCTCGCCGCCGGACAGGATCACGCAAGGCCGGACGAAAGGCTCTCCGCGGCGTGCGACGGCGCGCGCCAGCGCCGCGTGCATGCCGCCGATGACGCGGGACTCGCCCTCGATCTCGTCGCTGAGGATGTGGGCCGCGAGGCCTTGCGCGCGCGCGGCGTCGGCGGCGGCCTCCAGGCTCATCTGCGGCGTGGCGAGCATGACCAGCTCGTGCCCGGCCAGCCGCGCGTCGCCGGGCTTGGGCGTCTCGAAGGCACCGGACTCCAGGCCGGCGCGGGCGACCGCTGGCAGGTCGATCTTGTAGCGGCGGCAGATGGCCAGCGCGTCGGCGCAGGTGGTCGCGTCGGCCACCGTCGGGCCGGATGCGATGACGGCGGGGTCGTCTCCGGGGACATCGCTGATCGTCAGCGTCAGCACACGCGCCGGCGCGCAGGCCGCCGCCAGCCGCCCGCCCTTGACGGCCGACAGGCGCTTGCGCACGCAGTTCATTTCGGCGATGGACGCGCCGCTGTTCAGCAGCGCGCGGTTGACGGCCTGCTTGTCGACCAGCGTCAGGCCCGGCGCCGGCAGGCTCAGCAGCGCGGAGCCGCCGCCGGAGATCAGGCAGATGACGAGATCGTCGGCCGTGAGACCGAGGGCCAGCGACAGCAACCGCTGCGTCGCCGCGAGGCCCGCCGCGTCGGGCACCGGGTGCGCGGCCTCGACGACCTCGATGCGACGCGGCTTGTAGCCCGGCGGCACATGGTCGTAGCGCGTGATGACCAGGCCCGACAGCGGCGCGTCGGCCGGCCACGCAGCCTCCAGCGCCTGTGCCATCGCGCCGCCTGCCTTGCCGGCGCCGAGCACCAGCGTGCGGCCTTTCGGCGGGGCGGGCAGATGCGCCTTCAGCACCTCGCCCGGCAAAGCCCGCGCGACCGCCACGTCGTAGAGCTGGCGCAACAGCGCGCGCGGGTCGGTCGTCATGGTGTCTGCGCCCAGCGGCCGATCAGCGCGCGCTCGTCGTCGGTGATGCCGGTCGCGTTGTTCAGCGGCATCGCGCGCTGCACGACCACCTGCTGGTAGATCTGCGCCTTGTGATTGGCCAGCCCCTCGGCCGAGTCCAGGCGCACGCCCTTTTGCGCCACCTCGCCGCTGTGGCATGCCAGGCAGCGCTGCGCGGCGATGGCCTGCACCTGCTCCAGCGTGACCGGCGCGGCGGCCGCCGCCGGCACGGCGGGCCGGGGCGCCATCCACACGATGAGCCCCGCCAGCAGCGCCAGGGCCAGCGCCACGGCGCCCCAGCTGTTGACACCCTTGTGCCGCTTCACGAAGAAGATGCGGATGGCCACGCCCGCGGCCATCAGCACGCACAGCACCGCCCAGTTGTGCGGGTGCTGGTGCAGCATGCCGTAATGGTTGCTCAGCATCGCAACGAGCACCGGCAGGCCGAAGTAGGTGTTGTGCACGCTGCGCTGCTTGCCGCGCTGGCCGTAGATGGGGTCGGGTTTCTGGCCCGCGCGCATCTGCGCGATGACCTTCTTCTGCCCCGGAATGATCCAGTGCGCCACGTTGGCCGTCATCATCGTCGCCAGCGTCGTGCCGATGAGCAGGAAGGCCGCGCGGCCGGCGAACAGCTGGCAGGCCAGCCAGCTCGCGAAGACGACGAAGACCACGACGACCGCCATCACGCGGCCGTCGTTGCCGATGCCGCCGTCCTTCGTGCGGCCCAGCGTCTGGCAGGCGATGTCATACACCGCCGTGCCGACGACGAGGAAGCCCAGCGCCGCACACACCGCCTGCCAGGGCGCGGCCCAGGCGTGCACGCGCGGGTCGATGAGCATCTGGCTGGCGTTGAACAGGTAGAGCACGACGAACAGCGCGAAGCCGCTCATCCACGTCCAGTAGCTCTCCCAGTAGAACCAGTGCAGGTCGGTGGGGAGATTTCCCGGCGCCACCAGGTACTTCTGCGGGTTGTAGAAGCCGCCGCCATGCACGGCCCACAGCTCGCCATCCACGCCCTTGGCCTTGAGGTCGTCCGCCTGCGGCTTGACAAGGTGGTTGTCCAGCCAGACGAAGTAGAACGACGCGCCGATCCAGGCGATGACGGTGATGACGTGCAGCCAGCGCAGCAGCAGGTTGGCCCAGTCGAGCAGGTAGATGTCCATGAGCGGTGAAGATCTCGATGGCCCCACCACGGCGGGTGCTGTGGGGCCGGAACGGTCGCGTCCGCGGGCACTTGAGCGCCCGACACCGCTGCGACTGGCGCCGGAGTGTATGCAGCCACCGTGCCAACCGCGAGCCCCGTGCAGCGCATCACGACAGCTCCACGAAAACCCGCACCCGGCGCCCGCCACATGACCACAATCGCGCCATGCCCAAGAGCCCGTTGTTGTCGCCCCTGCTGCTGATCGCCGCGCTGGCGCTGCAGCCCGTCGTCGCCCAGGAGGCGCCCGCGGTGCGCCTGGCGACAAACGTCGAGCGCAGCTATTTCCCGCCGGCCGAGGCGCTGCTGCGCAAGGCCTATGCGAGCCTGGGCCTGCAGGTCGAGTTCGTGCCCTGGCCGCTGCAGCGCGCGCAGGTCGAGCTGAACGCCGGCCGGCTGGACGGCGTGGCGATGCGGGCGGAAGCCTTTTTCACGCAGACACCCGCCATCCGCAAGGTCGACGTGCCGCTGCTCACGCTCAACGTGTACGCCTTCGGCCGCCCGCCCTGCCCGACGTCGCTGGCGCCGGAAGACCTGGCCCGCCGCCGCATCACCTACCAGCGCGGCATGGTGGCCGTCGAGCTGATGGTGCCGGAGGCCTCGCGCCTGCCGGCCAACACGCCGAGCGATGCCTTCCTGAACACCAGCATCGGCGCCGCCGACTACGCGCTGGTGCTGACCACGCCCTGGATGGCCGAGGTGCCCTTGCAGACGCGCCAGGGCAAGCTGTGCCGCGTGGCCACGCCGCTGAGCCGCACCTTGCTGTATCACGGCGTACACGAATCGCAGGCGGAGCGGGTTGCACCGCTGGAGCAGGCGCTGCGCGCGATGCGCGACCGGGGGGAGATCCAGCAGGCCTGGTCGGCCTACGAACGCGAGATCGCCGCACAGAACACCAAGCTGGAAGCCCAGCCCGGCCGCAGCCTCACGCTGACGCCGGCAACGCCAGGATCTGCGCCAGCACAGCCACCGCGATGACGGCCGGCTGCTTGCCCGCCACGCCGGGCACGCCGATGGGGCAGGTCACGCGCGCCAGGTCTTCCGCCCCGAACCCGCGCGCCTCCAGCCGCTGACGGAAGCTCGCCCACTTCGTCTTGCTGCCGATCATGCCGATGAAGGCCAGATCGCCCCGCTCCCGCTGGCGCTTCAGGCAGGCGGCCACGATGTCGAAGTCCTCGGCATGGTTGTGCGTCATCACGAGCACCACCGCGCCGGGCGCAAGGTCGGCCACGGCGTCCGCGGGAGGCTCGACCGCCTCCTGGCGCCAGCCCCGCGCGGGCGGCTCGGCCGGGAACTGCTCCGCGCGGCTGTCGATCCAGTGCAGCGCCAGCGGCAGCTCGCGCGCGATGCGGGCGATGGCATGGCCCACGTGGCCGGCGCCGAACAAGGCGACCGGCCTTTGCGTCTGGCCAGGCAGGCGGGCGGCCAGGTCTTCGCCCGCTGCCACACGCTCGAAGCGCAGCCAGACCACGCCGCCGCAGCACTGGCCCAGCGACGGCCCCAGCGGGTAGCGCACCTCGTCTTCCAGCTCGCCGCCGGCCAGCGCCGTGCGGGCCCGTGCGATGGCGTCGAACTCCAGGTGGCCGCCGCCGACCGTGCCGGTGATGCTCGCGGCGGTGACGCTCATCCACGCCCCGACCTCGCGCGGCACGCTGCCCGACGTGCGGGCAACGGTGACGAGGATCAGCGCTTCAGCTGCCACGGTAGGTCGAGTAGCTCCACGGCGATGCCAACAGCGGCACGTGATAGTGCGAGCTGTCGTCGGCGATGCCGAAGTCCAGCGGCACTTCGTCGAGGAAGGCAGGCTCGGGCAACGTCTCGCCACGAGTGCGGAAATAGGCGGCCACTTCGAAGACCAGGCGGTAGCGGCCGGCCGTGAACGTCGGGCCCTCAAGCACCGGGCCGTCGGCGCGGCCATCCCCGTTCAGGTGCAGGCTGCGCAGCCATTTGGGGCCTTCCGCATCAAAACGGTAAAGGCGCACGGCCATGCCGGCGGCGGGGCAGCCGTTGGCGGTGTCGAGTACATGTGTTGTCAGTTTGCCCATGGCGGCTCCATTGCCTGTTCAGTGCTGCGGCTTGATGCAAAGTGTAGGGATGAGCACAGCACGCTACCCCCGCGATCTCATCGGCTACGGCGAGAACCCGCCTCATCCGCAATGGCCGGGCCAGGCCCGCGTGGCCGTGCAGTTCGTCCTCAACTACGAAGAGGGCGGCGAGAACTCGGTGCTGCATGGCGACGCCGGCAGCGAGCAGTTCCTGTCCGAGATGTTCAACCCCGCCAGCTACCCGGCGCGGCACCTGAGCATGGAAGGCATCTACGAGTACGGCTCGCGCGTAGGCGTGTGGCGGCTGCTGAAGGAGTTCGAGCAGCGGGCGCTGCCGCTGACGGTGTTCGGCGTCGGCATGGCGCTGGAGCGCTGCCCGGACGTGACGCAGGCCTTCGTCGAACTCAACCACGAGATCGCCTCGCACGGCTGGCGCTGGATTCACTACCAAGGCATGGACGAGGGCACCGAGCGTGCGCACATGGCGCAGGCGATGGCCAGCCTCAAACGACTGACGCTGGGCCGCGACCCGCACGGCCTGGGCTGGTACACCGGCCGCGACAGCCCCGCCACGCGCCGCCTCGTGGCCGACTTCGGCGGCTTCGAGTACGACAGCGACTACTACGGCGACGACCTGCCCTTCTGGCTGCAGGTCAGGAAGACCAACGGCGAGCTGGCACCGCACCTCGTCGTGCCCTACACGCTGGACTGCAACGACATGCGCTTCGCGCTGCCGCAGGGCTTCAGCCACGGCGAGCCGTTCTTCGAGTACCTGAAGGACACCTTCGACGTGCTGTACGCCGAGGGCGCCGACAGCCCGAAGATGATGAGCATCGGCATGCACTGCCGGCTGCTGGGTCGACCGGGGCGCATGCGGGCGCTGCAAAAGTTCCTCAACCACATCGAGGCCCACGACCGCGTGTGGGTCTGCCGCCGGCTGGACATCGCGCGGCACTGGAAGACCGTGCACCCCTTTGACGCCCGCACCGCCTTTGTTTGGGAATGATGAAGCTCGAAGACCTCAACACCGCCAGCGCCGCCGACTTCGTCGCGCTGCTGGACGGCACCTACGAACACTCGCCGTGGATCGCCGTGCGCGCCGCGGCGGCCCGCCCCTTCAAGACGGTCGCCGCGCTAAAGGTGGCGCTGGCGCGCGTCGTGCGCGAGGCCAGCATTGACGAGCAGCTGGGCCTGATCCGCGCCCACCCCGAGCTGGCCGGCAAGGCCGCCGTGGCCGGCGAGCTGACGGCCGAGTCGACGAACGAGCAGCAGAAGGCCGGCCTCACCGCCTGCACGCCGGAGGAGTTCGCCAGGCTGCAGCAGCTCAATGCCGACTACAACGCGCGCTTCGGCTTCCCCTTCATCCTCGCCGTGCGCGGGCCGCGCGGGTTGGGGTTGACACGGCAGGAGATCATCGCGACCTTCGAGCGCCGGCTGCGCGCCCACCCCGACGTCGAACGCGCCGAATGCCTGCGCCAGATCCACCGCATCGCCGAGATCCGGCTCGACGACAAGTTCGGCATCAAGCCCGCGTTGGGCGAACAGCTGTGGGACTGGGCCGCCGCGCTCGCCGTGCACAGCGAGGACGAGGCCTTCCTGACCTGCACCTACGCGACGCCCACGCACACGGCCGTCGCCGAGCAGCTGATGGCGTGGATGCGCGATTGCGGCTTCGACGACGTCAGCCGCGACGCGGTGGGCAACGTCGTCGGCGTCTACAACGGCACGGGCGACCAACGGCTTCTGACCGGCAGCCACTACGACACCGTGCGCCGCGCCGGCCGCTTCGACGGGCGGCTGGGCATCTTCGTGCCGATGCTGGTCGTGCGCGAGCTGCACCGGGCTGGCAAGCGGCTGCCATTCGGCATCGAGGTCGTCGGCTTCTCCGAGGAGGAAGGCCAGCGCTACGCGGCCACCTTCCTCGCGTCCAGCGCGCTGACCGGCGCGTTCGACCCGACCTGGCTGGAGCAGAGCGACGCTCATGGCGTCAGCCTGCGCGACGCGATGCGTGCCGCCGGCCTACCGGGCAAGGTGGCCGCCATCACGGCGCTGAAGCGCGACCGCAGCCGCTACCTCGGCTTCGTCGAGGTCCACATCGAGCAAGGCCCGGTACTCGACAGCCTGGACCTGCCGCTGGGCATCGTCACGTCCATCAACGGCAGCCGCCGCTACACCGGCGAGATCATCGGCCTGGCCAGCCACGCCGGCACCACGCCCATGGGCCAGCGCCGCGACGCGGCGGCTGGCGTGGCGGAGCTGATCCTGTTCTGCGAGGAGAGAGCAGCCGCGGTGCCCGATGTCGTCGCCACGGTGGGCATGCTGGAAGTGCCTTCCGGCTCCATCAACGTCATCCCCGGCCGCTGCCGCTTCAGCCTGGACCTGCGCGCAACAACCGACGCAGCCCGCGACGCGCTGGACGCCGACGTGCGCGCCGAACTGGACGCCATCTGCCAGCGCCGGGGCCTCAGCTTCACGCTGCAGCCCACGGTCGCCGCCAACGCCGCGCCGAGCGACGCCGCCTGGCAGACGCGCTGGGAGGCGGCCGTCGCCGAGCTGGGCCTACCGATCCACCGCCTGCCCTCCGGCGCCGGCCACGACGCAATGAAAATGCACGAACTGTTGCCCCAGGCCATGCTGTTCGTCCGCGGCGGCAACGGGGGGATCAGCCACAACCCGTTGGAGTCGGTGACGGTGGATGATGCGGAGTTGGCGGTGCAGGCGTTCACGCAGCTGCTAGAACTCTCGGGCGGGAACACAACATGAGCAGCTCGGTCCAAGCGTCGGTGATCTATCGGACGCTGATGATGGACGCAAAGATTCGAGTGCTCACGGCACAGTCTTTGTTGGGCGGCGCAACTGCATGGGACTCGTTGCCGGCGCTCAAAGTTGAGTTCTGCTACTTGCTAGTTCGCCGCGTCATCGAAGCAGTTACCCATGGCGCGCTGCTAAGGGAACAGCATCGATACAAGGCACTCAAAAACGTAGAAGCGGCCGAGTCGGGCCGATCCCATCAAGGGGCGCAAGGGTGGGAGACAGCACCTGAGATCCTCAAGCGCCTGGTGCAGGTAAGTCCCCATGCGCTACCGATTCCCATCAAAGCTCCCCAATCCGTCGGCGACGTCGGCGTGTACCACTTTGATAGGTTGCAACTCAGCGTAAACCACGGGCGACTCATTGAGTTGTACAAGAAGAGCTGCAATTTCCTCCACGCAAAAAGTCCGCTCAAAGGCGACTTCGTCGCTGAGGTAGACGCTCAACGCCTAGCCTACGACCAAGCACCTAACGACTTGGCGAAGGGCGTTGAGTTCCTAAGAAGTCTGCTGTGGAAACACGCGGCAATTACGCTGGCAGACCAAGCTGCGGATGACCCGCGCCTACCCACATCGCCTCAACTCGCTTGGATACTGGACTTTGGGAATGAGGCCGGCCACGAAATCACATTGATTGAAGCTCGAGCCGAACCAGAGCCAACAAACTGACTCCAAAAAATGTCTGCTGACCTCGACAACCAGATCGCTGAACGCTTCGACGACCAAGTCCGCTTCCTGCAGCAACTCGTCCGCATCCCCACCGACACCCCACCCGGCAACAACGCGCCGCATGCCGACCGCACGGCCGAGTTGCTGACCGAGCTGGGCTTCACCGTCGAGAAGCATGTCGTGCCCACGCCGGTCGTGAAGCGCGGCGGCATGGAGTCCGTCACCAACCTCGTCGTGCGCCACCGCTTCGGCACCTACGGCCCCAAGATCGCGCTGAACGCGCACGGCGACGTGGTACCGCCCGGCGAGGGCTGGACGCATGACCCGTATGGCGCCGAGATCGTCGACGGCAAGCTCTATGGCCGCGCGTCGGCCGTCAGCAAGAGCGACTTCGCGACGTACACGTTCGCGCTGCTGGCACTGAAGAATTCCGGCCTGCCGCTGCGCGGCGCGGTGGAGCTGCACTTCACCTACGACGAGGAGTTCGGCGGCGAGCTGGGCCCCGGCTGGCTGCTGCGCGAAGGCATCGTGCGGCCGGACCTGCTGATCGCCGCCGGCTTCAGCTACCAGGTCGTCACGGCCCACAACGGCTGCCTGCAGATGGAGGTCACGCTGCACGGCCTGGCCTCGCACGCGGCCTACCCGGACACCGGCGTCGACGCGCTGCAGGCGGCCAACAAGCTGCTGACCGCGCTGTACGCCCACAACGACGTGCTGAAGACGCGCCGCTCCGAGGTGCCAGGCATCACGCATCCGTATCTCAACGTCGGCCGCATCGAGGGCGGCAGCAACACCAACGTCGTGCCCGGCAAGGTGGTGCTGAAGCTGGATCGCCGCATGATCCCCGAGGAGAACCCGGCCGAGGTCGAAGCGGAAGTGCGCGCACTGATCGAGAGCACGGTGGCGCCATGCGCCGGCATCCGGTTGGAGATCAAGCGCCTGCTGCTCGCCAACTCGATGAAGCCATTGCCGGGCGCCGAGCGCCTGATCGCCACGCTGCAGAAGCACGGCGAGGAAGTCTTCGGCGAGCCCATCCCGACGTCGGGCACGCCGCTGTACACCGACGTGCGCCTCTACACGGCGCAGGGCATCCCGGCCGCCATCTACGGCGCCGGGCCGCGCACGGTGCTGGAGAGCAATGCCAAGCGCGCTGACGAGCACCTCGTGCTGGACGACCTCAGGCGCGCGACGCAGGTGGTGGCGCGCACGCTGGCGGAACTGCTGGAGCGCCGCTCCGGTGCATGACTGCACAGGCGCGCTGCAAGTCAGTGCGCCTGCCGGCGGGAGGGGGTCACCCCCAGTGGCATAGCCCTTGCTGAAACGTCATGACACGGGCGCAACGTCGCGCCTGCCTCTGACGGAGATTGCATGCGACTGACCCGCCGTGCCCTGGCCGCCATCACGGCCTCACTCGTGGCCTGGGGTTCCGCCCCTTCCGCCGCGCTCGCGCAGACGACCCCCATCAAGTTCCAGCTCGACTGGCGCTTCGAGGGCCCCTCGGCGCTGTTCCTGCTGCCGGCCGCCAAGGGCTACTTCAAGGACGAGAAGCTGGACGTCACCGTGGACGCCGGCAACGGTTCCGGCGGCGCGGTGACCCGCGTGGCCTCGGGGGCCTACGACATCGGCTTCGCGGACATGGCCGCGCTGATGGAGTTCCACGCCAACAACCCCGACGCGCCGAACAAGCCGGTTGCCGTCATGGTGGTCTACAACAACACGCCGGCCGCCGTGCTGGCGCTGAAGAAGAGCGGCATCAAGACGCTGGCCGACCTGACCGGCAAGAAGCTCGGCGCGCCGGTGTTCGATGCGGGCCGGCGCGGCTTTCCCATCCTGGCCAAGGCCAACAAGCTGGGCGCCGTGAACTGGATCAGCATGGACCCGCCGCTGCGCGAGACCATGCTGATGCGCGGTGACGTGGATGCCATCACGGGCTTCTCGTTCACGTCGCTGCTGAACCTGGAAGCGCGTGGCGCCAAGACGGCGGACGTGCTGGTGCTGCCCTACGCCGAACACGGCGTGAAGCTGTACGGCAACGTCATCATCGCCAGCCCGAAGTTCATCAAGGACAAGCCCGAGGCGCTGAAGGCCTTCCTGCGCGCGTTCACGAAGGGCGCGAAGGAGGTGCTGGCCAAGCCGGACGACGCCATCGCTTACGTGAAGGAGCGTGACGGCATCATCAACGTCGACCTGGAGAAGCGCCGGCTGCGCCTGGCCATCGCCGACGCGATCGCCAGCCCCGACGCCCGCGCCGAAGGCTTCGGCCAGCTCACCGTGCCGCGGCTGACGCTGATGGCCAGCCAGGTGTCCGACGCCTACGCGACGAAGACGCGCGTGGACGCCACCGCCGTATGGAACGGCAGCTTCCTGCCCAGCGCGGCCGAACTCAACATCCTGCCGCCGGTCAAGAAATGAGCGCTTCGGCTTTTGTCGACTTCCGCGACGTCTGGCTGGCCTACACCGAGGACCTGCGCAAGCAGGGCAAGTTCGCCGTCGAGGCCATCGACCTCAAGGTCGCACGCGGCGAGTTCATCGCCATCGTGGGCCCGTCGGGCTGCGGCAAGTCGACGTTCATGAAGCTGGCGACGGGGCTGAAGCCGCCCTCGGCCGGCGAGATCCGCGTGGACGGCCGCACCGTGCACGGGCCGTTGAAGATCAGCGGCATGGCTTTCCAATCGGCCTCGCTGCTGCCGTGGCGCACGACGCTGGCCAACGTGATGCTGCCGCTGGAGATTGTCGAGCCCTACCGCTCCGAGCTGAAGGCCAGGCGCCAGGAGTTCGAGGCCCGCGCCCGCGCGCTGCTGGCCCGCGTCGGGCTGGCCGGCTACGAGGACAAGTTCCCGTGGCAGCTGTCCGGCGGCATGCAGCAGCGCGCCAGCATCTGCCGCGCGCTGATCCACGAGCCCCAGCTGTTGCTGCTCGACGAGCCCTTCGGCGCGCTGGACGCGTTCACGCGCGAGGAGCTTTGGTGCATCCTGCGCGACCTGCAGGCGGCACAGGGCTTCAACGTCATCCTCGTCACGCACGACCTGCGCGAGTCGGTGTTCCTCGCCGACAGCATCTACGTGATGAGCAAGAGCCCCGGCCGCATCGTGCTCAAGCGCGAGGTGCCGCTGCCGCGCCCGCGCGACCTGGACGTGACCTACACGCCCGAGTTCGGCGAGATCGTCCATGAGCTGCGCGGCCACATTGGCGCGCTGAAGAAGGCCGGCATGGAGATCGCGCAATGACTGCTCGCATCAACCTGCAATCGCACGCCCACTGGCTGCTGCTGGTCACCGTGCTGGTGCTATGGCAGAGCGTGTGCGGGCTGTTCGACGTGTCGGAGTTCCTCTTCCCCAGCCCGGCCCGCATCGCGCAACAGTTCTGGGAGCATCACGCCGTCATCCTGGCCCATGCCTGGCGCACCTGGTGGGTCACGATGCTGGGCTTCGCGATCTCCATCGTCGTCGGCGTGCTGCTGGGCTGCCTGATGGGCAGCTCACGGCTGGCCTACGCCGCCATGTACCCGCTGATGACAGGCTTCAACGCCCTGCCCAAGGCCGCCTTCGTGCCCATCCTCGTCGTGTGGTTCGGCATCGGCGTGGGCCCCGCGGTGCTGACGGCCTTCCTGATCAGCTTCTTCCCCATCATGGTCAACATCGCCACAGGCCTGGCCACGCTGGAACCGGAGCTGGAGGACGTGCTGCGCGTGCTCGGCGCCCGGCGCACCGACGTGCTGTGGAAGGTGGGCCTGCCACGCTCCATGCCCTACTTCTTCGGCGCGCTGAAGGTGTCCATCACGCTGGCCTTCGTCGGCACGACGGTGTCGGAGATGACGGCCGCCAACGAGGGCATCGGCTACCTGCTGATCTCGGCCGGCTCGTCCATGCAGATGGGCCTGGCCTTCGCCGGCCTGCTGGTGGTTGGCGCGATGGCCATGGCCATGTACGAGCTTTTCGCCCGGATGGAGCGACGGCTGACCGGGTGGGCGCACCGGGGGCAGGCATAAGGAAAGTAACCAGCGGCGTGCGACAGTTGTCCGCGCCCGCCCACCTTCCTGGACTCCGATGAACTTCCAAGCCAAACGCAAGGCCCCGAAGCCTGTCGCGCCGCTCGTGCTGGCGGGCGTGCGCTACGAGGCGCCGCTGGACATCCATCCTCTCGGCTACAGCGGGCATGGCGGCGTGATTGCCGCCTTCGATGACCTGACCGGTGCGCCCCTGTGGCACCTGCGCGTCTACCAGACCGTGTACGACCCGCATATGGAAGGCGATGTGCGGGACGTCTACATCACCCAAATCGCAGCGATCGACGGCGGCCAGGCTTTGCGCGTCACCAACGAGCGAAGCCGCAATTTCCGCGTGGATCTGGCAGATCGCTCGGCGCAGCCGCTGGACTGAGACCCGCATGACGCCGGCCACGACGGGACAGGTGTCGGCACGGCGATCAAGGCGACCTCACCGGCGCCTACCCGGACCTGGGTCTCGGCGCTGAAGCTGGCTGCCCCCGAGCACCTGGGCGACAAGGGCGGGCTCGATCAGCCCCCCGCGGCGCTGGCGGCTCGGCCTGCAGCCAGCGCGCCGTTGACGTGCGTGATGATGTCTTCGAGGCAGCCGCTCTCGCACCAGCCGGACATCGTCTTCGCGATCGTGCCGTCCCCGCGCACCACCACCGTGTAGGGCACGCCGTCGGCCTTGGCAAAGGCCTTGGCGCTCACGCCCTCCGGGTCGTAGAGGTGCAGCATCTGCATCTTGTCCGACAGCCCGCGGTGGAGCTTGCGGAAAATGTCCCGGTCCTCGACGTTGACGGCCACGACGCGCACGCGCTCCTTCCTGGCGGCGAGTTGCAGGCGCTCCAGCTGGGGCAGCTCGTTGCGGCAATGCGGGCACCACGAGGCCCAGAAGAACAGCACGACCGGTTTGCCCTCGAAGTCCGACAGGCGCAGGGTATTGCCATCCAGCGTGCGGCCCACCGGCACGTCCAGCGGCACACGTTCCAGCGGCGGCGGCGCGGGCTTGTCGTCGGCTTTCGCGGTGCCCGCCAGCGCGGCCAGGCAGGCCCAGGCCAGCAGGCGCCGGCGTTGCATCTCGTCGTTCTCTTTCATGAACTCTCCCTGGGGCTGGCGCGTCAGGCGCTTGACCTGCAGCAATCCTAGGCGACCCACCGGCCTCATAGAATCAAAAAGTGTCCCGCCTGACCCACGCCCGCGCGCGCCGCCACTCCTGGTGGCTGCTGGCCGTGCTGGTGCTGGGGCTGCTGGCGCCGGGCATCAGCGCGGCACTGGCGCATGCGCGCGGCGACTTCTCGGCCTGGCAGGACATCTGCCGCGCCCCCGGCGCCACCGGCAAGACCGCCGAGCCCAAGCCCATCGAGAAGGCGCTGGACCTGCTGGCGCACGGCCATTGCGCGGCCTGCCACATCACGGCGGCCAACGTCGCGCCGCCGCCAGCGGTGCCGTTCGTGTCCGTGAGGCTCGACCTGGGCTTCGAGGCACCCGAGCGCTTCTGGACCGCGCCGGTCACCGCCCACGCGTGGCGCCCGGCGAGCGCACGCGCGCCCCCCGTCGCGATCTGAGTCAACCGCTCCGCCACGCCCCACCGGCCTGGCGCCTGCCGTCGCACCTGCGTGCGGCGGCCCGACTTGGATTGCTGCCCTTTCATGAACAAGATGCCCCTAGCGCGCGCGGCTGCCGCCTGCGCCGCCCTGTCCAGCCTCGCGCTGGCCCACGCCCCTGCCCTCGCCTGTGAAGACTGTGACTGCGACGACGCCCCCGTGGCGGCCGTGGCGGCCGTCGCCAGCGCCACCACGCTCTCCACCGCGGCCACGCCTGCCGACGACACCCCCCCGGCCCCGCGCACGAAGCTGGGCCTGGTGCGGGTCCAGGGCGCCGCGCCCTCCTCGCTGCCGACCAACATCCCCACCACGCGCGAGACGGTCACGCGCGAGGACATCGAGCGCAACATCAACGCGACCGATGCCGAAGACGCGCTGAAGTACCTGCCCAGCCTGTTGGTGCGCAAGCGCTACATCGGCGACTACAACCACGCCATCCTGTCCAGCCGCGCCTCGGGCACCGGCAACAGCGCGCGCTCGGCGGTCTACGCAGACGGCATCCTGTTGTCCAACTACCTCGGCAACGGCGTGAGCGGCCTGTCCTTCCCGCCGCGCTGGGGCCTGGTGACGCCCGAGGAGATCGAGCGCGTGGACGTCATGTACGGTCCGTTCTCGGCCGCCTACCCGGGCAACTCGGTGGGCGCGGTGGTGGACTACCAGACCCGCATGCCGACCCGCTTCGAGGCCCACGCCAAGGTGGGGTTCAGCAGCCAGTCCTCGGAGCTCTACGGCCACAGCAACACCTACCGCGCTTGGGCAGCCAGCGCGTCAGTGGGCAGCCGCGAGGGGGCCTTCAGCTGGTGGCTCAACCTCAACCACACCGACAGCGACGGCCAGCCGCTGACCTTCGCGACCCGCGTGGCCAGCACCGGCACCGCCATCCCTTCGGGCAGCACCGCCACGCCAGCGACGGGCGCCGTCCTCGTGCCCAACAGCAGCAACGCGCCCTGGTACCTGCTCGGCGCCGGCACGCGCTACAGCACCGCACAGGACCACCTCAAGCTCAAGCTGGCCTACGACCTCAGCCCCACGGTGCGCGCCAGCTACGTGCTGGGCCTGTGGCGCAACGACTCGGACGGCAACTCCGAGAGCTGGCTGCGTGATGCGGCCGGCCAGCCGGTGTACTCGGGGCTCATCGCCATCGACGGCAAGCAGTTCACCAAGCTGACCGCGTCGGACTTCGCCGTCACCCGCGAGAAGCTGCAGCACGTGATGCACGGCGTCTCGGTGAAGAGCCACAGCGGCGGCGAATGGGACTGGGAGGTCGCCGCCAGCCTCTACGACTACCAGAAGGACAGCAAGCGCCAGAACGGCCTGACCGTGAACGGCGTACTGACCGACAACCCGCAGCCCGGCGCGCTGAGCGGCGGTGCCGGCACGCTGGCCGACGGCAGCGGCACCGGCTGGAACACGCTGGCCGCCAAGGGCATCTGGCGCCCCGCGGGTACCGATCACGTCGTGGACTTCGGCCTGCAGCAGGACAGCTACAAGCTCAGCTACCTGACCTCGGGCATCACCGGCAACTACCTGACGGACAGCCCGGGCGCCATGGTCAACAACGTCGCCGGCAAGACCCGGCTGCAGGCCGCCTACGCGCAGGACGCCTGGCTGCTGAACGCCGACTGGAAGGCCGTGCTGGGCCTGCGCGCCGAGCACTGGCAGGCTCGGGACGGCCGCACCGACTTCTCCGCCACGTCCGGCCAGGCCTACCCGTCGCGCAGCGAGAACTTCCTGTCGCCCAAGGCCGCGCTGTCCTGGCAGGCGGCACCCGAGACGGTGCTGAAGGCCTCGGTGGGTCGCGCGGTGCGCATGCCGACCGTGAGCGAGCTGTACGGCGCCACGTCGACGACCAACTCGCTGTACGTCAACGACCCCGACCTCAAGCCCGAGAAGTCGTGGACGGGCGAACTCAGTGCCGAGCAGGGCTGGGGCGCGCTGCAGTCCCGCGTGACGCTGTTCGCCGAGACCACACGCGACTCGCTGTACTCGCAGACTGTCGTCGACGCCGTGCTGAACAAGAACGTCACCCGCGTGCAGAACATCGACAGGATCGGCACCACCGGCCTCGAGGCCACGCTGGCCACGACCGACTGGGGGCTCAAGGGACTGGACCTGTCGGCCAGCGTCACCTACACGGACTCCAAGATCAAGGCCAACGCCGGCTTCGTCTCGACGGCGGGCGACACCGTCGGCAAGTGGCAGCCCAACATCCCGCGCTGGCGCGCCACCGCGCTGGCCGCCTACCGCCTCGACGAGCACTGGAGTGCCAGCCTCGCCGCGCGCTACAGCGGCCGCCAGTACCGCACGCTGAACAATGCCGACGTGAACGGCTTCGCCTACATGGGCGTCAGCAAGTACGCCACCGCCGACGTGCGCGTGCTGTGGAAGATCGACAGGCAATGGAGCGCCGCGTTCGGCATCGACAACCTGAACAACTATCAGTACTGGAACTTCCACAACTATCCGCAGCGCAGCTATTCCGCCGAGCTGAAATTCGACCTGTGAGGACTCACCCCATGAAAGCCATCACCCCTCTGCTGCTGTGCACGCTGGCCGGACTGGCCCAGGCCCACATCACGCTGGACCAGCCCGAAGCGCCGGCCGGCACCAGCTACCGCGCGGTCTTCAAGGTCGGCCACGGCTGCGAAGGCGGCGCGGCGACGAAGGAGATCGTCGTCACGCTGCCCGAGGGATTGCGCGGCGCCAAGCCCATGCCGCACGCCGGCTGGACGCTGACCACCAAGCGCCGCGCACTGAAGACGCCCTACGAGAGCCACGGCAAGCCCGTCACCGACGAGCTCGCCGAGGTGCGCTGGACGGCCAACGGCGAGGCCAACTATCTGGACGACGCCTGGTACGACGAGTTCGTTCTGCGCGCCTCGCTGCCGGCCGAGCCCGGCGAGCTGTGGTTCAAGGTGCGGCAGGTCTGCACGCAGGGCGAGTGGAACTGGGCGGACATCCCGGCCGCCGACAAGCCCGCCCCGCGCGCGCCGGCCGTGAAACTGACCGTCAAGCCGGCCGCCGCGACAGCCGGGCACATGCACTGAGCCGAACGGCGCATCCACCCCGTCTTTGCGCGCGCGGCGTCATCGCGTCGCGATGCAGCGAAAAAAGGGCCGCCGGCCCGCGCTGATCGTGGCTTTGTTCACGGCGGCCTGCACCGATGATTCATCCCGTCACCAGTGCACGGCCCCCGGCAACGTTGCGGCCCCTGGCGAGGCGGAACGCGAACCGCCCGCGACCATGAAAGCACGAAAGTTCCGGCCCGCCAGCAGCACTCCCGTGCCGCCCGCGATGCCTGCCTGCGCTGTGATGATCACCGCAGCCCCACGCACCCTCACCGGTGTGTCCCGGGCGGTGTGAAGCGCTCTTGCGCCCCGACGGCTCACGCCGTCCGGGGCGCTCTTGTTTTTCCGCGGCCGGTCATGGCCCGGCTCATGGTGCGGCTGTCGCACGGCGGTCAAACGCCGTCGCGATAGTGGCGGCCACACCACCGAGGCCAATCACCATGGGTCGTCCCAGCAAAGTCCAGCCCGCGCGCACCGGCAGCAGCCGCCGCGACTTCTTCAAGCGTTCCGGCGCCGGCGCTGCGGCCCTCGTCGCCGCACCGGCCCTGCTGCCGCTGGCCGCCGAGGCCGCGAGCACGGTGTTCCAGCACGGCGTTGCCAGCGGCGACCCGCTCGCCGACCGTGTCATCCTGTGGACACGCGTGACGCCCGCGACGGCCAGGCCCGCCGTCAGCGTGACCTACGTCGTCGCCACCGACCCGGCGCTGACGCAGGTCGTGCAGCGCGGCAGCGCCAAGACCAACCCGGGCCGCGACTACACGGTCAAGGTCGACGCCACCGGCCTGCAGCCCGCGACGACCTACTACTACCAGTTCACCGCGGAAGGCGCCACCAGCCCCGTCGGCCGCACGAAGACGCTGCCCACCACCGGCGCCAGCAGCCTGCGCATGGCTGTCGTCAGCTGCTCCAACCTGGCCGCCGGCTACTTCAACGCCTATGCCCGAATCGCCGCGCGCGCCGACCTGGACCTGGTCATGCACCTGGGCGACTACCTCTACGAGTACGGCACCGGCCAGTACGGCAGCGTGCGCACGCCCGAGCCGGCCAACGAGATCGTCACGCTGACCGACTACCGCCAGCGCCACGCCCAATACAAGCGCGACGCCGACGCCCAGGCCATGCACCGCCAGCACCCGCTGATCGCGATCTGGGACGACCACGAGACCGCCAACAACAGCTGGAAGGGCGGCGCCGAGAACCACCAGCCCGCCACCGAGGGCGACTGGAACGCCCGCGTCGTCGCCGCCCTGCAGGCCTACTACGAGTGGATGCCGGTGCGCCCCGTCGACGTGGCCAACCTGCGCGACAACCACCGCAGCTTCGCGTACGGCGACCTGGCCGAGCTGCTGATGCTGGAGGAGCGCATCAACGCACGCTCCGAGCAGCTGACGACGGCCGTGCACGCCACCGCCTTCGGCGCCGGCTTCGCGACGACCGACCCCGGCTACGGAGACCCGAGCCGCACGCTGCTGGGCGACGCCGAGGAGGCCTGGCTCGTCAAGCGCCTGCGCACGACGCCGGCGCAGTGGAAGCTGCTGGGCCAGGGCGTCATGTTCGCGCAGCTCAAGGCGCCGGGCAGCAACCAGGCGACGGACCCGGGCCTGTACTTCATCAACAGCGACCAATGGGACGGCTACGAGCCGGCGCGCAACCGCCTGTTCACGGCCATCAAGGGCGACGCGGCCAACGCGCAGGTCAACAACCTCGTCGTGCTGACCGGCGACATCCACAGCAGCTGGGCCGCCGACCTGAACCCCAACCCATACAGCCCCGCCAGCTACGACAAGACCACCGGCGCCGGCTCGCTGGGCGTGGAGTTCGTCGGCACGTCAGTCACGTCACCCGGCATCGACACCGACACGACCGGCGCCATCGCCGGTGCGATCAAGTTCTACAACCCGCACTTCAAGTACGTGCAGCTGACCCGCCGCGGCTACATGCTCGTCGACGTGAACCGCGACCGCGTCGTCGGCGAGTGGTGGTACGTGGACACGGTCGCCAGCCCGAGCAACGTGGAGGTCTTCGCCGCCGCGTTCGAGGTGCGCCAGGGCGAGAACCACCTGCGCCCGTCGGCCCAGACGCCGTCGCGTGCCAACCCGCCGCTGCCGGCCCCCTGACACCTGCAAGGACCCGTCATGAAGAAGCATCTCCTCGCGCTGGCCCTGCTGGCCACGCTCTCCGCGCTGCCGCTGGCCGCGCAGGCCGCCGACCTGAGCTTCTCCGGCCAGGCGGTCAACCACAACGACAAGATCGTCATCGACTTCCAGGTCGCCGCCGGCAGCACGGTCAGCCTGTGGACCGACTCCTGGCAGTCGGGCCTGAACTTCGACCCGCAGCTCTACGTGGCCAGGGGAGGTGTCATCGTCGACCACAACGACGACAACGAGATCGCCAGCCTCGCCAGCGCCGGTGCCGGCTACTACGACGCCGGCCTGCAGTTCACCGCCACGGCGCCGGGCGGCTACCGGCTGGTGCTGAGCGCCGCGTCCAACGACGCGCGCGGCACCACGCTGGCCCAGGGCTTCGCCTACGACGGCAGCACGCCGATCAAGCTCGCCGACTGGAACCAGCCCAGCTACGACGTCAACGCCAACGACCAGAAGGGCGGCTTCTGGCGCGTCAACCTCAGCGGCGTCGAAACCGCCACCGTGGTGCCCGAGCCGGGCCGCATCTCGCTGATGCTGGCGGGCCTGCTGAGCATCGCCCTCGTCGTACGCAAGCGGCAGGGCAAGCGATAGGGCGGCAACGGCGCACCAAACGGCGCGGCTGATCGACGCGATGCAGGCCCGAGACTTGGCCCGTCAACGTCGGCCGCTGACCTCGCGGCCCACACTGGCGATATACAGCTGCGCCGGCTCGACGTCGGGAGGGTCGAGCGTGAGCTGCACGCGACGGCCGTCAGCCCCCTCCCACCAGACGACACGATTGCTCCCGGCCTGCGACCACTCCTGCGCCGTGCCGAGCGAGCTCGCCAGTGCCGCACGCACCCGCGCGGCGTCGATCGCGTCTTCGGGGCTGAACATCAGCGTGATGTTCGTCAGCCGGGCGCTGCTGCGCTCGAAGTAGACCGCCGCCCGGCGGCCAACGGGCTGGAGATCGATGTAGAACGTGCGCAGCGCCACGCCGCCCGCCGCCAAGCCGCCTTGCTTGTCCTCTTTCAACCGACCGAACGGCGCCAGTTTGTCGGCAGCCGATTTCGGTGTCAGCGCGAAGATCTGCGGGTCTGCCAGCAGGCTGACGAGCGCGCGCTCCATGCCTGCGCCCTCGGCCGAACGCGCTGGCATGGAGACGACGCACAGGCTCACGACGGCGAGCAAGGCGATCAGTGCGCGGCGGTGCAGGTTGGCGAGAAATCGGGCGGCCACAACGGATGGTTGATTGGATATGGCAAGTGCGTTCATCGAGGGCCTCATGAAATTCAAAACAAGGTCGGGCTGTCAATTCAGCCGGGATATGCACCAGCACAGCTGAAATGGTGGAGCCTGACGTTGGAGCCGAAGCGCAGAAGCCGACTGGCCATGCGAGGCGCTGATGGAGCGCAGCGGAGGCTGTGGCGTGGTTTTATGCGGCAAAACGCCCAAGATAGGCGGCGCCAGAGCACCGCAGGTGCGGAGGGCACCAACACTGGCCATGACCATGCCGAAGGCATGGTCAGTTTTGGAATCCGCTTGACCGCCAAGTTAGTCCGCGCGGATGGAGAACGAATGCATTCGCTGGCATTCAAGCTACCAAGCTTTCTACCGCCTGCTTGGCCGCCCTGAGGGAAGTCTGGTGGACGTCTCGGTGGCAGCGAATGGCCTCAACCTTGTAGCCACTCTTCAGTAGGCGCATCACATCTGCATCTGAGGCTTGGCCCTGCTGCGGATAGATGCCCTGTTTGCGAAGTTGGTGGATGCGCAACGAGGCATAGGCCTGGGCGAGGACCACGCCTAGAACAAGCCCAGTAGCGACGATAAGTAGACCATTCATTTATCTATCCCCATCTTGCTTTGACGCTTGCCTGCGGAGCATAACGTCTAAGTTATGCGGGTGTCGAAGCCGTCCGCTGCAGCAAAAGTGGAGCTCACTCGCGTCCCCGCATGTTGACGACCTTAACAAGCCGTGTGACCGTCAAGATGCGCTCGCAGACCCCAAGGTTCCCGTAGTGCCCTTCTGGCCCTAACGTGCCCTCGACCACAACACGCGATGTTCCCCAACGATCCGGTCGTTCTGCGCGAGACATGTCGCCTTTGATGCACCACCGCTCGTCTATTCCATCAGGCGTCAGGTAGGCGAACTCAAAGTTGTAGAAATACTCGCCGGCATATGCGCTCTGGTCCTCCGCCGCAGCAACGGCCGTCGCGGCGAGAAAGATCGCAAGCACTCGGAAAGTACGAGAAGTAGTCACTGAGCGCCTCAACGAATGAAGGGCACGTCCCCGTCCCTAACCAGCTGCGCTGCGGCGAACGGCAACCAGGTGCCACGAGGGGAGGTGCGGTTTCTCATCGACTCATTCGGGAGGGCAAGCCGGGACCATTCTGGGCGTGGATATTGATCTCGCCAAGAACGTGTTTGCCCTGCATGGGGTCAACGAGCCCGGCAAGGCCGAGTCGATCCGTCCGGCGGTGGCGTCTTCCAGAGGCCACTCGGCGTTGCATCGCTGGCCGCATATCAATGCGAACGGCGCGCTGCGCCTGACTCCCCCGGCAGATGGCCTTCGCGACCTACTCCCGTGGCGCCACAAGCCCCGGCGCAAGCTCGTCGCCACACCACCCGCAGCTGGCAGCCGCATTGCCGGGCCTTGAGCTCACCGTGCGCGACTGCAGTCGCCCTCAACCGTTCACGCGCTGGCAGGTCGCGGGGGCCAACGCGCCCGACGGCCCCCGCGGGCGCGTGAGCGTGGGGTCGGCCTGGCACTGCAGCCGCGGGTTGCGGGCGCGGTAGTCGTCCTCCAGCGTCTGCAGCGCAGCCGACTCGGCCTCGGTCAGCGCGCGGTAGCCGCGGCCATAGGGCCAGGCGTAGCCCCAGCGGAACGGCGTGTTCAGTTGCGGGCCGCCGCCGGCGCGCACGCCGACGAACATGGTCTCGGCGAGCGCCTGGTTGCCGGTCTTGCGCGCGACGCAGGCGCGCAGCTCGCGGTCGGCATCCAGGCGCTGCGACTCGGTGCCACCGCGCCAGTAGGCGAGGTCATGGGCGAGGCAGCAGTCGCACCAGTCGGCGCTGCCGACGAGTGCGCGGTCGGGGAAGAGACTGCAGCCGTCCGTGGCGAACCGCGCCGGCTGGGTGGTCATGGACACGCAGGACGCCAGCAGCACCGGCGCGAGCAGTGCCGCCAGCATGCGGCGGAAGGGACGGGTCATCGGCGGGCCTGCGAGGTGGAGCGAGCCCGGCATTCTCGCCAGCCCGCAGCCCCGGCGACTCAGCCAGGCGACGGCCTCGCCGCTGGCGCACGGCGGCGCGCCAGGTTGGCCGCGCGGCTGCGCCGCCACCACAGCCACAACCCGGTGCCGAGCAGCAGTGCCGGCACCAGCCCGAAGGCGCTCCACAGCACGCGGGCTGCCAGGCCGAAGGCCTCGGCGCTGTGCAGCGGGAACAGCCAGTTCAGCACCACGTTGCCGGCCGGTGCGTGCAGCGGGTCGTAACGCTGCACGAGAGCGCCGGCCAGGGTCAGGCGCACGCGGGTGTTGCCGGTGTCGGCCCGCGGTTCGCCGGGCTGCAGCAGCCGCACTTCCACGGCGGCGCCGCCGCGCGGCAGCGTGAGGCGACTCCAGCGCGCTTGCGGGAACTGCCGCTCGGCCAGCGCGACCCACTCGTCCGGTGCGAGCGCCGGCCCGGCCGGGGCCAGCTCGGTGGCTGCAGCAGCGCGCGCCGCCTTGGGCAGGCGCTCCAGCGGCAGCACGGCCGACACCCAACTGCGCGCGGCGTCGCTGAACACCATGGCCGCGCCGGTCACGGTCATCAGCATCAGCAGCGGCGCCAGCCACAGGCCGACGGCGCGATGCACGTCGTACCAGCGCCGCGCCGGCGCGGCCCGCCACTGGATGCCCAGCACGCGCCGCCACGAGGCCAGGCGCCGGGCCTGGCGCGGCCAGGCCAGCACGACGCCGCTGAGGCTCAGGCCCAGCAGCACGAGGCCGCCCGCGCCGACGACCAGCGCGCCCGCTTCGCCCTGCCACAGGTAGCGGTGCAGCTCGTAGACGGTGGGCACGAGGTGGCGCGCATCCCAGGCCACGCGGCCGCGCTCGCGCATGCCCAGGTAGCGGCCGCAGGCGGCGTCGATGAAGTGCTCGCGCCGCAGGCCATCGGCATCGCGCCGCTCCCAGACCTGGTAGGCCGCGCCGGGCTGGTGGGGCGCCACGACGATGGCGGCCTGCCGGCCGGGTGCCTGCTGCTTCAGCACGGCCAGCACGCGGGCCACGGGCGGCTGTGCGGCGTCGTCACCGGCCGGAGCCTCGCAGGCGGGCAGCGGGCGGAACCAGTCGGGGTTGAGCGCCGCATCCAGCTCCGCCTGCCACACGAGCAGGCTGCCGCTGAGGCCCAGCACGGCCAGCAGCAGCCCGGCGATCAACGAGACCCAGCGGTGCAGCCAGGCGAGCACGCGGCGCGTCATCGTCGGCCTCAGAAGCTGCGGCGCCAGCTCAGCGTCACGGTGCGGCCGCGGCCGGCGTAATAGTCGTCGGCCGTGCCGGAGTAGTTGGCCTGCGCGTAGTAGGTCAGGTAGCTGCGGTCGAACAGGTTCTCCAGGCCGACACCCAGGCGCCCCCACGGCGACTCCCAGCTAGCGGCGAGGTCGGCGACGGTGTAGCCCTTGAAGTGCTCGTCCAGCGCCGTCTTGCCCGAGAACTTGCCGACGTTGGCGTCACGCGAGAAGTAGGCCGACTGCGTCCACTGCACCGACCACGCCGGCGCGGGCTGCCAGCGGGCGCCCAGCACGAGCTTGTCGGGGCCTTGCGAGCGGGCACCAAGGTCCAGGTCGAGGCTGCCGCCGGCCGCGCTGGCGGTGCGGCCCCGCGTGATCGCGTAGCTGCCGGTGAGCTGCCAGGCGGCGGCCGGGCGCCATTCGCCGCTGACCTCGACGCCGCGCACGGTAATGGGCACGCGCTGCAGCGAGCCGATGCCGTTGCTGACCACCAGCTGGCTGCCCAGGTCGGAGTGCGAGCGGTAGACCGAGGCCGAGACGCTGCCCCGCGCACCGCGCCAGGCCACGCCGACCTCACGGTTGTCGATGAGGATGGGCTGCAGGTCCACCAGTGTGCTGACCGAGCGGCCGGCCGTGTTGACGGCGCGCAGGATCAGCCCGACGTCCGGCGAGCCGAAGCCCTCGTTGTAGGCCACGAAGCTGGACCAGCCGCTGGACCCGAAGCGCCACACCGCGCCCAGGCTCTTCACCACCTTGCTGGCGCTGCGCTCGCCGCCCTGCACCGAGGGGCTGCCGTAATAGGCCAGCGTGCGGTAGTCGTCCACCTGCAGGCGGCTGCGCTCGTCGCGCAGGCCGCCGCGCACGGTCAGCGGGCCGGCTTCGTATTCCAGCTGCGCGAACGGCGCGAGACTGCGGTAGGTCATCGGCGGCACCCAGGTGCGGCCGGTCTGCGTGAGGCGCTGTTGCGACTCGTCGTCCAGGTAGTCGGCGCCCAGCGTCAGCTCCAGGCCCGGCGTCCAGACATCCGGCCGCACCCAGCTGGCGCGCAGTCCCCACTTGCGCGCCTTGATCTCGCTCTGGTCCACCAGCGTGCCGACCGGCGCGAGGCTGGCGTCCTGGAAGGTGGCGATGACGCCGCCGCTGTAGCGCGCGGAGAAGTCCTGCTTGAACAACTGCACCGAGGCCGAGCCCTGGGCCAGGTCGGCATGCGTCCACTCCAGGCTGGCCGAGCGCACCTCGTTGCGCGGCGCGTCGTAGGGCAGCTTGCCGGGTGCCGACGTGGTGGGCAGGCCCGTCGCACGGTTGCCGGAGACGTCGACGCGGTCGTCGAAGCCGTCGGCGTGATAGCGGTTGACCATCAGCTGCACGCGCTGGGCGCCGAAGTCCTTGCCGATCTTGAGGAAGCCGTCGGCCGCCTGGTGCAGCGACTCCGTGGCCAGCGGCCGGCCGGCGCCGTCCACGCCGATGTCCTGGCTGCGCAGGCCCACGTAGGCCAGCAGGTCGAAGTCGCTCTTGTGCTCCACCATGTAGCCGGTCTTCCAGCTGTCGCTGTCGCCGTGCAGCTGGCTGCCGTAGCGCAGCTCCACCGTCTGGCGCGTGCCCGGCTCGGTGGGCTTGCGGGTCAGCGTGTTGATGATGCCGCCGGTGGCGCCCAGGCCCTGCGCGGCTGACGCGCCGGATACGACCTCGATGCGAGACACGATCATCGGGTCGGCGAAATAGCCCTCGCGGCCGCCCAGCCGCAGCGGGTTGGTCTGCGGGATGCCGTCCAGCAGCAGCAGCGCGTTGCGGCCGCGCAGGCCCTCGCCGAAGTTGGTGAGCTTCTGCCGCGCCGGCGCGTAGCCCGGGATCTGCACGGCCAGCAGCGCGCTGGGGTCCTCGCTGACGAGGCCCTGCACCTCGATCTCGCGGGCGCTGATGACGCTGACCGCGCCGGGGATCTTCTCCAGCGCCTTGGCGCCGCGGGTCGCGGTGACGACCACCTGATCCAGCGACTGGCGCTCCTCGGAGGAGGCCGGCGCGGCGGTATCCGCCGGTTCGGCATGGGCGCAAAGGCTGAGCACGAGGCAGGCGCTGGCCTGTGCCAGCGCATGGAGACGAGGATGCATGAGGAGAGAAGACAGCGGGAGTGACGTCGAACGCCCGACGGGCGCTCAGGAAGCTTTGCATTCTATTTGCAAATGCGAATCACTCTCGTTATCAACAACTTCTCAAAACACCTCACCCTCGAAGCTAGGCCGCCAGCAACTGCTCCAGCCGCTGCTCCCGCAGCCCGTAGAAGCGCTTGATCTCGGCGATCTGCGCCAGCAGCTCGGGCCGGCGCGCGGCCAGCGCCTCGGCCGCGGCGCCCTGCGCCTTCACGGCCAGAATCATCTTGTTCTTGCTTGTGTGCTCCAGCGCGATGAACTCGAACACCTGCGTGCGGTAGCCCTGGCTCTCCAGCAGCAGGGCGCGCAACGAGTCGGTCACCATCTCGGCTTCCTGGCCCAGGTGGATGCCATGCTGAAGCATCGGCCGCAGCACGGCCGGCAGCGTCATCTGCGGGCGCAGCTCCTTGTGGCAGCAGGGTGAGCTCATGATGACCCTGGCACCCGACTGCAGGCCGACGTGCAACGCATGGTCGGTGGCGATGTCGCAGGCATGCAGCGCGATCATCACGTCCAGCGGCTGCACGGCCTGCGTACGCACATCGCCCTGGTCGAAGCGGATGCCGCTGAGCTGCTCGCCCTCGATGACGGCATTGCACAGCTTCACCATGTCGTCGCGCAGCTCGATGCCCGTCACGCGAGGCTGCAGGCCGTGGGCCAGCAGCCAGTCATGCACGGCAAAGGTCAGGTAGCCCTTGCCCGAACCGAAGTCGGCCACACGCACCGGGCCCTGCAGGCCGGCCTCGTCGACGGCCGACGACAGGATCTCGACGAAGCGGTTGATCTGCTTCCACTTGCGCGCCATCGCCGGCACCAGCGCCGCCTCGCCCTTGACGAGATGGGTCAGGCCCAGCGAGGACCACACCGGATGCGCCATGTCCAGCGGGCGCTGCTTGGCCTTGTCATGCGCGGCGGGTGCCTGGGCCTCTGCGCCGTCGACGCGCGTGACCCGCAACGTCTCCCGGCCCTTGCGGCTGACGGCGAACTGCACCTCCTCGGCGGCCGTGTGCAGGTGGGCATTGCGAAAACGCGCGCCCAGCAGCGTGGCGATCTCGGCCAGGCCGGCCTCGGGGGCGTGGTTCTTGGTCACGTCCTTCGTACGGTGCCGCCACAGAAAGCTCAGCGCCGGCTCGCCGCGCAGCTCGATGGCGCGCACGGTCAACCGCTCGACGTCCTCGTCGTCTCCCACCGGGCCGGACAGCAGCAGCTTGCCGAACTGGCCGCTGGCGAGAGCCAGGCGGACGAGATGCAGGAAGCGGTCGCGCGCGGGCGCCGTGGCGGCGGGGGGCGGGTTGACGAGGGAGGTGAAGAGGGGCGCGGACATCGGCGCGATTGTCGGACAGCGGCCCGCGCCCGCCGGAGCCCCCTCATTTCAGGGGAGCTTGTGGCTTGAATGCCCAATTCCACACGCTATGGGCCGTCGCCCCCCACGGCAGCGGGGATGCACAAACCGGGTCGGGCCGACAGACTCCCCCTAACTTGAAGTCGATCCACGACCTCCGGCCGACCACGAAGAAAGACCCATGTCAAAGTCCCTGTGCCTCATCGCCGCCTCGCTGCTGACCACGCTGGCCGCCGCCGCCCATGCCGACTACGTCACCACCAGCCAGGACGTGACGTTCACCTTCCATGTCGTGGACAGCAACACCTTCACGCTCGAGATCCTGAACGGCGACACGCCGAGCGGCAACTGGAGCACGGCCGGCTACCTGAGCTACCTGGGCTTCGACGGCCTGGGCGGCAAGCTGCCCGGCCTGACTGGTGTGAACGTCAGCGTCACCCCCTCCCCCAGCACGACGATCAGCTGGGCCTACTCGCACACCGAGCTGGCCGGTCAAGGCTGCAACAAGACCGGCAACTCCGGCGCCTTCTGTCTGGATGCCAACCCCAACATCCAGATGACCAGCGACATGGTGTTCACCATCGACTTGCTGGGCACCGGCATCGATCTGACAGGCGCCATCGCCCCCGCACTGAAGGTCGGCTTTACCGACAAGACGGGCAGCAAGCCGATTGGCGACCTGCTGTCGACCACGATGACCTACGTGCCCCCGACGGTCCTCGTGACCGACGTCGTGGACCCGCCGACGGCCGGACCTTCCGGCACCACGCGGGACCTGCCGGAACCCGCCTCGCTGGCTCTGGCCGGCTTGGCCCTGGCCGGCGTTGCTGCCGCCTCGCGCCGCCGCCGCTCGGCTTGACGCCGCGCCGGCACATCGGCCGGCCTCGCCAGAACTACTTGCAGCCCGCGGGCTCCGGGTCGGCCATGCGCCGCCGGAACCGCGGGCTGCCGCATTGCACGCGCCGGCGGCACGACCGTCGTCGCGACGCCTAAACCTTGACAACGCTGACAATTCAGCGCCATCCCCCCCAAATGAGTTAGCGCACTCGCGGCATACCGCCCAAGCGCCGTATCCCTAGACTGAAGTCGAGTTATTTCACTCGCTCGTGCTGGGAGTCCTTCATGGCCCTGCTTGCCGCCCTGGCCCTCTCGACGGCGTTGTCGCCCGCCGGAAGCTGCGAGTGGCATCGCGGTGGCCTCCCTGCACAGACCGGCGACCTGGGCGTGCAGGTCGAACGCCTCAAGGACCTGCCGGCCGAACACCGCGACCGGCTGGCCAGCAAGGTGCGGGCCCTGCGCTTCGACGACACCGTCGTCATCGCGCGCGACGGCATCACGGGTCAGCAGGCCTACGAGGCCACGCTGCTCGACATGAAGCTCGGCAACCGATTCTGTCCGGCGGTCAGCCGCAGCCGGTGGGCCGAGGACGACGCCGAGCGCGCCCTCGTGTTCTGCGAACAGGGCGACTGCGTGCTCGTCACGACGCAGGGGCGGCACCTGGCCCGCGTCAAACCGCTGGCGACCGACATGGTCGGGCAGGCCATCGCCGAGCTGGCCCACAAGCCGACGGGGGCCGGCGCGCAGGCCGTGTGGGCACCGAGGCGCGTGCTGGTCGGCGCGCGGGCCGGCCTGAGCGCCAAGGAGGTGAGCAAGATCGCCGCGGTGCACGGCGGCTCGGCGCGCCGCCTTGGGCCGCCGGGCGTCTACGTGTTCGACCTGCCGGCCACGGCATCCGAGAAGGCCGTGGCGGCCACGCTGGCCCGGCACCCGCACCTGAAGTTCGCCGAGCTCGACCAGCTCGCCGTGCCGGCGCTGACGCCAAACGATCCCTATGCCGGCAGCGAATGGCATCTGAACAAGCTGGGCCTGCCCACGGCCTGGGACACGACCCAGGGCCGCGGCGTGACGATCGCCGTGCTGGACACCGGGGTGGACGGCACGCACCCCGATCTCGCCGGCCACCTCGTGGCGGGCTGGAACTTCTACGACAACAACAGCAACACGGCCGACGTGAACGGCCATGGCACTGCGGTGGCCGGTGCCGCGGCGGCCTCGATCAACAACGGCGTGGGCGTGGCCGGCACGGCCGGGCAGTCGTTCATCATGCCGGTGCGCATCGCCGACCCGAACGCCTACGCCTACTGGAGCACCGTGGCGCAAGGCCTGAGCTGGGCCTCCGACAACGGCGCCCGCGTCGCCAACATCTCCTACGGCGGGGTCTCCGCCAGCAGCACCGTGCAGGCCTCGGCACAGTACATGCGGTCGCGCGGCGGCCTCGTCGTCGTGGCAGCCGGCAACAACGGCATCGACGAGGGCTACACGCCCACGACCACCATGATCGTCGTGTCCGCGACCGACGCCAACGACGTGAAGACCTCGTGGTCCAGCTACGGCAGCTACATCAGCATCGCGGCACCCGGGCAGGACATCTGGACCACGACCCTCGGTGGCGGCTACCAGACCTGGTGGGGCACGTCGCTGTCCAGCCCCCTGGTCGCAGGCGTGGTGGGACTCATGATGTCGGCCCGGCCGGACATGAGCAACACGCAGCTGGAAAGCCTGCTGTACAGCAGCAGTGTCGACCTGGGCGCCCCGGGCCGCGACAGCTATTACGGCTGGGGCCGCGTGAATGCCTCCGCGGCCGTGCAGGCCGCGCTGACCACCGCCATCCTCGACACCCAGGCGCCCAGCGCAAGCATCAGCTCGCCGGGGAACGGCAGCACGGTCAGCGGCCTGCTGGCCGTCAACGTCGGCGCCAGCGACAACATCGGCGTCACCCGCGTGGACCTGAAGGTCAACGGCAGCGTGTTCGCCTCGGACACCACGACGCCCTACGGCTTCAGCCTGGACACGACCCAACTGCCCAACGGCGGCGCCACGCTCGTCGCCGTGGCCTATGACGCGGCCGGCAATGCCGGCAGCTCGCCCGCGGTCTCGGTCACCGTCAACAACGCCGTCGCGGTCGCACCGGACACGACGCCGCCCGTCGTCGCCATCAGCTCGCCCGCCAACGGCGCCGTCGTCTCCGGCAACGTGACCGTCAGCGTCAGCGCCAGCGACAACATGGGCCCGGCGGGCCTGAAGCTGCAGTTGCTCATCAACGGCAGCCAGGTGGCAAGCGGCAGCGGCGCCAGCCTGAGCTTCAAGTGGAACACCACCAAGCTGGCGGCGGGCAGCTACACGCTGGAGGCCCGTGCAACCGATGCCGCGGGCAACCAGTCGTCCAGCACCGCCACGGTCAGGCGCTGATACCCGAACGAGACTTTATGGAGGACATCATGTTGCGTACATCGATACACCGGTTCTGCGTTGCCGCACTGACGTTGGCCTGCGCCTCGGCCCAGGCCAACTATCTGCTGTCGTCCCAAGGCGTCAGCTTCGAGTTCAACCAGCTCGACGCCGATTCCTTCACTTTCAAGATCACCAACGCCGACCAGGCGACGGGGAACTGGAGCACCGACACCAACCTCGGCTTCCTGGGCTTCAAGGATCTCGGGCCGCTGACCGGCATCACCGGCGCGACGGTCACGAACATTCTGCCGTCGTCCAGCAGCGTGTGGTCCTACTCGGCGCAGGAGCTGAACGGCAACGGCTGCCTGGGCGGCACCTCGGGCGGCATCTGCCTGGACGCCAACCCCGACATCCCCCTCGCCAGCGTCATGATGTTCCAGATCGATCTGCTGGGCACGACGCTGGCGATCGACCCGGCGGTGGGCCCGCACCTGAAGATCGGCTTCACCTACTGGGTGCCCGACAAGGGCGACCCGACCAAGAACAACTTCGTGCCCGGCCACTACGAGATCGGCGGCGACCTGCTGTCGCTGAACATGCAGTTCAGCGCCTGCACGACGTCCGACTGCGGCGGTGGCGGAGGTTCCGGCTCCGGGGGAGGTGGCGGCGGGGGCAACGTTCCCGAACCGGCCTCGCTGGCGCTGGCCGGCCTGGCGCTGGCCAGCGCCGTCGCCGCATCGCGCCGCCGCAACCGGGGCTGAGGGGCTGAGCGCCCACACGCACGCCGTTCAGGCGTGCGTGACCAGCCCGCGCGTCTCGGCCGTGTCCAGCTGCGGCAGCCCATTGAACGTGACGAGGTGATGCCGCTTCGGGTTGAACACGAACTCGGTCACCGCCGCGTTGCGCAGCCGCAGATTCAGCTCCACGACCGACTCGGGCGGACAGGCCAGCACCTGGCCCACGGCGGTCGAGATCGGGCCGCCGCTGGAGACGATGAGCACCTGCCGGCCGACGCCCAGCGCCAGCACGCGGCCGAGTGCGTCGGCCACGCCGGCGGAGAACTCCGCATACGAGGGCATGCCCGCCGGCGCCGTCTCACCGCGCATCCACGCCAGCAGGCCCTGGCGCAGCAGGCGGAAGTGCTGCTTGACGGCCTCAGGGTCGGTCGGCGCGCTCGCAGGCTCCGGATGGAGCGCGCGCACGACAGCCTCGCCGTCGTACTCATTCAGGCCAGGCAGCGCGACGGCAGATAGATCCTCGCCGTAGCCCTCCACAATGCCGGCCAGCGACTGCGCATGCCGCTTCAGCGTGCCCGTGAACACGGCGTCGAAGCGTTGGCCACGCTCGCGCCAGTAGGCGCCCAGCAGGCGGCACTGCTCGTGGCCGGTGGCGCTGAGCTGGTCGTAGTCGGCCGCGCCGAAGCTGGCCTGGCCATGGCGGACGAGGTAGAGGCTTCCCATGGCCCGCATCATCGACGGCGGCGAGGCCGCCGACTGTCGCGACAATGACGGCCATGCCGCTGAGACAAGCCACCCGTGACGACACCGCCGAGATCTGGCGCGTGCGCTACGCCGTCACCGAGAACACGCTGACACCGGGCCGCATCACCGACGCCGAGTTGCACGCCTACCTGGAAGACTTCGGCCGCGGCTGGGTCGTCGAGCTGGAACCCGGCCGCATTGCCGGCTTCTCCATTGGCGACGCCCGCGACGGCCACATCTGGGCCATGTTCGTGGACCCGGCACTGCACGGCCGGGGCTATGGCCGACAGCTGCACGACGTGATGGTGGACTGGCTGTTCGCGCAGGGCCACCAACGTCTGGACCTCGGCACGCAGCCCGGCTCGCGCGCCGAGGCCTTCTACCGACGCGCCGGCTGGCGGCCCCTGGCCGACGGCCTGGACGCCCACGGCGACAAGCTTTTTGAACTGCATCGCGAAGACTGGAAACCCCATGCTGCAAACCCATGAGATCGAGACCGGCCCCAACCCGCGCACGACGCTGATCGTGCTGCACGGCCTCGGTGCCGATGGTTATGACTTCGTGCCCATCTGCGGCGAGCTGGACCTGAGCGCCATCGGCCCCGTGCGGTATGTGTTCCCGCACGCGCCGCAACGGCCCGTCACGATCAACAACGGCTATGTGATGCGCGCCTGGTACGACATCCTCGTCACCGACCTCGTGCGCCGCGAAGACGAAGCCGGGCTGCGCGAGTCGCAGCAGCAGATCGCCGAGCTCATCGACCGCGAGCGCGAGCGCGGCATGCCGGCAGAGCGCATCGTCGTCATGGGCTTCAGCCAGGGCTGCGCGATGACGCTGATGACGGCGCTGCGCTACCCGCATCGCCTGGGCGGCGCGGTGGGCATGTCCGGCTACCTGCCGCTGGCCGCGACGACGGCGGCCGAGCGCTCGGCCGCCAACGCCGACCTGCCCATCTTCCTGGCCCACGGCACGCAGGACCCCATCGTCGCGCCGGCCCGCGGCATTGCCAGCCGCGACGCGCTGCGCGCGCTGGGCCATGACGTCGAGTGGCACGACTACCCGATGCCGCACTCGGTCTGCGCCGAGGAGGTCGAGGCGATCAACGCCTGGCTGCTGAAGCAACTGGGCTGAGTTCGGGTCGCTGTTCCGGCCGCCAACGCGCCGGCAGCTCGGAGAAGATCAAGCAGTCATGGAGCGCCTGCCCGAACAGATCGTCGACTGGCACAACCGCCATCCCCTCGCGCGCCGCATCGGCGTGGGTGATGTGCACACGGTCGGCGTCGTCGCCCTGCCCTTCGTGCGCGCGACGGCGCAGGCAGGCGGCGTGGTGGAGCCTGTGCTGACCGACGTGGTCAGCGCCTTCGACGACCTGCACGGCATGCCGCCCGTGTCGCGCTGGGCAGTCTGGTCGCAGAAGCTCAAGGGCCTGACCCGTCTCCTGCCCGGCCGGCCGCGGCAGCAGCAGTGGCGGGCCTTCAGCGAGAAGTTCCTGCCGGGCCTGAGCCCCAGCCGCATCGAGCGCTTCGCGCTGGCCCACGGCTATACCGAACCGCCGGCGACGCCGGAGTCGCAGCCCTGGCGCGTCATCGTCATCGACGAGAAGCTGGCCGCCACCCACAGCGGCTGGCCGTTCGAGCTCTACCTGATGAGCGCCGGCATCGACACCGGCAGTGCCCGCACCCGCGTGCTGTGCGGACGCGGCATCCCGTCGCAGATCGTTGGCCGACGCCTGTGGGACCCCATCCGCGCGGGTGGCGCCGCAGCCGCACTGGCACTGCTCGTCGCCATCGGGGCGTGGCTGCTGTGGCCTCACCCGGCCGCCGAGCCGGTCGCGCCGCCGGAAGTGGCGGCGTCCGCGCCCGAAGCGGTGGCGTCGGCGCCTGTGGAAGCACCGTCCGCCCCCGCCGGCACCGAACCCGCCGCGTCGGCGCCGCCGGTCGCGGCCTCCGGGCCTGCCGAGGCCGCCGCCTCCGCCGCCGAGCCGGCGGCCAGCCAGGCGGCCGACCAGCAGCCGGACATCCGCCCACACCTTGTCGAGCGCAACGACGGCATCAAGCGGCCACCGCTGCTGTCCAGCGGCAAGGCCGCAGTGCCCGACAAGCCTGCGGAAACGCCCACCGACAAAGCGATCGACAAGACACCCGAAAAGGCGTCAGGGAAGCCTGCCGACAAAGCGACCGAGCCCGCCAGCAAGGCCGAGCCGGCCGACCCACGCCTGGCACGCATGGCCGAGGCGCCGAACCAGGTTGCCGTCGCCCTGGTGGGCCCCGCAGGCAGCAAGGCCGACGCCGAGGCGCTGCTGAAGAAGATGAAGGAGGGCCTCAAGGGCGTGCACAGCAACCCCGACTCGCTGCAAGCCGACGTCATCCAGACGCCCGAAGGTTGGCGCGCCACGATCTGGCCCTTCCCGAGCCGGGAGCAGGCCCAACTCATCAACGCGACGCTGGTGGCGCGCGGGCTCAAGACCAAGGCCGTCAACTTCTAGGCGCGCGCTTGAAGCGCGCAGGCAGAGGGAAACCTGACAGCAGCAGCCGCGAGCGGGGCGGCGGGCTCAGGCGGTGGCAGGCCGGCGAATGACAAAGGCCCGCTTGTCGCCGCTGTCGAATCCGCAGCGTTCGTAGAACGCCCACACGGCCGGGTCCTTGCGGCTGGTCGTCAGCACGACCTTGTACGCACCTGCCGCCCATGCTTGCTCGATGGCGTGGCGGATGACCGCCTGGCCGTACCCCTGGCCGCGGTGATCGACGTGCGTGACGACGTTCTCGATGACGCCGTAGCTGCGGCCGCCGCGCGTCAGGTTGGGAATGACGGCGAGGTTGCAGCTCGCCGTCAGCACGTCGCCCACGAACAGGCCGAAATGGCACAGGCCCGGGTGGGCGAACACGGCCTTCACCGCCTCGGGTGAAGGCCGCGCATCGCCCGCGTTCAGGTGCTCGTAGAGCGCCAGCAGGGCGTCGACATCGCCGACGCCCAGGTCGCGGATCGCGACCTCCGCCATCACTTCACCTCGAGCTTCATCGTGTGGGCGATGAAGGCCAGGATGTCGCTGCGCTCCTCGATGATCTTCGAGGTCGGCTTGCCGGCACCGTGGCCGGCATTGGTCTCGATGCGGATCAGCTTGGGCGCCGGGCCGGTGTCGGCCGCCTGCAGCGTGGCGGTGTACTTGAAGCTGTGCGCCGGCACGACGCGATCGTCGTGGTCGCCCGTCGTCACCATCACGGCCGGGTACTTCGCGCCGCTCTTGATGTTGTGCAAAGGCGAGTAGGCGTACAGCGCCTTGAACATCTCCGGGCTGTCACTGCTCTTGCCGTAGTCGGTCGCCCAGGCCCAGCCGATCGTGAAGTTCTGGTAGCGCAGCATGTCCATGACGCCCACCTGCGGCACGGCCGCAGCGAACAGGTCGGGGCGCTGGTTCGTCACCGCGCCGACCAGCAGGCCGCCGTTGCTGCCACCGTTGATGGCCAGCGTCGCGGGGCTGGCGACCTTGTTCTTGACGAGCCATTCGCCGGCGGCGATGAAGTCGTCGAAGACGTTCTGCTTCTTCAGCTGCGTACCGGCCTCGTGCCAGGCGGAGCCGTACTCGCCGCCGCCACGGATGGAGGCCATGACGTACACGCCGCCCATCTTCAGCCATGCGGCCACCGTGACGCTGTAGGCCGGCGTCATGGCGATGTCGAAACCGCCATAGCCGTACAGCAGCGTCGGGTTCGTACCGTCCAGCTTCAGGCCCTTCTTCGCCGCGATGAAAACGGGCAGGCGCGTGCCGTCCTTGCTCGTGACGAACTCGCGGCGGGTCTCGAACTCATCGGCGTCGAAGGCGGTCTTGGGCTTCTTGAACAGCTCGGTCTTGCCGGTCTTCACGTCGAAGCGGTGGATCTCGGCCGGCGTCGTCAGGCTGGTGTAGCTGAAGAAGGTCTCGCTATCGCTCCAGCGCCCGCCGAAGCCGCTGGCAGTGCCGACACCGGGCAGCTTGACCTCGCTGAGACGCTTGCCATCGGCGCCGTGCACGCGCACCAGCGTCGCGGCGTCATGCAGGTAGCTCAGCAGCAGGCGGCCACCGACAGCCGAGGCGCCGGTCATCGCGTCCGGGCCCTCGGCGACGAGCGTCTTCCAGCCGGCGGGGGCGGGGTGCTTCAGGTCGATGCTGACCAGCTTGCCGCGCGGCGCGCCCTTGTCGGTCTTGACAATGAGCTGGCCGGCATGCGCGGCGACGGGAACGTACTGCGCGTCGAAATCCAGCGTGATGGGCTGGGGCTTGCCACCGGCGAAGGCGCCCTTGGGCAGCGGAAGCACCATCAGGCCGTTCTTGCTGCCGGCGCTCTTCCAGACGCTGATGAGCAGCAGCTGACCGTCGTCCGACACCTCGGTGCCAAAGCCCCACTCCTTGTCGTCACGGTTCTCGGCCACCAGCACGTCGTCGGCCTGGGCCGTGCCGAGGCGGTGGTAGTAGAGCTTCTGGAAGTAGTTGGCGCCCTTCAGCGCCTCGCCCTCCTTGGGCGCGTCGTAGCGGGCGTAGAAGAAGCCCTTGCTGTCGGCCGTCCACGAGGCGCTGCTGAACTTGATCCACTCGATCTTGTCGGCGAGATCCTGGCCGGTGGCGAGGTCACGCACCTTCCAGGTCTGCCAGTCCGAGCCGGCGCCGGCCACGCCGTAGGCCAGCAGCCTGCCGTCGCGCGACGGCGCCAGGCCGCTGAGCGCCACCGTGCCGTCCTTAGACAGGCCGTTGGGGTCCAGCGCCACCTGCGGGCTGTCCTTCAGCGACTTGGCCCAGTAGATGACGTTCTGCTGCTGCAGGCCGTCGTTGCGCGTCCAGAAGTAGCGATCGCCCTCGTGGAACGGGATGCCGATACGCTCGAAGTTGTAAAGCTCGGTGTAGATGCGCCGCGCCGGCAGGCGCTGCGGCATGGCTTCGAGGAACTTGTCGGTGACGGCGTTCTGCGCGGCGACCCAGGCCTTGGTCTCGGCGCTGTTGTCGTCTTCCAGCCAGCGGTAGGGGTCGGCGACCTTCGTGTCGAAGTAGGTGTCGACCTGGTCGACCTGGCGCGTGGCGGGGTAGCTGAGGCCTTGAGCCTGGGCGCTTGTGGCGAGCATGGCTGCGATGGCAAGGGTGGGCAGGGTGAGCTTCATCAGGCGGGGTGATCCTGAGTTCAAGAAGCCCGGGATTCTCGGCACCGCCGCGGGGCGGCGCCGATGGTCATGCGATAAAACCCTGTGAACGATCAGCTACGGTAGTCGGCGTTGATGCTGACGTAGTCGTGGCTGAGGTCGCAGGTCCAGACAGTGGCGCTGGCCGTGCCGCGGTTCAGGCCGACGCGGATCGTGATCTCGGCCTGCTTCATGACGCGCTGGCCGTCTTCCTCGCGGTATTCGGCCAGGCGCCCGCCCTGGCGCACGACGGCGACGTCGTCCAGGTCGAGATCGATGAGGCTCTGGTCCAGGTCGCCGATGCCGGCGTAGCCCACGGCGGCCAGGATGCGCCCCAGGTTCGGGTCGCTGGCGAAGAACGCCGTCTTGACCAGCGGCGAGTGCGCGATGGCGTAGGCCGCCAGCTTGCACTCGGCCTCGTCGCGGCCGCCCTCGATGGTGATGGCAATGAACTTGGTGGCGCCTTCGCCGTCACGCACGATGGCCTGGGCCAGTTCCTGCGCCAGCGAGATCAGCGCTTCGCGCAGCACCCGGGCGTCGGCGCTGTCCAGCGACGTGATCTCGGCGTGCGCGGCCTTGCGGCTGGCGATCAGCATGAAGCAATCGTTGGTGGACGTATCGCCGTCGATGGTGATGCGGTTGAAGGACGCGTCGGCGGCCTGCTTGACCAGCGGCTGCAGCAGCGCCGGCGCGATGTTGGCGTCGGTCGCGACGAAGCCCAGCATCGTCGCCATGTTGGGCCGGATCATGCCGGCGCCCTTGGAGATGCCCGACAGCGTGACGGGCACGCCGCCAATCGTCACGCGACGCGAGGCGGCCTTGGGGATCGTGTCCGTCGTCATGATGCCGGCGGCGGCCTCGGCCCAGTTGTCGGCCTTCAGCGCGGCCAGCGCGCCCGGGAGGCCGGCCACGATGCGGTCGACGGGCAGCGTCTCCATGATGACGCCGGTGGAGAACGGCAGCACCTGTTCCGGCGCGCAGCCGATCAGGCCGGCCAGCGCCTGGCAGGTCTCGCGCGCGCGGGCCAGGCCGTCGGCGCCGGTGCCGGCGTTGGCATTGCCGGTGTTGATGAGCAGTGCACGGATGGCCGAGCCGCCGGCCAGGTGCTCGCGGCAGACCTGCACGGGGGCGGCGCAGAAGCGGTTGGTCGTGAACACGCCGGCCACGGCCGCGCCCTCATCCAGGGCGATGACGCTGAGATCGCGCCGGTTGGCCTTGCGCACGCCGGCCATCGTCACGCCGAGGCGCACGCCCGGCACGGGCAACAGGGTGGCGGGATCGGGGGCGGAGAGATTGACGGGCATGGCGCGCTCGGTGGGTTCAGGGAAAGCGCGCGGATTGTAGGAAGCTAAAACGACAAAGGCTCCCGAAGGAGCCTTTGCAAGGAATGCGCGCCGATCAGCGCGGCAGCCGGCGGCGGGCGATCAAGCCGACAGCACCCAGGCCGGCCAGAAGCAGCGCGTAGGACTGGGGTTCCGGGACCGCAGCCGCGAGCGGCGTGGCGGTGATCAGATCCTGGAGGCCGCTGTTGGTCAGCTTGGTCAGCGCATAGCGATTCGGACCGGTGTACGCCAGCGCTTGGGCCAGGAAGGAATTCGCCAGCGACGACACGGTCGCATTGGCGGCGGCATCACCCAGCAACGTGAAGCTGCCGGTGTTCACGTTCAGCGAGTTGCCAGTCTCCAGGACCGTTTCCCACACGGCCAGTTGGAAGGCCGCCTTGTCGTTGTAGGTCGTCAGACCGGCGTAGGCCGTGGAGAACAAACCTTGCAGATGCTGTGCCTGCAGGCCGGTGAAGCTCTCGACGTTGTAGGTCTGCGTACGACCGATGCGGCCATTGCCTTCCGAGGGCTCGATGCAGTAAGCGATGAAACTGTCGCCGCCGACGTAGGAGTAGTTCAACGCCGTGGTGGCGTAATTGCTGGTGACCGGCACGCTGGCAGACGTGCTGGTGTCCATCGTGCTCAGCTTGACGCCCGCCGTGTCCACGCCATTCCACTTGATGTCGACAGTGCTGGCAGCAAAGGCTGCCTGGGAAGCGAGTGCGCCTGCAGCGATGAGGCTTGCAACGAGGATGTTCTTCATTGAAGTCTTTCCGTTCGTGTCAGGGGCTTAGGCCTTGCGGCGGCGGGCGCTCGCCAGGCCGGCGCCCGCGAGGGCCAGGGCGGCGAGGGCCACGCCGCCCGGCTCGGGCAGTTCGACGCTGGCGGTGTAGCCATTGGCCGTCTTGTCGGCGTAGCTGGTACCGATCACTTCGAGCTGCCACTGGCCGGCGGCAAGTTGCGTCGTGCCCAAGGCCCACTTCTCGATGCCGTAGTCGGCGACGTCCCAGTTGACGGCGACGGTCTGAATCCAGTCGGCTTGCGTGCCCAGTTGGCGGAACACGACCGAGCGGATGTCGATGGCCGGTTGGCCGGCGAGCAACGTGCCGGTCGTCAGCAGGCCGCCAACCCAGGTATCGGTGCTGAGGTTCAGTGTGTAGACGTCGTCGAAGTTCGCACCGGAACCGGTCAGGTCCTGGTGGGTGTAGTTGCTGAAGTTGACCGTACCGGCCGACGCGCTGGTGGCCAGGACGAATGCTGCGACGGCAAACAAGGTTTTCATGACGAGCTTTCTGGAACTTCTATCGGGCAAACCCCAGTGGCGGGGCTCTCTGGGACTGCACTCTAGGGGGGGCGACTGCCCCCGAGCACCCCCCATGCGCGTGGCGCAGGCTCCGGTTTGTGCGCAAAAGCACGGTTTGCCCCCTGGATGGGTGGGCGCCAGAAGCCGCCAGCCCAATGAAAACGGGCCGGCAGAGCCGGCCCGTGAGGGGTTTGCGCCTGAAGATCAGGCCAGCTTGCCGTGGCAGCTCTTGAACTTCTTGCCGCTGCCGCACGGGCAGGGGTCGTTGCGGCCGACGTGTCCGTACTGGGCCAGCAGTGTCTCGGGGTCGACCTCCTGGCTGACGGAGCCGTCCTCGTTGGGGTGCTGGTAGGTCACGTTGGACACGGCCTCGGCGCGGCGCTCGATGGCCTCGGCAGCGCGGTCGGCCTCTTCCTGGCTCTGGATGCGCACGTTCATCAGGATGCGCGTGACTTCCATCTTCACCATGTCCAGCAGCTGCGAGAACAGCTCGAAGGCTTCGCGCTTGTATTCCTGCTTGGGGTTCTTCTGGGCGTAACCGCGCAGGTGGATGCCCTGGCGCAGGTAGTCCAGCGCGGCCAGGTGCTCGCGCCAGCGCTGGTCGATGCTCTGCAGCAGCACCATGCGCATGAAGGGGTTGAACTGCTCGATGCCGACGCGGTCCAGCTTGTCCTGGAACTGCGCATCACCGGCCTTGACGACGGCCTCGACGATGTCCTCGTCGGTGATCGAGTCGCTCTTCTTGACCAGGTCGGTCAGCGACAGCTCGACCTGCCATTCGTCCTTCAGCACCTGCTCCAGCCCCGGCAGGTCCCACTGCTCCTCCACGCTCTCGGCCGGCACGTAGGTGCGCACGACATCGGTCAGCGTGGCCTCACGCAGCGACGCGATCTGCGCGACCAGGCCTTCGGCCTCCAGGATGTCGTTGCGCTGCTGGTAGATGACCTTGCGCTGGTCGTTCGACACGTCGTCGTACTCGAGCAGCTGCTTGCGGATGTCGAAGTTGCGGGCCTCGACCTTGCGCTGCGCGCCTTCGATGGAGCGCGTGACGATGCCGGCCTCGATGGCCTCGCCCTCAGGCATCTTGAGCCGGTCCATGATGGCGCGCACACGCTCGCCGGCGAAGATGCGCATCAGCTGGTCGTCCAGCGACAGATAGAAGCGCGACGAACCCGGGTCGCCCTGGCGGCCGGCACGGCCACGCAGCTGGTTGTCGATGCGGCGGCTCTCGTGGCGCTCGGTCGCGATGATGCGCAGGCCGCCCTCGGCCTTGACCTTGTCGTGCAGGCCCTGCCACTCGTCCTTGAGCTGCTGGATGCGCGCGGCCTTCTCGGCTTCCGGGATGGCCTCATCGGCCTCGATGAACTGGATCTGCTTCTCGACATTGCCGCCCAGCACGATGTCCGTGCCGCGACCGGCCATGTTGGTGGCGATGGTGATGACGCCGGGCCGGCCGGCCTGGGCGACGATCTGCGCCTCCTTCTCGTGCTGCTTGGCATTCAGCACGTTGTGCGGCAGCTTGGCCTGGTTCAGCAGCTTGGAGATCAGCTCCGAGTTCTCGATGGACGTCGTGCCCACCAGCACCGGCTGGCCACGCTCGTGGCAGGCGCGGATGTCGGCGATGACGGCCGTGTACTTTTCCTTGTCGGTCTTGTAGACCAGGTCCAGTTCGTCCTTGCGGATGGTCGGGCGATTCGGCGGGATGACGACGGTTTCGAGGCCGTAGATTTCCTGGAACTCGTAGGCCTCGGTGTCGGCCGTGCCCGTCATGCCGGACAGCTTGCCGTACATGCGGAAGTAGTTCTGGAAGGTGATCGAGGCCATCGTCTGGTTCTCGGCCTGGATCTGCACGCCTTCCTTGGCCTCGACAGCCTGGTGCAGGCCGTCGCTCCAGCGGCGCCCGCTCATCAGGCGGCCCGTGAACTCGTCGACGATGATGACCTCGCCGTTCTGCACGACGTAGCTCTGGTCCTTGTGATAGACGTGGTGAGCCCGCAGCGCTGCATTCAGGTGATGCATCAGCGTGATGTTGGCCGCGTCGTACAGGCTAGCGCCCTCGGCGATCAGGCCGGCCTGGCTCAGCAGGCGCTCGGCGTTCTCGTGGCCTTCCTCGGTCAGGTGGATCTGGTGCGACTTCTCGTCCACCGTGAAGTCACCCGGCTCGATGACGCCCTCGCCCGTGCGCGGGTCCAGCTCGCCGATCTGCTTCTTCAGACCCGGGACGACGGCGTTGATCTTCAGGTAGACGTCGGTGTGGTCGTCGGCCTGGCCCGAGATGATCAGCGGCGTGCGCGCCTCGTCGATGAGGATGGAGTCCACCTCGTCGACGATGGCATAGGCCAGGCCGCGCTGCACGCGGTCGGCCGTCTCGTAGACCATGTTGTCGCGCAGGTAGTCGAAGCCGTACTCGTTGTTCGTGCCGTAGGTGACGTCGGCAGCGTAAGCGGCCTGCTTCTGCTCGCGCGGCATCTGCGGCAGGTTGATGCCGACCGTCAGGCCCAGGAAGTTGTAGAGCCGGGCCATCCATTCGGCATCGCGGCGAGCGAGGTAGTCGTTCACCGTGACGACGTGGACACCCTTGCCCGTCAGCGCGTTCAGGTAGACCGGCAGCGTCGCCATCAGCGTCTTGCCCTCGCCGGTGCGCATTTCGGCCACCTTGCCGGCGTTCAGCACCATGCCGCCGATCAACTGCACGTCGAAGTGGCGCATCTTCAGCGCGCGCTTGCCGCCTTCGCGGCAGACGGCGAAGGCCTCGGGCAGGATGTCGTCGACCGTCTCGCCGGCGGCGATGCGCTGCTTGAACGACTCGGTCTGCGCGCGCAGCTCGTCGTCGCTCAGCGCCTCGTACTTCGGCTCCAGCGCGTTGATCTGCTGCACGGTGCGGCGATAGCCTTTGAGCAGACGCTCGTTGCGGCTACCGAAAATCGAGGTGAGAAGCTTGGGCAACATGCTGCGGAATGGGAGCTTGGCGGGAGCCGGCTGAGCCGGCCCGGCGCGTTGGAAGGCGCGAATCTGGGGGCGGGGCGAAGCAATGCAAGGCGGGTTTGCCTGGCCGCGCAAAGCGGCGCAGTTTAGCAGCGGGCTTTTTGGCGATTCCTGTCGCCGACCCGCCTGACTACACTGGCTCCATGTCCCTGCCCCGGTATCTCGCCCCGCGCCCGCGCGCCAGCGTGCCCGACCCCATGCCGGTCGCGCAGGCACTGCGCGCGCACGAGAGCCTCGTGCGGCTGGGCGAACGGCTGGAGGGATCACGGCGCCGGCTGCGCATCATTGCGCCCGCGCTGCCGGGCAACCTGATCGCCAGCATCCAGCCCGGCCCGCTGGACGAGGCCGGCTGGAGCCTGCTGGTCGCCAACGCGGCCGTCGCCGCCAAGCTGCGCCACCTGCTGCCGCGGCTGGAGGGCCTGCTGGCCCAGGCCGGCCTGCCCGGGCGCATCCGCATCAAGCTGGCCCAGAAGTAGAAAACCCACTGCTGTGAAGCAGTGGGTTCTCTTTATGGTGCCGGCTATCGGATTCGAACTGATGACCTACCGCTTACAAGGCGGTTGCTCTACCAACTGAGCTAAGCCGGCGAAGGCGCGGATTCTAGCCCGTCACTTCACGCGCTTGAGCGCGGGCCGCGGAGCACCACCGGGTGCATCGGGCGGCGGCGTATCGTCACCGCCCTCGTCAGCACCAGGCTCGCCGGTCTCGCTGGCCAGGCGCAGGCCGCTGCGACGCGGCTCGGCTGCCACGGGAGCAGCAGGCACCGGCGCACCCTCGGGCAGCGGCTCGGGCGCGGGGAAGGCCATGCCCTGGCCGTTCTCGCGGGCGTAGATGGCCACGACGTGGTCGACCGGCACGATGATTTCGCGCGCGACGCCGCCGAAGCGGGCCTTGAACTGGATGAACTCGTTGCCGAGGTCCAGGCCACTGGTCGCATCGAAGCCGATGTTCAGCACGATCTCGTTGTTGGACACGTACTCCATCGGCACCTGCACCGAGCGGTCGACGTGGACCGCGATGTAGGGCGTGAAGCCATTGTCCGTGCACCAGTCGTGCAGCGCGCGGACGAGGTACGGCCGGGTGGACGTGCCGTTGCCCGCACCGGATGCCGGAGTCTGCTCCATCAGCGGCGCATGACCTTTTCGGACGGCGTCAGCGCCTCGATGTAAGCCGGGCGGCTGAAGATGCGCTCGGCGTACTTCAGCAGCGGCAGCGCGTTCTTGGACATGTCGATGCCGTAGTAGTCCAGGCGCCACAGCAGCGGGGCGATGGCCACGTCGAGCATCGAGAAGTCGTCGCCCAGCATGTACTTGTTCTTCAGGAAGATCGGGGCGAGCTGGGTCAGGCGGTCGCGGATCTGCGAGCGGGCCTTCTCCAGTTGCTTGTCCGTTGCCTTGACGGTCGTGCCGCGGCCTTCGAGGACGTTCACGTGGGCGAACAGCTCCTTCTCGAAGTTCAGCAGGAACAGGCGCACGCGGGCGCGAGCCACCGGGTCCCCGGGCATCAGCTGCGGGTGCGGGAAGCGCTCGTCGATGTACTCGTTGATGATGTGCGATTCGTACAGGATGAGGTCGCGCTCGACGAGGATGGGCACCTCGTTGTACGGATTCATCAGAGCAATGTCTTCAGGCTTCGCGAACAGGTCAACGTCACGGATTTCGAAGTCCATGCCTTTCTCGAACAGCACGAAACGGCAGCGGTGCGAGTAGGGGTCGGTGGTTCCAGAGTAGAGGACCATCATGGCTTGGGCTCCCGAGGGGTCAGTCAATCAAAACGCGCGGTGGTGGCCGCGCTGAAAAAGCAAACGCAGTGGGTGGCCGAAGCGCGCCCCACTGCGTGGTTCGGCGCCGCCGCGAGGCAGCACCGGGATGGACGGTTTTACTTCACGTCCTTCCAGAACGCGGCGTTCAAACGCCACGCGAACACGGTGAGGAAGCTGAGGAAAATCAGCACGATGACACCGAGCTGGAATCGCTGGCCCTGCGCGGGCTCACCCATCCATTGTAGATAAGCCACAAGATCGGCCACGGCCTCGTCATATTGACGCTCGGTCAGCGTCCCCGGCGTCAGCTGCTCGTAGCCAGCAAAGACGTGGGTCTTCTTCTCGTGGTCGTGGGGGTCGGCGACCTCCTCGAACTTGGCGGTGCGCTGGCCTTGCAGCTCCCACAGCACATGCGGCATCGCGACGCTGGGGAAGGCCATGTTGTTCCAGCCCGTCGCCTTGGTGTCGTCGCGGTAGAAGCTCCGCATGTAGGTGTAGAGATAGTCGGCTCCCGAACCCTTGGCACCGTCGGCACGCGAGCGGGCGATGACGCTCAGGTCGGGCGGGTTGGCACCAAAGAAGGCTTTGGCCTCCTTCGCATCCATGCTGACCTTCATCGTGTCGCCGACCTTGTCGGCTGCGAACAGCAGGTTGTTCTTGATGTCAGCGTCGGTCAGGCCGATGTCATGCATGCGGTTGTAGCGCATGTAGGCCGCGGCATGGCAGTTCAGGCAGTAGTTGACGAACAGCTTCGCGCCATGCTGCAGCGAAGCCATGTCCGACATCTTGTCCTTGGGGAACTTGTCCCACTCGATGCCACCGGTGTTGGCCTGCACGGCGCCGGCCAAGCCCAGGGTGGCCAGCAGGAGAGCGATCAGCTTTTTCATTGGTGTTCTTGCTCCGCGGCTCAGTGGGCGTGGAAGGTCACACGGTCGGGCACGGCCTTGGGCGTGCCGAGGCGGCTCCACCACGGCATCAGCAGGAAGAAGCCGAAGTAGAACAGCGTGCCCACCTGCGACACGATGGTGCCGCCGGCGCTGGGCGGCTGAACGCCAAGGTAGCCCAGGATCAGGAAGAAGATGACGAACACCACGTAGACGTAGAGGTGGCCGTCGGGGCGGTAGCGGATGGACTTGACCGGGCTGTCGTCCAGCCAGGGCAGGAAGGCCATGATCAGCACCGAGCCCCCCATGACGACCACGCCCCAGAACTTGGCATCCAGCCCGTGCAGGCCGGTCGGAATCTTCATGCCCAGCCAGCCCAGCACGACGCCATGGACATCGAACAGGAAGAGGAGCGCGGCCAGCAGGCCCCAGTAACCGACCTTCAGGACGGCCGGCAGGTTGGGCGAACGACGCACGGTCACGACACCGACGAGGCCCAGGAAGCCCCACAGGAACGGCATGAAGTCCGACGTCGTTGCGCGCAGCATCGAGTAGAACGGCGTGAAGTACCAGACCGGCGCGATGTGCGGCGGCGTCTTCAGCGGGTCGGCCGGGATGAAGTTGTTGTACTCCAGGAAGTAGCCGCCGAATTCGGGCGAGAAGAACAGGATGGCGGTGAAGACCATCAGGAACAAGCACACGCCGTAGATGTCGTGCACCGTGTAGAACGGATGGAAGGGCACGCCGTCCAGCGGCTTGCCGGTCTTCGCGTCCTTCGGACCCTTCTTGATCTCAACGCCATCGGGGTTGTTGGAGCCGACGTCGTGCAGCGCCAGCAGGTGGGCGACGACCAAGCCCAGCAGCACCAGCGGCACGGCGATGACGTGGAAGCTGAAGAAGCGGTTCAGCGTCGCGTCGCCGACGACGAAGTCGCCGCGGATCAGCGTCGACAGCTCGTCACCGACAAACGGGATGGCGGCGAACAGGTTGATGATGACCTGGGCACCCCAGTAGGACATCTGGCCCCACGGCAGCAGGTAGCCCATGAAGGCCTCGGCCATCAGGCACAGGAAGATCGCGCAGCCGAAGATCCAGACCAGCTCGCGCGGCTGGCGGTAGCTGCCGTAGATCAGGCCGCGGAACATGTGCAGGTAGACGACGACGAAGAAGGCCGACGCGCCGGTGCTGTGCATGTAGCGGATCAACCAGCCCCAGGGCACGTCGCGCATGATGTACTCGACCGACGCGAAGGCGAGGCTCGCGTCAGGCTTGTAGTGCATCACGAGGAAGATGCCGGTGACGATCTGGATCACCAGGACCAGCAGCGCCAGCGAGCCGAAGATGTACCACCAGTTGAAGTTCTTCGGCGCGTAGTACTCCGACATGTGGACCTTGTAGGCGTCGAACGCGGTCGGGAACCGGTTCTCAAGCCAGGTCATGGTCTTCACGCCAACCGAGGCGCCTGCAGGCGCTTCCTTGAATTCAGCCATGTCTCGTCGTCCCGTTTGTTCTTGTCAGGCCTTCTTGGCCTCGCCGATCAGCAGCTTGGCGTCGGAGAGGTACTGGTGAGGCGGCACTTCGAGGTTGTCAGGCGCCGGCTTGCTCTTGAAGACGCGACCGGCCATGTCGAAGGTGGAGCCGTGGCAGGGGCACAGGAAGCCGCCGTTCCAGTCGTCCGGCAGCGAGGGCTGCGGGCCGGCGGTGAACCGGTCGCTGGGCGAGCAGCCCAGGTGCGAGCAGATGCCGACGACGACGAGGTATTCGGGCTTGATCGAGCGAGTTTCCCTATCGACGTACTCGGGCAGCGGGAACGCCTTGCGCTCGGACGCCGGGTCAGCGAGCTGGCTGTCGTTCTTCTTGAGGGCCGCGACCTGCTCGGGCGTGCGACGCACGATCCAGACCGGCTTGCCGCGCCATTCGACCGTGAGCTTCTCGCCCGGCTTGATGCCGGAGATGTCCACCTCGACCGGAGCGCCGGCAGCCTTGGCACGCTCGCTCGGTGCAAAAGTGCTGACGAAGGGCACGGCCGTCGCGACACCGCCCACGGCACCCGCGCAACCGGTTGCGATCAACCAGGTTCGCTTGCCTTGGTCCACTTGCTGGTCACTCATGAGGGTCCTCTAAAGAGACTTCTGATCAGGGGCAGCCGGGGATTCTAGCGGACGGCAATTCGCGCTCCGGCCCTGCGACACTGGGGAAAGAACGCAGGTTTACCCGCCTTTTGACGCAGGTCAGATAGCGTCAAATGCGGACACACCCAGGACAACCCCAACGTTTCAGGAGCCGTGCATGAGTTTCTTCTCCGAGTTCAAGGAGTTCGCCGTCAAAGGCAATGTCATCGACCTGGCGGTCGGTGTGATCATCGGCGGCGCCTTCGGCAAGATCGTCGACTCCCTGGTGGGAGACGTCATCATGCCCGTCGTCAGCAAGATCTTCGGCGGGCTGGACTTCAGCAACTACTTCATCCCGCTGGCCGGCCAGACGGCCGAGACGCTGGCCGAGGCCAAGAAGCATGGCGCCGTGCTGGCCTACGGCAGCTTCATTACCGTTTCGCTGAACTTCATCATCCTGGCCTTCGTCATCTTCCTGATGATCAAGCAGATCAACCGCCTCAAGCGCGAGCCCGAGCCCGCCGCGGCGCCGGCCGAACCGCCGCCGACGCCGGAAGACATCCAGTTGCTGCGCGAGATCCGCGACTCGCTGAAGCGCTGACGCCTTTTTCCGCACCCCGGCTCGGTAAGGAATGGTTACCGAGCTTTTTTTTGCCACGAAATTGACGACTGGCTGGAAACCCCGGCTTGTCGCAGGCGCGATACTTTCGGCGCAGCTCGTGCCACTTTGTAGATGAACGCGCCTGAGATCCGCCTGAATCCGCACCTGGAAGCTTCGCTGACCCGCATCCGCCTGGCGGGTGAGCAGGCGGCTGAGCGCTGCGCGGAAGGTTTGGGCCTGTCAGCGCTGTCCGCCGGGCAGATCAAGAAGCGCGACGCGCTGCTCGCGGCACAGTTTGTGTTCCGCCAGCAGCAGGGCGTGTTCTCGCAGCGCTTCCTGCAGAGCCTGCGCAAGCAGGTCTCGGCCGAGCAGTCCGACACCCGGCCGGCGGCAGCGCCCGCGGCCAAGAAGGATTGGGGCGAGCTGTCGCTGATGGACGACGACCAGGTCAACAACCTCGTCGCGGCCGACCGCATCGGCCTGGCCATCGGCCACCACAGCGAGTGGGAACTGCGCGAAGTCGAGTCCTACATCGCCGGCATCCAGGTCGGCGAGCGCAACCCGCTTCGACCGGAGCTGGTCGGCCAGGCGCTGCTGGACGCTGTGCAGTCCATCACCGACGACCCGGTGACCCGTCAGACGCTGACCGACGAGCTGACCCGCGCGCTGGCACAGGAAATGCGCGGCTGCTATGCCGACATCGCCGAGCTGCTGCGCTCGCGCGGCCTGCGCCCCCAGGACTTGCGCGTGCGCGCGACGCCGGACGGTGCCGCCTCACGCTACGGCGGGCTGGGCGGCGCCAGCCAGCACGGCGAGCTGGACTCCGGTCACGGCGGCATGTCCACGCGCGGCGGCTACGGTGGGTCTACCCACGGCGGCCTGGGCCAGGCCAGCGGTCGCGGCGGCTTTGGAGGTGGGGGCGGCTTCGGCGGTGGCTTTGGCGGCCGCGGGGGCGGCGGTGGCATTGGCCGCGTCGACCCTCAGATGATGGACCTGCTGCGCCGCCTCTCCCAGGCGCCTGCGGCCGCCTACGACGGCACGGACAGCGGCCACTCCTCCGGCCGCATGGGCCTGGACACGCTCTCCGGCGAGCCCAGCGCCTGGGGGCAGATGCCCCTGCCGACCAACCTGATCAACCTGCACCGCGACGAGCTGCGCCAGGCCTCCACGGGCCGGCTGGACCACATGGTCATCGACGTCGTCAGCAGCCTGTTCGACCAGATCCTGTCCGACCCCAAGGTACCGCCGCAGATGGCCCGCCTGCTCGCGCGGCTGCAGCTGCCGGTGTTGCGCGTGGCGCTGGGCGACGAAACCTTCTTCTCGTCGCGCCGCCATCCGGTGCGCCAGTTCGTCAACCGGCTGGCCTCGCTGGCCTGCGCGTTCGACGACTTCAGTGACGACCCGGGCCGCGCCTTCCTGTCGCACGTGCGCGACCTCGTGCAGGACGTGGCCCAGGGCGATTTCGACCGCATGGACGTCTACACGGCCAAGCTGGATGCGCTCGAAGCCTTCATCACCGAACAGACACGCAACACGCTGAAGGCCTCGGGCGACGCCGCCGCCGTCGTCGAGCGCCGCGAGACAGACTTGCGCCTGCAGCAACGCTACGCGCTGCAGCTGCAGCAGCAGCTCGCCAAGGTGCCGATGCAGGAGTTCCTGCGCAGCTTCCTGGCTGGCGTCTGGAGCCAGGCCATCGTGCTGGCCTCGCGCGAAGGCGCACCCGAGCGTGCACTGCGCCTGCGCACACTGGGCCGCAGCCTGGTGATGAGCGTGCAGCCCAAGGGCGGCACGGCGGCACGCGCCGACTTCCTGCGCGAGCTGCCCAACCTGATGCGCACCCTCAACGAGGGGCTGGACCTGATCCGCTGGCCCGACGGTCCGCGCAAGGACTTCTTCGGGGCGCTGCTGCCGGCGCATGCCGAGTCGCTGAAGGGCCAGGCGCCCAGCGCGCTGGACACCAACCTGCTCATCAAGCAACTGGACCAGATCTTCGGCGTGCCGCCGCCGGCCGAGGCCGACCTCGCCAAGCCGATGGCCGGCGAGACGCTGCCCGCCGAGCTGGACGCCAGCCAGCGCCTGACGCCGGCCGAAGCCAAGAGCCTGGGCCTCGTCGAGGACGCCGGCGTCGACTGGAACGGCGAGCTGGACCTGGACCTGTCCGGCAACGACGCCGCCGCCGCGGCCGAGCCGCTGCAGGCCGTGGACATCTCCATCGACGGCCTGCCCGCTGCCGAGAGTGCGTCTGAGCCCAGCAGCGGCGCGCTGCTGATGGACAACATGCAGCTGGGCTTCGCCTACCAGATGCACACCGGCGAGGAGTGGCAGAAGGTGCGCCTGGCCCACATCAGCGGCGGCCGCAGCTTCTTCATCTTCACGCACGGCAGCCGCCACCAGGAGACGGTGACGATGACGGCCCGCATGCTGAGGAAGCTCTGCGAGGCAGGCCGCATGCGCGCCTACGAGCAGGCCTACCTGCTGGAACGCGCCACGGCCCGGGCACGCGCCCAGCTCGCCGCGCTCACGCCGGCGCGCTGAAGCGAAGCCCTCATCCAGCCTCGCCACGCTGAACGCGTGCGAGTCTGACCGGTCCCCCTGGGGGACGGCGATGCATGCGGCGTCGAGCCGCATGCACATCGCCTTCGCGGGCCGGCTTGGGAGCGGCCCGGCGCTCTGCCCGAAGAATCTAACCTGCCAGCCGCCGCGCCATCGCCAGCGCTGCCCCCAGGCTGGCAGGGTCGGCGATGCCCTTCCCCGCGATGTCGAAGGCCGTACCGTGGTCGGGGCTGGTGCGCACGAAGGGCAGGCCCAGCGTCACGTTGACGCCCTGCTCCACGCCGAGGTACTTCACCGGGATCAGCCCGTGGTCATGCGTCATCGCGACAACGACGTCGAACTCGCCGCGCCGGGCGCGCATGAAGATGGTGTCCGGCGCGTAGGGGCCGGTCGCGTCCCAGCCCTCCGCACGGGCGTCGGCGATGGCCGGCGCGATGTGCCGGATCTCTTCGTCGCCGAACAGGCCGCCCTCGCCGGCATGCGGGTTCAGCCCGGCCACCGCGATGCGCGGCGCCGCCATGCCCATCAGCTTCAGCGCTGCACCCGTGATGCGCAGCGTCTCGAGCACGTTGTCGCGCGTGACACGCTCGATGGCATCACGCAACGAGCAGTGGATGGTGACCAGCACCGTGCGCAGCTCCTCGTTGGCCAGCATCATGCGCACCGGCCGAATTTGCCCATCCCTGCCGGCCAGCGCCTGCAGCATCTCCGTGTGCCCCGGGTAGGGCGAGCCGGCTGCATGCAAGGCCTCCTTGTGGATGGGCGCCGTGACGAGGGCGCGCGCCTGCCCCGCCTGGATCAAGCCGACAGCCGCCTCGATGCAGAGCGCGGCCGCCGCGCCGGCACGGGCGTCGACCTGTCCCAACGGCACGTCGGCCAACCCCTCCGGCAAGCCCTCGGGCTGCCAGACCGGCAGGCAGCGCGGCGGTACACGGCCAAGTTCGTCGGGTGACTGCAACTGCGCGACCGCCAGGCCGCCACCGGTGGCCGCAACGGCGCGGCGCATCACGCCGACATCACCCACGACCAGCGCGTCACGCGGCGCCTCGAGCCGCCACAGGCTGGCAATGATCTCGGGGCCGATGCCGCAGGCATCTCCCATGCTGATGACGAACGGACAGGCAACGGTCATGCGGCATTCTTTCATCACACCCAGCGTGCGACTGGCAGACTTGCGCGCCATGCAAGCCCAAAGCACTCCCTATCCCATCGGCACACCCGGCCAGCGCTGGGGCGCGGCGGAGGTTGCCGCCTGGCGCGCCACCGTCGTCAGGCAGCGCAGTTACGCGAACGACGTGCTGAGCGCCATCGAGCCGCTGCGCCGCGACTTCGACGTCAGCGAGTACGGCGCGCTGGACTACGACGGCCAGCACTTCCCGCTGCTCGCCGTCCGCAGCCGCGGCTGGCGCGACGAGCTGCCGACGCTGGTCGTCACCGGCGGCGTGCACGGCTACGAGACCAGCGGCGTGCTGGGCGCGCTGCAGTTCCTGCGCGCCCATGGGCTGGAGACCGCCGGACGCGCCAACCTGCTGGTCGCGCCCTGCGTGAGCCCCTGGGCCTGGGAGCGCATCCAGCGCTGGAATCGCGACGCGCTGGACCCCAACCGCAACTTCCGCGCAGGCAGCCCGGCCGGCGAATCGGCGGCGCTGGTGTCGCTGCTGGCGCCGCTGCGCGGCCGCACGCTGATGCACATCGACCTGCACGAGACGACCGACAGCGACGAGTCCGAGTTCCGCCCCGCGCTGGCCGCACGCGACGGCGAGGCCTTCGTGCCAGACGTCGTGCCCGACGGCTTCTACCTCGTCGACGACGCGGACAGCCCGCAGCCCGACTTCCAGCGCGCCGTCATCGACGCCGTGGCCCGGGTCACCCACATTGCGCCGCCCGACGCCAACGGCCACATCATCGGCTGCCCGCTGCAGTCGCCCGGCGTCATCAGCTTCGCCGTCGCGAAGAAAGGCTTGTGCGCGGCCATCACGGCGGCGCGCTTCGCCACGACGACCGAGGTCTACCCGGACAGCCCGCGCATGACGCCGCAGCAATGCGTCGAGGCCCAGGTCACCGCCGTGCGCGCGGCCATCGCCTACGCGCTGGCCCAGTCCTAAGCCGGATTCGGCACGTCGATGAAGCGGTAGTCCAGCCCCAGCTCCGCAGCTACCCGCTCACCCACGCCCTGCACGCCGTAGCGCTCGGTCGCATGATGGCCGGCGGCGATGAAGGCCACGCCCGTCTCGCGGGCGTAGTGGGCTTGGGGCTCGGAGATCTCGCCGGTGACGAAGACATCGGCGCCGGCCGCAATCGCCGACTCGAAATACCCCTGCGCGCCGCCCGAGCACCAGGCCACGCGGCGCAGCGGCCGGCCGTCGCCCGCCACGCTGGTCACTTCACGGCCGGTCAGCCCGCGCAGTTGCGTGTTCACGGCCTCCAGCGTCGTCGGCTCGACAGCCGCCGTGAAGCCCAGGTCCTGCTCGCCGAAGCGGCCATCCGCCGCCCAGCCCAGCCGCTTGCCGAGCTGCGCGTTGTTGCCCAGCTCGGGATGCGCGTCCAGCGGCAGGTGGTACGCAAACAGGTTGATGTCGTGCTGGATGAGACGAGCCAGGCGCTGCTTCATCCAGCCGGTCACGCGGCCGTCCTGGCCGCGCCAGAACAGGCCGTGGTGGACGAGGATGGCGTCGGCCCCGGCATCAATGGCAGCGTCGATCAGCGCGAGGCTGGCGGTGACCCCGCAGACCAGCCGGTTGACCTCGGCGCGGCCCTCGACCTGCAGACCATTCGGCCCATAATCTTTGAACCGCGAAGGCTCCAGCCATTGGTTGAGCTGGCGTTCCAGCGCGGCGCGATCGGTCATGGCTTGTGAGGTGATGGGGTGTTGAAGCGGCTCTGGCTGATTTTCGCGCAGGCGGTCACGGTGGTGCTGGCCGCCGTCTTCGTCATCTCGACGTTGAAGCCGCAGTGGCTGCAGCCCGCGCGGCCGCGGCAGGCGACCATCGCCCAGACCGCCCACCAGATCGCCCTGCCCCCGACGCCGCCGGCCTCCGCCATGCGTGCCGGCTTCGCGCCGGCCGCGCGGGCGGCGGCGCCCGCCGTCGTCAGCATCACCGCGAGCAAGGCCTCGCCGCGCTCGGACGCGCGGACGCGCGACTCGTTCTTCGGCTTTCCCTTCGGCCCGCGAGCGCCCCAGGGCGGCACGCAGCAAGGGCTGGGTTCGGGCGTCATCATCTCGGCCGACGGCGTGCTGCTGACGAACAACCACGTCGTCGAAGGCGCGTCCGACATCGAGGTGCAGCTCAGCGACGGCCGCCAGGCCCGCGCCACGCTGGTCGGCACCGACCCCGAGACCGACATCGCCGTGTTGAAGATCGAGCTGCCCGACCTGCCCGCCATCGGCCTGGGTGACGCGGCCAGCCTGCAGGTCGGCGACGCAGTGCTGGCCATCGGCAACCCGTTCAATGTCGGCCAGACGGTCACGTCGGGCATCGTCTCGGCGCTGGGGCGCAGCCAGCTGGGCATCAACACCTTCGAGAACTTCATCCAGACCGACGCGGCCATCAACCCGGGCAATTCGGGTGGCGCGCTGGTGGATGCCGACGGGCGCCTCGTGGGCATCAACACCGCCATCTTCTCGCGCAGCGGCGGCTCGCTGGGCATCGGCTTCGCCATCCCCGTCGACGTCGCCCGCCAGGTGGCCGCGGCCATCCTGAAGGACGGCGCGGTGGAGCGCGGCTGGATCGGCGTGCAGACGCGCGAGCTGACGCCGGAACTGGCGGAGGCGCTGAAGCTGGGCGATGCCAAGGGCGTGCTGGTCGGCGGCGTCGTCAACGACGCGCCGGCGGCCAAGGCCGGCATCAAGCCGGGTGACGTGCTGACCCGCATCGGCCCCCACACGGTCGCCACGCCGGCCGATCTGCTGGCCAGCGTCGCGGCGCTGAAGCCGAAAAGTCAGGTCGAGGTGAGCGTGCAGCGTGCCGGCAAGGCGATGAGCTTCTCGCTCGACGTGGGCCAGCGGCCCCGGCCTCAGCGCTCCTCGGAAGACGACTGATCGCCGCCGTCGGCCGGCTTGGCGCCGCGACTGGTGTAGCTCGCGGCCAGCAGGCCCAGCTCGTAGAGCAGGCACATCGGGATGGCCAGTGCGAGCTGCGAGACGATGTCCGGCGGCGTGATGACGGCCGCGACGATGAAGGCGACGACGATGAAGTAGCCGCGCCACTCGCGCAGCTTCTCCACCGACACGACGCCGATGCGCGCCAGCACGACGACGATGACCGGCACCTCGAAGGCCGCGCCAAAGGCGATGAACATGTTCATCACGAAGCCAAGGTAGGCCTCGATGTCCGGCGCCGCCGTGATGCTCTTGGGCGCGAAGCTCTGGATGAACTTGAAGACCTGGCCGAAGACGAAGAAGTAGCAGAACGCCACGCCGGCGAAGAACAGCAGCGTGCTGGACACCACCAGCGGCAGCACCAGCCGCTTCTCGTGCGAGTACAGGCCCGGCGCGACGAAGGCCCAGGCCTGGTACAGCACCACCGGCAGCGCCAGCAGGAAACCGGCCAGCATCGTGATCTTGATGGGCACGAAGAACGGCGCGATGACGTTGGTCGCGATCATCTTCGTGCCTTCGGGCAGGTGCGCCACCAACGGCGCGGCCAGCAGATCGTAGAGATGGCCCGGACCGGGATACAGGCACAGCGCGCCGAAGCAGACGGCGATGGCGATGACGGCGCGCAGCAGCCGGTCGCGCAGCTCCATCAGGTGGGCGACGAAGGGCTGCTCGGTGCCGGCCAGTTCGTCGTGGTCGGGGTTCTGGAAGGAGCTCATCAACGGTCCGTGCAGGGCCGCCCCAAACGGACCGACACCCCCGCGGGGGGCAGCGCGCGGAGCGTGCGTGGGGGCATCATGATCGGCCGGGCGGGCGGAAACGCGCGACGCGGGCGGCGCCGGACTGGGTGTGGCGCTTCACGCCGGCCTTCTGCTTGAACCACAGCGGCGTGGCACCGCGCTTCAGGCGCCAGTTCTTCTTCGGGTGCCGGTACTCGGGCGGCGGCGGGGCGATGCTGTCATAGCGGCCGCCGCTGCCGTCGCTGGTCACGTCGCTCCAGGTCTGGTTCAGCGCCTGCGTCGCGGAGTCGACCTCCTGGCGCACGCTCTGCTCGACGTCGTTCACCGCCGTCTGGAACTGGGTCTTCATCTTCTGAAGCTCTTCCAGCTCGATGGAGCGGTTGACCTCGGCCTTGACGTCCGCCACGTAGCGCTGCGCCTTGCCCAGCAAGGTGCCGACCGTGCGGGCGACGCGCGGCAGCTTCTCGGGGCCGACGACGATCAGCGCGACCGCGCCGATCAGCGCGATCTTGTCAAAGCCGAAGTCGAGCACTTAGGACTTGGTCTTGGCGTCGACGTCGACGGTGTTGGGGTCGTTGGCCTTGCTGGCCGTGACCTGCTGCTGCGGTGCAGCCGGCGCGTCCGAGGCGCCATCCTTCATGCCGTCCTTGAAACCCTTGACGGCGGCGCCCAGGTCGGAACCGACGTTGCGCAGCTTCTTGGTGCCGAAGATGGCGATGACGACGACCAGCACGATCAGCCAGTGCCAGATGCTGAATGAACCCATGATGCTTACTCCTTGAGGACTGGCTCAAATTCTAGGTGAGGGGCCACCCTCAACCTTTCAACCAGGGGCGAGGACCGCCCATGACGTGCAGATGCAGGTGATACACCTCCTGCCCGCCGTCCGGCCCGGTGTTGATGACGTGGCGGAAACCGTTGGTGACGCCCAGTTCCTTCATCAGCTTCGGGCCCAGCGCCGTCATCCTGCCCAGCAGCGCCGCCTCGGCCTCGGTCACGTCGGCCATGGAGGCGATGTGGCGCTTGGGGATGATGAGCACGTGGACCGGCGCCCAGGGGTTGATGTCGTGGAAGGCCAGCAGGTCTTCGTCCTCATAGGCCTTCTTGCTCGGGATCTGGCCGGCGACGATCTTGCAAAAGATGCAGTTCTGATCGGAATGGCTCACGGCGTGTTTCCTCTTTGGGCGAATTCGGCCAGGCCCGACAGGCCTTCGCGGCGGGCCAGTTCATTCAGCACGTCCTCGGGCTTCAGCCCGAAGTGGGCCAGCGCGACCATGCTGTGGAACCACAGGTCGGCCACTTCGTAGACAACCTTCTTCGGGTCGCCATCCTTGGCGGCCATGACGGTCTCGGTGGCTTCCTCGCCGACCTTCTTCAGGATGCTGTCCAGGCCCTTGTCGAAGAGCTTGGCGACGTAGCTGGTGGCCGGGTCGGCGCCCTTGCGGCTTTCGATGACCGCGCCGACGCGGGAGAGGATGTCGTCACTCATAGATCTTGTGCGGGTCCTTCAGCACCGGTTCGGTGGTGCTCCAGACGCCGTTCTCCAGCTTCTGGAAGAAGCAGCTGTGCCGACCGGTGTGGCAGGCGATGCCGGGCTCGTGCCCCAGCTGCGTGATGGTCAGCAGCACGACGTCGTTGTCGCAGTCCATGCGGATGCTGTGCACTTGCTGGAAGTGGCCGCTCTCCTCGCCCTTGTGCCACAGCTTGCTGCGCGAGCGGCTCCAGTAAACGGCCTGGCTACGCTCGGCCGTCAAAGCCAGCGCCTCGCGGTTCATCCACGCGAACATCAGCACATCACCCGTGCCCTGCTCCTGGGCGATGACGGGCACCAGCCCCTTGTCGTCCCACTTCACTTCATCAAGCCAACTGCTCATGTGCTTCAGTCTAGGTGAGTCGGGCCGGCATGGCCGCGCTCTTCGGCGAACCACTGCAGCACGGGGATGGTGCCGGGCAGCACGGGCTGGACCTGCACCGGCAAGTCGGCCCAGGCCATCTGCTGGTTCTCCAGCATCTGGAACTCGCCCGTCCAGTCGAACACCTTGCAGAAGTTCAGCCGCACGCGGGCGTGGGGATAGTCCATGACCAGCGTCTGCCACGGATGAGCGGCGCCGATGCGGATGCCGATTTCCTCGTGCAGCTCGCGGGCCAGCGCCTGCTCGATGGTCTCACCGGCCTCGACTTTGCCGCCCGGAAATTCCCAGTAGCCGGCGTAGACCTTGCCCTCGGGGCGTGAGGTCAGAAGGAAGCGCCCTTCCCGCCCGGCCACATCGCGCTCGACGAGCACGCCCACGGCCACCTCGACCGGCACGCGTTCCGTGTCAGACATGGTCGAGGCCTTCCGGCGCCTGACCGTAGTCGCGGATGCGCAGCGCCGGCTCGTCGCTGCCCACGGCGCCACGCCCGGCGTGGTCACGCGCGAACTGGAAGGCCACCCGGCCCGACCGCGAGCCGCGCTCCAGCGCCCAGATCAACGCCGGCTGGCGCGCAGCCTCGATGGCCGCCTCGTCGACGCCGAAGTGGCGCAGCCACTGGGCCACGATGGTGAGGTACTCGGCCTGGCTGAACGGGTAGAAGCTGATCCACAGGCCGAAGCGCTCGGACAGCGAGATCTTTTCCTCCACGGCCTCGCCGGGGTGGATCTCGCCATGCTCGCCGTGCGTGCCGGCAAGGTTGTCGACCATCTTCTCGGGCAGCAGGTGGCGGCGGTTGCTGGTGGCATAGATCAGCACGTTGTCGCTGGCGGCGGCCACCGACCCGTCGAGCACGCTCTTCAGCGCCTTGTAGCTGGCCTCGCCTTCGTCAAAGCTGAGGTCATCGCAAAAAACCACGAAGCGTTCCGGACGCTCGGCGACCTGCTCGACGAGGTCCGGCAGGTCCACGAGGTCGGCCTTGTCGACCTCGATGAGGCGCAGTCCCTGGTCCGAGAACTCGTTCAGCACGGCCTTGATGAGCGAGCTTTTCCCCGTGCCCTTGGCGCCGGTCAGCAGCACATTGTTGGCCGGTCGGCCGGCGACAAACTGGGCCGTGTTGCGCAACAGGCGATCCTTCTGCGGTGCCACTTCCTGCAGGTCCGACAAGCGGATGCGGCTGACGGCGCGCACCGGCTCCAGGCACAGCGCGCCATGCCGCCGGCGGGCACGGAAGGCCGTGGACGCGGCCCAGTCGGGCGGCGTCGCAGCATGGGGCATCACGGCTTCCAGCCGGGTCAGCAGGCCCTCGGCGCGGGCGAGGAAGGATTCAAGAGCAGCGGACATGCCGCCAGTGTAGGAGCCGACGTCGAATGGGTCGCCAGCGGAACGCGATTCTCAGCACCGGGCGCATCGCGGCGTTGCAAATCCTCGCCATAGCCGAGCTATGGCTGTGGTTTGCGCCTTGCGCTGCATCCCGCTACTGAGCCCGCGCATCCGCCGCGGCCCATCCGACGCCGCCCGCCTCAGCCAATGGCCTTGAGGGATGCTTCCAGCTGCTCGGTCGGCAGCCGCTTGAAGCCTGAGCGCGCGTAGCGCTGCAGCCGGCCGATGATGAAGCTGACCCACACCGACGCCTGCGCGTTGGCCTGTACGGTGGGCGTGAGCGAGCCCTGCGCCTCCGCCGCCGTGCGCAGCACCTGGCGCAGCGACGACTCGATGCGGTCGAAGAACTGGTTGATGCGAGCCGTCAGCCGCTCGTTCTCGTAGACCAGCGCGTCACCCACCATGACGCGGGCCATGCCGGGGTTCTTCTCGCCGAACTGCAGGATCAGCGCGGCGATGCGCGCGGCTTGGCCCGGCATGGGCTGGGGCACATCGACGACCTGATGGACCAGCCCGAACACGCTGCTCTCGATGAAGTCGATGAGCGCCTCGAACATCTGCGCCTTGCTGGCGAAGTGGCGGTACAGCGCCGCCTCGCTGACATCAAGCTTGGCCGCCAAAGCGGCGGTGGTGATGCGATCGGCGCCAGGCTGCTCCAGCATGCCGGCCAGCACCTGCAGGATCTGCGTGCGGCGCTCGCCGGGCTTGGGGCGCTTCTTGGGGGTGACGGGGGTGGCGGCAGCGGGCTGGTCGGCGTCCATGCCGCGGATGCTAATCGCGCAGCCAGCCCAGCCGGCGCGCCTCGTAGATCGCCTCGACCTTGGAGCGCACATGCAGCTTGCGATAGACGCGCTTCACATACGTCATGACCGTGTGCGGCGACACCTGCATGAACTGCGCGATCTCGTCGAAGGTGAAGCCCTTGGCGGCCAGGTGCAGCACGCGTGATTCCTGCTCGGACAGCGCGACGACCTCCTCGTCGGCCATCGCTGCGGCCATGGCCTCGGGCGACGGGCCGGAAGACGCCTGGCTGCCGGGCGCCAGGCGCACCAGCAGCCGGCGGGCGATGACGGGGCTGATCGGGCTGCCACCGGCGCGCAGCGAGCGCAGTTGGCCGGGCAGGTCCAGCGCCAGGCTGTCCTTGAGCAGATAGCCGGTCGCGCCGGCCTCGATGCTGGCGACGACGTGCTGCTCGTCGCCGAACACCGAGATGACCATGACCTCGCACTGCGGGCGCGTCTGCGCCGCGTGGCGGATCAACTCGATGCCGCTGCCACCGGGCAGGTCGAGGTCGACGAGCAGTACGTCGGGCTGGAGCTGGTCGAACATGCGCCGGCCCTGAGGCAGGTCAGGCGCGATGCCCAGCAGTTCGATGTCGGGCACGCTGCCCAGCGCGTGGGTGAAGGCCTCCCGGAAGCGGGCCTGGTCTTCGACGATAAGGACCGAGAACGGGGTCATTGACTCTTGGGGTTCTTCAAAGGCACAAAACCGACATTGTCGCGGTCAGGATAACCCTTCGCGATTCAGAACTGGGGGAATCGTGCCAGCGCCGCCAGCGAGCGCACGCGCCGGCTCACGTAGGCCGGGCGGTGCTGCAGGCGCCGGCCGTCGGCGGCCTTGCGCAGCCAGCGCTGCATCCAGACGGTCTTCAACCCCAGGCTGCGGGCCGCTTTCTGGTGGATCAGGGTGTCCTCGACGAGGACGCAATGCTCGGGACGCAGCTTCAGCCGCGCCAGCACGACGCGGAACATCCGCGTGTCTGGCTTGGGGCGGGAGTGGCCGAACAGCTGCATGTCCTCGACGCAGATCAGCCGCTCGAAGGCGTGCGACAGGCCGATGGCCTTCAGCACGCGCTCGGCGTAGCTGCGCGGCGCGTTGGTCATCAACAGCTTGCGGCCCTTCAAGCGATCCAGCGCGGCCAGGTCGTGCGCGTGGCCGTGCAGGTGCGCCTCCAGCCCGGGCAGCTGATGGGTCTCGCGCAGGAAGTGCGTCGGCTTGACGCCATGGTGGCGTTGCAGCCCCGTCAGCGTCGCGCCGTAACGCTGCCAGTAGCGGTTGCGCAGCGCCGCGGCCTCCTCTTCGGTCAGGCCGAGGTAGGTGACCATGTAGGCCGACATCGACGCGTTCAGCTCCTTGAACGCACGGTGCGACGCGTTGTGCAGCGTGTCGTCGAGGTCGAACAGCCAGATCCGAGGCATCAGCGGGAGGAAATCATCGTGCCGTAAGCCTGATCCGTCAGCACCTCCAGCAGCATCGCGTGCGGCACACGGCCGTCGATGATGTGGACGGCGTTGACGCCGCTCTTGGCCGCGTCGATGGCGCCGGCGATCTTGGGGATCATGCCGCCGCTGATCGTGCCGTCTTCCACCAGCTCGTCGATGCGACGTGGCGTCAGCTCGGTCAGCAGCTCACCCTGCTTGTCCAGCACGCCGCGGATGTTGGTCAGCATCAGCAGCTTCTCGGCCTGCAGCACGGTGGCCAGCTTGGCGGCCACGACGTCGGCATTGATGTTGTAGCTCTCGTTGGCCTCGCCGAAGCCGATGGGACTGACGACGGGGATGAACTGGTCGTCCTGCAGCGCCTTCACGACGGATGGGTCGATGGAGACGATGTCGCCGACCTGGCCGATGTCGTGCTCCTTGCTGGGATCGTCCTTGTCCAGCATCTTCAACTGCTTCGCGCGGATCATGCCGCCGTCGCGGCCGGTCAGGCCCACGGCCTTGCCGCCGGCGGCGTTGATCAACCCCACGATGTCCTGCTGCACCTCGCCGGCCAGCACCCATTCGACGACACCCATGGTCTCGGCATCGGTGACGCGCATGCCCTGGATGAAATGGCCCTTCTTGCCCAGCTTGTTCAGCGCATCCTCGATCTGCGGGCCGCCGCCATGCACGACGACCGGGTTCAAGCCGACGAGCTTGAGCAGCACCACGTCTTCGGCGAAGTCCTGCTGCAGCTCCGGGTCGGTCATGGCGTTGCCACCGTACTTGATGACGATGGTCTTGCCGTGGAACTTGCGGATATAGGGCAGGGCCTGGGACAGGATCTCGGCCTTGTCGCGAGGCGCGATGTGGGAGACGTCGGTGGTGTGGGGGCTGGTCATGCGGGGAGCTCCGGGGAGATTTCGGCGCCATTCTAGGAAGAGCCATCACGGGCAATACGACGGACCTGACGACAATAGCCAGATGCAAGCCGGCGCTCACTTGAAACTCCCCATCGCCACGTCCGTGGCCACCATCGCACTGAAGACGGCGACCGGGTGGTGGGCCGGGGCGATCAGCCCGACAGCGGACGCGCTGGAGTCGCTCGTCAACCGGGCCGGCGCGGCACGCTGGCAGCACCGCTTCGTCGACTTGCACATGCACATGCCAGCCCGATGGACGCTGGGCCAGGCGGCCCAGCAGCGCTCGGCGGTCGAGCGGTCGCTGATGCAGGCCGTTCCGGGCCTGCGCGCCACCATCCAGCTGCTGCCCATGGACGTGAAAGCCCACTTCGACGACGCCAAGGATCTCGCGTGATTGCCGTGCTGCAGCGGGTGCGCGAGGCGCGCGTGGAGGTGGGCGGCGCGGTGGTCGGCGCCATCGGCCAGGGTTTCCTGATGCTGGTCTGCGCCGAGCCGGGCGACACCGAGGCCACGGCCGAGAAGCTGGTCACCAAGGTGCTGAAACTGCGCGTCTTCAGCGACGACGCCGGCAAGATGAACCGCAGCCTGCAGGACGTGGGCGGCGGGCTGCTCGTCGTCAGCCAGTTCACGCTGGCGGCCGACACCAGCGCGGGAAACCGGCCAAGCTTCACCGGCGCGGCGCCGGCCGAACAAGGCAGGCGGCTGTACGAACACGCGCTGACGTTCGCGCGCCGCCAGCACCCGGTCGTGGCCAGCGGCGAGTTCGGCGCGGACATGCAGGTGCACCTCGTCAACGACGGGCCCGTGACCATCCCGATGCGGATGGGCTGAATGATGATGCCCCTCGTCCATGCCCGCGCCGCTGAACGCGGGCGGTCCCGGCCGGTCCCCCGAGGGGACGGCGATGCTCGCGGCATCGAGCCGCGAACACATCGCCAGCGCGGGCCGGCTTGGGAGCGGCCCAGCGCTCGGCCCGCAGGGTGACCACGAGCATGCGCAGGGCCTACTTATGGTCGACGCTGTGCACCGCCGTGCTGCTGCCGCTGCTGGCCGTGCTGGCGGTGCAGGCCGTGCAGGAGCCCGAGCCGGCCGGCATGGGCGTGATCGTGCTGCGTGAGGCCCGCGCGCTGGTGTCCGACGCAACCACGCCGCCGGCCGGGCTCGCCAGCGCGCCGCTGCGCCGGCTGCCCCTGAGCCGCCAGGCCGGCGAGTCGTCGGCGATCTGGCTGGCCTTCACCCTGCCGCCCGCCACCGACCGGCCCGAAAGCCTGGCGCTGGCCTACAAGCCGGGGCTGTCCGCGTATCTGGATGGCGTCGCGCTGGCCGCCGGGCCGGGCGACTCGGCCGGTACTCAAGAGCACTTCGTGCTGGGCCACCAGCGCTGGGTGCTGGAGCTGCTGCCCGGCCTGCACCGCCAATCTCCCGCCCAGGTGCTGCAGCTGCGCCTGGCCGCGCCGGGGCCCAGCGGCGCGGGGCTGGAGGCGCCGCTGCTCGGGCCGCCGGATGCCGTCCAGGCCCTGGACGCCGGGCGCCGCCACTGGCAGCTGCTGCGCGCCGCGACGGCCCTGGGCGGCGTGCTCGTCGCCGCCTTCCTGGCGCTGGTGGCGCGCACGCGGCGCGACGAGCCCATCTACGCCCTCAGCGCGCTGCACGTGGCCCTGCTGGCCCTGCTGCTCAGCCCCTACGTGCTGCCCGACCAGCCGCTGCCCTCGCCCTGGTGGCGCATGCTGCTCGACGCCGCCGACCTCGGCGCCAAGCTGCTGCTGGTCGTCATCTGCGCTCGCCTCGCGAATGCCTGGTCGCCCTGGCTGCGCAGGCTGCTGTGGACCGTGGCCGCGGTGGGCCTGCCGTTGGACCTGCTGGCTGCGGCGCTGGGCTGGTCCTGGGGCCGCTTCGATCAGCCCTGGCCTTGGTGGGCGCTGGGGTCGCGGGCGCTGCTGTTCGCGCTGGCCTGGAGCCTGGCGCTGCGGGCGCTGCGCGAGCGCGGCACCGCGGCCACCTGGGGCACGGCGCTGCTCGTGGGCTTCTCGGCCAGCACCTGGGCCTGGGTCAGCCTGAGCGTGCTGGTGCTGGACCGCCCCGTCGTGGACGCCAACGCGCTGGCCCACGCCGGCTGGGTGGCCTGGGTGGCGCTGCTGCTGCTGCGCCATTTCAACGACGGTGCTCGGCGCGAGCGCCAGCTGCGCGAGCGCCTGGCGCAGGAGCTGGAACAACGCCGCCGCGAGCTGGAGGCCGTGTTCGCCGCACACGCCCAGGCCGAGCGCGAACGCGCCGCCAGCGAGCAGCGCCGCCGCCTGCTGCAGGATCTGCACGACGGCCTGGGCGCACGCCTGCTGAGCGTGCGCCTGCGCGCGCCCCAGCTCGACGCCACGGCGCTGGCCGAGGCCCTGGACGAATGCCTGCTGGAGATGCGCCTGTCCGTCGACACGCTGGCGCAGGACGACGGGGACCTCGGCGTGCTGCTGGGCAGCTGGCGCCAGCGCATCGACCCCGTGCTGCGCAGCGCCGGCTGCGCGATGGACTGGCGCGTGGTCCACGCCCCGCAGCTGCGCTGCCTGCTGGGCGGTGGCGCGCTGGAGCTGGTGCGCGGCCTGCAGGAGCTGACCAGCAACGCGCTGCGCCACGGTGGCGCGCAGCACCTCATCGTTGCCACCGAAGCGAGCGACCAGGCCGTGACGGTGTGGCTGCTGGACGACGGCCGCGGCATGCCGGCGGACGCTCACCTGGGCCAGGGCCGGCGCAGCGTCATGCAGCGCGCCGAACGCCTGGGCGGTGCGGTCAGCTGGCATTCGCCGGCACCGCCGCACTGGGCACTGGCGGGCCCGGGCACGGCGGTGGCCTGGCGGCTGCCGCTCAGCTGATCAGGCCCAGCCGGCGCGCCTGCGCAAGGGCCTGGGTCTTGGAGTGCGCCTGCAGCTTGCGGTAGCAGCGCTTGACGTGGGTGGACACGGTGTTCAGGCTGACGGCCAGCTGGCCGGCGATCTCCTCGTAGCGGTAGCCACGCGCCACGGCTTCCAGGATCTGGATCTCGCGCGCCGTCAGGCTGACGTCCGCCCCCACGGGCTGCAGCGGCGCCGGCGGCGCCGAGGGCGGCACGGGCGTGAGCCGGCGCAGCAGCTGGCGGGCCAGCACCGGGCTCAGCGGCGCACCACCTTCGCGCAGACTCTGCAACTGCTCGACGAGCCGGTAGGCCTGGCCCTGCTTGAGCAGGTAGCCGACGGCGCCGGCGGCCAGCGCGGCCAGCACGGTGTCCTCGTCGCCCAGCGTCGTGACGACGACGACCTCGGTCCCGGGCAACTCGGCCGCTGCCGCCTCGATGAGGTGCAGCCCACTGCCCGACGGCAGCTGCAGGTCCACCAGCAGCAGCTGCGGCTCCACTCGGCGCATCAGCTGCAGGCCGTCCGGCAGGTCGGCCGCGGTGCCAACAAGCTCGAAGCCGTCGGCCTGCATGACGGCCGAAGCCAGCGCGGCACGGAAGGCGGCCTCGTCCTCGACCAGGGCAGTGCGCAGCGGCGTCGACATGGCCTGGATTGTGAAGCGCGCACCACCGCCCCAGCGGCCGCCTCACCTGAATCGGTGACCGCTGGGGGGGGTGCCACAACGCCGTGAGAAGGACAGGTCAGGAGATCAACGTTGATCCAGCCATGACGAACGGTGTGAGCGACTGTTCGGTCAGGCCGACTGGGAGGGAAGGGTTCGGCCAGGAGCAGAAGTTCGTGAACGACAGCTTTCAAGTCGCACGTACAGTCGTGGACACTTTGAAGGTCGTTTGCGCCCATGACAAACTCACCAGAGCGATCGGAGATTTTTTCGGCTGTCTTGT
>NZ_JBIGIC010000018.1:0-86215 GCF_043555985.1 Pelomonas candidula | reverse complement strand
CCGCAGGCACGCTGGCCCTGGGCAGCGCCGGCGCCATCGGCTCCACCGGCACCATCACCCTCGGCGGCGGCTCGCTGCAGTTCTCTGCCAGCAACACCACCGACTACTCCAGCCGCTTCAGCACCGCCGCGTCCCAGGCCTACAACCTCGACACCAACGGCCAGGCCGTCACGCTGGCCACCGCCCTCACCAGCTCCGGCGGCTCGCTGACCAAGTCCGGCGCAGGCACGCTGACCCTCACCGGCGCCAACACCTACGGCACCACCACCATCAGCGCCGGCACGCTGCAGGTCGGCAACGGCGGCACCACCGGCACACTGGGCAGTGGCGCCGTCACCGACAACGCCGCACTCGTCTTCGACCGCAGCAATGCGTTCACCGTTTCCAACACCATCTCCGGCACCGGCTCGCTCGAGCAGGCCGGCTCCGGCACGCTGACGCTCTCGGGCACCAACACCTACAGCGGCGGCACCACGCTCACCGCGGGCACGCTGGCCCTGGGCAGCGCCGGCGCCATCGGCTCCACTGGCACCATCTCCTTCACCGGCGGCACGCTGCAGTTCTCCGCCAGCAACACCACCGACTACTCAGGCCGTTTCAGCACCGCCGCGTCCCAGGCCTACAACCTCGACACCAACGGCCAGGCCGTCACGCTGGCCACCGCCCTCACCAGCTCCGGCGGCTCGCTGACCAAGTCCGGCACCGGCACGCTGACCCTCACCGGCGCCAACACCTACAGCGGCACCACCACCATCAGCGCCGGCACGCTCGACGTCGGAGGCGGAGGCAGCACGGGTACGCTGGGTACCGGGTCCATCACGAACAATGGCACCCTCACGCTGAACCGCAGCAACGCCTTGACCGTCTCGGCCGCCATCGGTGGCACGGGCAATCTGGTCAAGCAGGCCGCCGGCACGACGACGCTGACCGGCACCAGCACCTACAGCGGTACCACCACCATCAGCGCCGGCACGCTGCAACTCGGCAACGGCGGCACGACCGGCACGCTGGGCACTGGCGCCGTGACGAACAACGCCACGCTGGCCGTCAATCGCAGCAACGCCGTCACCCTCGCCAACGACATTGGTGGCAGCGGCGCACTGAGCCAGCTCGGCAGCAACACGCTGACGCTGACCGGCACCAACACCTACGCCGGTACCACCACCATCGCCTCAGGCGCCACGCTCAACATCGGCGGCGGCGGCGCGACGGGCACGCTGGGCGGCGGCACGGTCACCGACAACGGCACGCTGGTGCTGGAACGCAGCGACGCGCTGGCCGTCGCCAACAACATCGTCGGCACCGGCAGTCTCATCAAGCGCGCCGCGGGCACGACGACGCTGAGCGGCACCAACACCTACACCGGCGGCACCAGCATCGAAGCCGGCACGCTGGCCTTGGCGGGCGGCGCAGCGCTGGCCGACACCGGCAACGTCACGCTTGCGAACACGACCGGTGCCTCGCTGGACATCACGGCCAGCGAGGCCATCGGCTCGCTTAGCGGCGGCGGCAGCAGTGGCGGCAACGTCAGCATCGCCAGCGGGCAGACGCTGAGTGTCGGCGGCGACAACACCAGCACGCAGTTCAGCGGCATCATCAGTTCGTCCGGCACGCTGAACAAGACCGGCAGCGGCACGCTGACGCTGACGGGCGCCAACACCTATGGCAACACCATCGTCACGACGGGGACGCTGCAGCTCGGTGACGGCAGCACCACCGGCTCGCTCGGCTCCGGCGCCGTTACCGGCTCCGGCACGCTGGCCTTCGATCCGGGCGCGGCGGGCCTGACCGTCTCCGGCAACCTGGGCAGCAATCTCAGCATTGCCAAGCTCGGCGCCAACACGGTGACACTGAGTGGCACCAACACCTACACCGGCACCACGACCATCAGCGGTGGCACGCTGGCGGTCACCAACGGCGCGGCGCTGCCCGACAGCGGCGCCGTGACCATCGCCAACACGGCAGGCGCCACGCTGGCCGTGACCGGCAGCGAAACGATAGGTTCGCTGGCGGGCGGCGGCAGCACGGGGGGCAACGTCAGCATCGCCGCGGGGCAGACGCTGACGACGGGCGCCGACAACACCAGCACCGTTTTCGGCGGCGCATTCACCTCCAGCGGCGCTCTGGTCAAGTCGGGAACGGGCACTCTGACGCTGACCGGCACCAGCACGCACACCGGCGGCACCACCATCTCGGGCGGCACGCTGCAGCTGGGCAACGGCGGTACCACGGGCACGCTGAGCCTGACCGGCATCAGCGGCGCCGGCACGCTGGCGTTCAACCACAGCGACGCGCTGACGGTCAGCGCCGACATCGGCAGCGACCTGAGCCTGACGCAGCTCGGCAGCGGTGCCCTGACACTGACCGGCAGCAACAGCTACAGCGGCAACACGACGATCAGCAGCGGCTCGATGCTCAATGTCGGCAACGGCGGCGCCACCGGCTCGCTGGGTGTCAGCACCATCTTCAACGACGGCACGCTGGTCTTCAACCGCAGCGCCGCGCTGACGCTGTCCTCCGCCATCAGCGGCGCCGGCTCGCTGGTCCAGCAGGGCAGCGGCACCCTCAGCCTCACGGGCACCAACAACGCCCACACCGGCACCATCAGCATCGCCTCGGGCAGCACGTTGAGCCTGGGCGATGGCTCAGCCTTCGGGACGCTGGGCTCGGGCGCCGTGACGAACAACGGCACCCTGGTCATCAACAAGAGCAATTCGGTCGTGCTGGCGAACGCCATCAGCGGCTCGGGCGCGCTGGTTCAGCTGGGCAGCAACCAGGTCTACCTCACCGGCACCAACACCTACAGCGGCACCACCACCATCAACGGCGAGCTGTTCGTCGGCAACGGCGGCACAACCGGCAGCCTGGGCACCGGTGCCGTCATCGACAACGGCACGCTGTGGAGCAACCGCAGCGATGCGCTGACCATCGCCAACAACATCAGCGGAACGGGCGGGCTACAAAAGCTCGGTGCCGCCGCGCTGACCTTGTCGGGCACCAACACCTTCACCGGTAGCACGACGGTCAGCAGCGGCGCGCTCAACGTGGTCGGCGGCTCCGCACTGGCGGACAACGGCACCGTCTCGCTGTTCAACGGCGCGGGCGTCGTCCTGAACGTCAATGCCAGCGAGACCATCGGCGCGCTGACCGGCGGCGGCGCCACGGGCGGAAACATCGCCATCGCCGCAGGCCAGACGCTGACCGTCAGCAGCGGCAGCTATGCCGGCGTCATCTCCGGCAGCACCGGTGTGCTGGCCAAGAGCGGCACCGGCACGCTGACACTGTCCGGCGCCAACACCTACGGTGGCGGCACCACCATCTCGGCCGGCACGCTGGCGCTGGGCGCCAGCGACGTGCTGAGCAGCGGCGCCGTCGCCCTGACCGGCGGCACGCTGGACATCGGCAGCTTCAGCGACACCGTCGCCAGCCTCACGGCGCAGAACGCCACCGTCACCGGCGCGACCGGCGTGCTGACGGCCGCCACCTACGCGCTCAACACGGGCAGCAGCGTGGCCGCCAAGCTCGGCGCCGGCACGCTGACGAGCAACGGCAGCGTCACGCTCAGCGGCCCCTCGGCCGCCACCACCGTCAACGTCGCCACCGGCACGCTGACGCTGGGCGCCGCCGACCGCCTCGCCGACACGGCTGCCGTCAGCATCGCCAGCGGCGCCACGCTGAAGTTGAACGGCAGCGACACCGTCGGCACGTTCACCACGGCCGGCACGCTGGACAAGACCGGCATCACCGACACGCTGATCGCCTCGACCTACGCGCTGAACACCGGCGCCGTCGTCAACGCCAACCTCGGCACCGGCACGCTGGCCAGCAACGGCAACGCGACGCTGAACGGCAGTTCGGCGGCCACCACCGTCAATGTCACCGCCGGCACGCTGACGCTGGGCGCCGCCGAGCGCCTGGCCGACGCCGCCGCCGTCACCGTCTCCGGCGGCGCCACGCTCAAGCTGGGTGGCACCGAGACCATCGGCGGACTCACCCTCTCCGGCACGCTGGACAAGACCGCCGCCGGCGACACCCTCACCGCCACGCCCGGCGGCTACACGCTGCACAGCGGTGCCGTCGTCAACGCCAACCTCGGCGCCGGCACGTTGAGCAGCGACGGCGACGCCACCCTCAATGGCACAGCCGCGGCCACCACGGTGAACGTGAACGGCGGCCGCCTCACGCTGGGCGGCGCCAACCTGCTGGCCGACGGCGCGACCGTCAACGTCAGCGGCGCTGGCACCCTCAAGCTCGGCGGCAACGACACCATCACGCAGCTCAACCTGTCGGGCACGCTGGAAAGCGACGTCGACAACACGCTGACCGCAACCGCTACCACCGGCTACGCACTGACCGGCGGCGTCACGCAGCTGCACGCCAACCTGGGCGCCGGCAAGCTGTCGGCAACCGGCACCAGCCAGCTCAACGGCACGACGGCCGCCACGGACGTGCACATCGGCGCCGGGGACACGCTGACGCTGGGCAGCACGGCGGCCCGCCTGACTGCCCACCCGACCATCACCGTCGATGCCGGCGGCACGCTGACGCTGCTGGCCAACAACACGGCGCAGTCGGTCAGCCTCGGCGCCGGCGCGCAGGTCAACGGCACCGGCACGCTGAGCGCCACCGACTACGTGCTCGACAACGCCACCTACAACGGCGACCTGGACGGCGGCAAGCTGACCAGCCGCAACAACAGCACGCTGAACGGCCACTCCGCGGCCACCCTGCTGCTGGTCGACACCGGCACGCTGACGCTGGGCGCGGCCGACCGCTTCACCGCCCTGCCCGACGTGACCATCAACGCTGGCGCCAGCCTGGCGCTGGGCGGCCACGAGCACTTCGGCTCGCTGGCCGGCGCCGGCACGCTGGCGCTGGGCAGCCAGTCGCTGCTGACCGGCTCCACGCAGTCCACCGTCTTCAGCGGCCTCATCACCGGCAGCGCCGGGTCGCAGCTGATCAAGGAAGGCAGCGCCACCACGTTCACGCTCAGCGGTGCCAGCACCGGCAGCAGCGGCCTGTTCGAGGTGAAGGAAGGCACGCTGCTGCTGTCGGGCATCAACCGCCTGGGCAGCGCCAGCAGCGTCCTCGTCGACAGCGGCGCGCTGCTCAAGCTGGACGGCAACCAGACGGTGGCCGCGGCCACCGTCGCCGGCACGATCGACAAGACCAGCGCCACCGACACCCTCACCGCCGCCACCTACGCGCTGAACGACGGCGCCGTCGTCACCGCCAACCTCGGCGCCGGCGCGGTCACCAGCAACGGCAACGTCACGCTCAACGGCACGGCCGCAGCGACGTCGGTCGACGTCGCCACCGGCACGCTGACGCTGGGCGCGGCAGACCGCCTGGGCGACAGCACCGCTGTCGGCATCGCCAGCGGCGCGACGCTCAAGCTGGGTGGCAGCGACACCGTCGGCACGCTGACCACCGCCGGCACGCTGGCCAACACCAGCGCCACCGACACGCTCACCGCCGCCACCTACGCGCTCAACAACGGCGCCGTCGTCACCGCCAACCTCGGCGCCGGCGCGGTCACCAGCAACGGCAGCGTCGCCCTCAACGGCACGGCAGCCGCCGCCACCGTCAACATCGCCAGCGGCACGCTGACGCTGGGCGCCGCCAACCGCCTGGCCGACACCGCCGCCGTCGGCATCGCCAGCGGTGCCACGCTCACGCTCAACGGCAGCGACACCGTCGGCTCGCTGACCTCGGCCGGCACGCTGGCCAACACCAGCGGCACCGACACGTTGACCGCTACCAGCTACGCGCTGAACAACGGCGCCGTGGTCAACACCAACCTCGGCACCGGCACGCTGACCAGCACCGGCAGCGCGACGCTGAACGCCACGTCCGCGGCCACCACCGTCGACGTCAACGGCGGCACGCTGACGCTGGGCGCCGCCAACCGCCTGGCCGACACGGCCGCCGTGACCATCGCCGGCGGCGCAACGCTGGCCCTCAACGGCAGCGACACCGTCGGCACGCTGACCTCGGCCGGCACGCTGGCCAAGACCGGCGCCACCGACACGCTGAGCGCCACCACCTACGCGCTGAACAACGGCGCCGTCGTCGACGCCAACCTGGGCGCCGGCACGCTGACGAGCAACGGCAGCGTCGCCCTCAACGGCACCGTGGCCGCTACCGTCATCAGCGTCGTCTCCGGCACGCTGAGCCTCGGCGCGGCCGACCGCCTGGCCGACGCCGCCGCAGTCAGCGTCACCAACGGCGCCACGCTCAAGCTCAATGGCAGCGACACCGTCGGCACGCTGACCACTGCCGGCACGGTCGCCGGCACCGGCGCGGGCGACACGCTCACCGCCACGACCTACGCACTGAACGATGGCGCCACCGTCTCCGCCAACCTGGGCGCCGGCACGCTGACGAGCAACGGCGCGGTCACGCTCGGCGGCACGGCAGCGTCCGCCAACGTCAACATCGCCAGCGGCACGCTGACGCTGGCCGGCGCAAACCGCCTGGCCACCACTGCCGCGGTGAATGTCGCCAACGGCGCCACGCTGACGCTCAACGGCAACAACACCATCGGCACGCTGACCTCCGCCGGCACGCTGGCCAAGACCGGCGCCGCCGACACGCTGACCGCCGCCACCTACGCGCTGAACGATGGCGCCGTGGTCAACGCCAACCTGGGCACCGGCGCACTGACCAGCAACGGCAGCGTCGCCCTCAACGGCACGGTGGCCGCCACCACCGTCAACGTCGCCACCGGCACGCTGACGCTGGGCGCCGCCGACCGCCTGGCCGACACCGCGGCCGTCACCGTCGCCACCGGCAGCGCGCTGACGCTGAACGGCAGCGACACCATCGGCAGCCTGACCAGCAACGGCACGCTGGCCAGGACCGGCGCCGCCGACACGCTGACCGCCGCAACCTACGCGCTGAACAACGGCGCCGTCGTCAACGCCAACCTCGGCGCCGGCGCGTTGACCAGCAACGGCAACGTCGCCCTCAACGGCACGTCCGCCGCAGCCACCGTCAACGTCGCCACCGGCACGCTGGCGCTGGGCGCATCCGACCGTCTGGCCGACGCCGCAGCCGTCACGCTGGCTGCAGGCACCACGCTCAAACTCAACGGCAACGACACCGTCAGCAGCCTCACGTCCGCCGGCACGCTGGACAAGACCGGCGCCACCGACACGCTGACCGCCGCCACCTACGCGCTCAACGACGGCGCAGTCGTCGCGGCCAACCTCGGCACCGGCACGCTGACCAGCAACGGCAACGTCACCCTCAACGGCACGTCCGCCGCCAATGTCGGCGTCGCCAGCGGCACGCTGAGCCTCGGCGCCGCCGACCGCCTGGCCGACTCGGCCTCGGTCAACATCGCCAGCGGCGCCACGCTCAAGCTCAATGGCAGCGACACCGTCGGCAGCCTCACGTCCGCCGGCACGCTGGCCAGGACCGGCGCCACCGACACGCTGACCGCCGCCAGCTACGCGCTCAACGACGGCGCCGCCGTCAACGCCAACCTCGGCACCGGCACGCTGACAAGCAACGGCGCCGTCACCCTGGCGGGCACGTCCGCCGCCACGACGGTCAACGTCGCCACCGGCACGCTGAACCTCGGCGCCGCCGACCGCCTGGCCGACAGCGCCGCCGTCACCATCGCCAACGGCGCCACGCTCAAGCTCAATGGCAACGACACCGTCGGCACGCTGGCCGTCGCCGGCACGCTGGCCAACACCGGCGCCGCCGACACGCTGACCGCCACGTCGACGACGGCCAGCAACGGCGCCCGCCTGCTCGCCAGCCTCGGCGGCGGCTCGCTGGACACCAGCGGCGCCGTCTACATCTCCGGCAACGCCGGCGTGCAGACGCTCAACGTCAACGGCGGCACGCTGCAGCTGGACGGCAGCAACCAGCTCGGCGCCGCCCCGGCCACGACGCTGGCCGCCGGGGCTACGCTGGCGCTGAACGGCAGCCAGACGCTGGGCAGCCTCGCCGGTGCCGGCGCCATCACGTCGAGCAGCGGCACGCTGGCCGTCGGCAGCCGTGGCGACAGCCAGTACGACGGCGTCTACAGCGGCGCCGGCGCGCTGCGCAAGGAAGGCACCGGCACGCTGATCCTGGGCAACAACAACAGCTACACCGGCACCACGCAGATCGCCGCGGGCACGCTGCAGGTCGGTACGGGCGGCACCAGCGGCGCGCTGGGCAGCGGCGCCGTCGACGACGGAGGCACGCTGCGCTTCCAGCGCAGCGACGCCATCACGCTGAACCAGGCCGTCTCCGGCACCGGCGGCGTCGAGCAGGCCGGCACCGGCACGCTGACGCTGGCCACCGCCCTGCAGACCACCGGCGTGACCAAGGTCAGCAAGGGCACGCTCGCCACCGCGGGCGACGAACGCATCGCCGACACCAGCAGCGTCGTCGTCGACAGCGGCGCCTCGCTGACGCTGGGCGGCAGCGAGACGCTGGCCGCGCTGACCAGCGCCGGCAGCGTCGAGCTCAAGGGCAACCTCAGCGCCAGCGGCGACGTGACGATCAGCGGCCAGCTCAGCCTGACCGGCTCCGGCCCGCAAAGCCTGGTCGCCAGCAAGCTGGAGGCCACCAACGCCGCCAACGTGCTGGGCGCACAGCCGCTGTCGCTGACCGCGCAGTCCGTGCAGCTCAAGACGGCCGACAACGCCGCGCTCAAGCTGGGCACCGTCAAGATCGCGGCAGACTCCAGCATCTCGGCCGGCACCATCGAGCTGACCGGCGACGTCACGCTGACCGGCGGCACCACCACCCTCGTGGCGGCCGCAGCACCCACGGCCTACACGGTCGAGACCGGCAAGCAGGCCGGCAATGCGCAGCAACTCGCCATCGCCAGCAACACCATCAGCCAGACCGGCGGCCTCATCCACGCGACCTCCGGCGCGCTGGCGCTGCAGGCCAAGGGCGGCGGCTCCATCACGCTGCTGGACGGTGCGGCCAACGACCTGAGCGGCGGCATCTCCGCCGTCAGCGGCACCGCCGGCGCGGCGTGGAGCGCCAACTCCTCGGCCGACCAGACGGCGGCGCAGCAGAGCCGCATCAGCATCAGCGGCGACACGCTGCGCGTCAACGGCGCGGGCGTCGATGGAGACCTCGTCGTCATCGACGCCGCCAAGCTCAGCACCGCGGCCAGCAGCGTCATCCGCGCCCGCCTGCCGTACAGCTCGGCGCTGGGCTTCGCCGTGCAGCTGCCCGGCCTGACGCTGAAGCTGCGCGACGCGGCCTTCGCACAGTCCTACACGTTCGGCGGCATCGGCGACGGCAACGCGCTGGCCATCGACGTGGGCAGCAGCGCGCCGAACATCCCTGCCGGCTACATGACCATCCTGCCCAAGAAGCCGGCGAACCTGGGCGCCACGGCCGTGTACGCCAGTGGACCTTCAGTGGGCACCAACGGCTACCAGTTCTTCTACGACGGCGCCCGCCGCACAACGGAAGTGCCGGTGGTGTACAACGGCGTGGCACCGTCCACGCCCGAAGCGCAGGGCTCCATCTCCGCCACCGTCGCGGTGTCGGAAGGCGCCCGCAAGGACCGCTTCGACGAGGCCGTGCGCACCGAGAACGTCGCCATCCGGCTGCGCTCCGGCGTCATCGCGGAGGTCGGCGCCGGCCGCCCGGCCACCATCGGCAAGGAAGGCATCCGCCTGCCCGACGGATGCACGCCATCCGCAACGCTGGGCTGCGAGCAATGAGTCCCCAACCAGGCATCTCGACCATGACCACCGACCGCCCGGCAAACCTCCGCCGCCGCACCCTGCTCGAGGCGCTGCCGGCCCTGCTCGCCGGCGCGCCGGCGCTGGGCCAGGCGCAGCAGAACGACGCCGACGCGCTGCCCTCGACCCGCCTCGCGCTGCTGGTCGGCAACCGCGACTACCCCGAACCCGACGACCTCCCGCCCACGCACAAGAACGTGCACGACCTGCGCGCCGCGCTGGAGCTGCGCGGCTTCAGCGTCACCGACGCGCTGGACGTCGATGCCGCCAAGACCCGCCAGGCCATCGAGACCTTCGCCGCCAGCGTCAAGTCCGGCCCGCCGGACACGGTGGCCTTCTTCTACTTCACCGGCCATGGCCTGCAACTGGATGCCGAGAGCCTGCTTGTCGGCGCAGGCACCAGCCCCAAGGCCAAGGCGGAAGTCCTGGGCCGCAGCAGCGTCAGCGTCATGAAAGATGTCGTCGAGCGCATGCCCCAGCGCCCCGATGCGCTGACCATCTGCGTCATCGACGCCTGCCGCACCAACATCCGCGCGGCCGTGCAGGCCAGCGACGGCCTGAACCAGATCGAGGTGCCGCCCGGCTTCCTCGTCGCGTTCTCCACCGGTGCCGGCAAGCCGGCCATCGCGCCCGCATCGGCCAACCTGAGCACTTTCTACACGGCCTCGCTGGTCAAGCTGCTGAAGGTGGCCGACGCGGAGGCAACCTGGTCCGACTTCTTCTCCGTCGTGCGGCTGGACGTGCTGAACACGATGCGCAACCACCCGGTCGAGGCCGTGCGCGCGCTGGCGCAGGACTCCTTCATCGCCAAGGACGTGCGCCGCCCCGTGACGCTGGCGCGCCCGACGACGGGCGACAAGGCCGAAGCCGACCCGCCGTCCGCTGCGCCGCGCGCCCCCGACGACCTCGAGGACTGGGCCGCCGTCGACCAGAGCATCTGGCCGCAGGACGTCTCCAAGCTCGCCGACGGCTACCTGCAGCGCCACCCGCAGGGCCGCCGCGCCACCGCCGCGCTGGCCGCCCGCGAAGGTGCCAAGGAGGCCAGCCAGGTGCTCAAGCGCACCGACGTGCGCCTGTACCGCACGGCCTTCAACCTCGCCGACGACATGGGCGAGGAGCTGCGCGCCGACATCCACAAATCGGCCCGCGGCGACAAGGACGCCGCCGCCCGCGTGGCCCGCAGCTACCGCGACGGCAACTCGCCGTCCGCGCCGGGCCGCTACGAAGGCTGGCTGCAGTACGCGGCCGGCCTGGGCAACGGCATCGCCGCCTACGAACTGGCGCTGCATTACCGCCGCAGCGCCCAGCCGCTGCTGGCCTCGCAGTTCGAGTCGCGAGCCCGCGAACTGGGGTATACACCGCCGCCGACGCTGGACCACTATCGCAAGTGATCCCGGGCGCGACCGCAACGGCTCGCGCGGCGCGAACGAACCCCTGACCATGTCCGACACCCCCGCAGGCCCACTCGACCCCGCCCTCGTCGCCCTCATCGAAGCCGGCTGGCCCGACATGGCCGCCCGGCTGGGAGACCGCCGCGAGGCCTTCGTCACGCGGGTCGGGGAGCAGGCGCGCTCGCAAGGCCTGCTGGACACCAACAGCGCCGCGCGCTACCTCAATCTCTGCTTCGCCTTCGGCCCGGCCTTCGAGACGCGGCCCGAGAACGAATGGGCGCTGGCGCTGCTCGTGGACGAGCGCCTGGGCAACTGGGTCAAGCTGCACCAGCTGGTGCGCGCCGGCGCCGAGGAACTGGCGCGCCGCGGCGGCGAGGCGCAGTTGCTGCTCGTCAACGACGCCCGCCTCGTCGATGCGCTCGACCACCGCGCCCGTGTCAACGAAGGCACGCCGCCGCTGCCGCGAAAGGCCTGCGACATCGAGGCGCTGGAGTTCCGCGCGCTGGACCTCGACTGGCGCCGCGAATATCGCCTCGAAGGCGGTGCCTGGCAGCATCTGGCGGCTCCGCCCGCACCGCCACCGCTGCGCGTCGGTGCCGGCGAACCCACGGTGGAGCGGCTGTGCCTGCTCAGCCAGGCCGCCAGCGAAGGCCCGCAGACGCGGCTGCAGGTCCGCCAGGCGCCGCACGGCCAGTGCGGCCTGCCGGTGCCGCACCCGCAGCTGCGCTGGCTGGGCGGCCACGGGCTGATGGCCTGCCAAGGCCACGCCGCGCAGTCCACCAGCTGGACAGTCGCCGCGCTGCCGCCACCCGCCGTGCCGCCAGGCTGGGGCGCGCTGCTGCTGCAGGAGCCCTCGCCCGAACTGACCCTGCTGGAGCTGAACACCTGCGGCGTGCGTGACCGCGGCGTGCCGCTGGGATCGCAGCACCTGAAGGTCTGGTCCTGGCCGGCCCAGCAGTGGCTGCTGACCTGGCAGCGCGACCGCCTGCTGGAGCAGACCTGGCCGCGTCAGGCCTCCGCGCCGCCGCTGCCTCCCGCGTCGCAAGGCCTGCGCGTGCGCCTGGCCCGCGACGGCGCGCCGCGCGCCGCGCCCAAGTGGGGCGAAGGCCTGGGCCCCGGCATCGAGGCCGCGCTGATGGCCGGCGCCGAGAAGCTGTTCGCCGCCTGGTCAGCCTGCGCGCAATCACCACGCATGAGCCTGCGTGCCGGGCTGTTCAACGGCCATGCGGCCATGACCTGGGGCCTGCGCGAAAGTCCTGCCGGCCTGAACGCCGACCCACTGCTGCGCGTCGTCGGCGACTTCAAGCTCGGCATGACGCTGGACCTCGTGCTGACCGGCGAGATCGAGCAGGCAGGCGCGCGCACGCAGCTGAGCCTGCGCATCAACCTCGACACCGAGCTGGCCATGCAGCTGAACCGCGACACCGCCGAACCGCCGCTGGCCGAGGTGCTGGAGCCGGTGCAGCAGCACATCCGCTGCCCGGTTGCGCTGGAGTTCACACCGCTGGCCAGCGAGACCGGCCTGCTGTGGAGCGAGTTCGGTCCGCCCACCGGCGCGCTGGTCGGCGCCTTCGGGCTGCGGCCCAGCCCGCAGGGCGGCGGCGCATGGCAGTGGTTCCTGCAGCTGGCGCTGGAGCCCGTCGTCGCGCCCATGGCCGTACAGGACCCGCTGCTGGGCCGCAGCAGCCAGCATGTCGCGCTGCTCGGCTCCGTGCCGCTTCTCGACTGGAGCCTCGGCTAAGAAGGTGCGAGCAAATTGAACACACCCGCTCATACCGCGCAAGCCGCCCCACTCGTCGTTGCAAATGCTCGCCGTAGCCCGAGCTACGACTGCGCGTTGCGTCTAGATTGGGCCGCCCTGCGCGGCCTGCTCGGGCGCGCCCAATTCACTCCCACCCTCTGATGGAACGCCTCCTCATCCTCCGCCTCCAGGCCCAGGGCGTGGCCGCGCAGGCGCGCCTGAACGGCTTCGCGCTGGCTGAGGTCGGCGCCGCCGGCGGCGTGCAGGCGCTGGCCGTCCACGAGTACACGCTGGCCGGCAACAACCGGCTGGAGCTGGTCATCGAGCCCGCCGCCCCGGCACCCGAGCCCCGGCTGTCCGAAGGCCCGCGCACCGCCCGCCTGCAGCTGCTGCTGCCGCGCGTGGGCCAGGCCGCCAGCGACGACCAGTCCCGCTGCCTCGCCACGCTGGACTGGGCCGTGCAGGACGGCGAGCTGTACCGCGCCCACGCCACCGTGCAGCAGGAGGTCGACATCCCTGTCAAGTTCCCGCGCTGGCGTTGGCAGGACGCGCCGCCGCTGCCCGATCTGGGCACGCTGACGGCGCCGGTGCTGGCCTTCGCGCAGGAGCAGGCGCTGGCGCTGGCACAAGGCGATGCCGAGCCCTGGATCACCGCCGCGCGGCTGCGTTTCGAGGAACTGGCATTGGCCTACCAGCGCAAGCCCGAGGACGACCTGGCCCGCTGGCGGGCCCGCGTGCAGCTGCTGCACGCGCAGAAGGCGCTGCGCGGCCCGCTGCCGGCTGCGGACAAACTGAAGCTGCGCCCGACAGCCGACGGGCGGCTCATCGAATGCCTGTCGACCGAAGGCGGACCGCTGCTGCAATTCAACCGGCCCGACGGCGGCAAGGTCTCGATGCCCATGCGCATCGCCGTCGTCGAAGGCCGGCTCTACGTACTCCGCTGAAGGCACCCGCGCACGAGGCTGTCGTATCCTCAACGCCCGTCCAGAACGCCACGAAAACAAGGGAACCCGCGAATGATCGTGCTGTCCGTCAGCAGCTACAACGGCGCACCGACCGAGCCGCGCGAAGCCAGCTTCGACGAACTGGGCGGCACCATCGGCCGCGCCACCACCAACCAGCTGGTACTGCCTGACCCCGACCGCACGATCTCGCGCGTCCACGCGCAGGTCGCGCTGCGCAACGGCGCGTTCGCCGTCGTCGACCGCGGCAGCAACGCCATCAGCATCAACGGCACGCCGCTGGGTAACGGCCGCGAGGCGCCGCTGAAGGCGGGCGACACGCTCAACATCGGCGGCTACGTGATCCAGGTCCGCGCCGGCCACCAGACCATCGCCAAGGACCCGTTCGGAGACCTGTTCGGCAGTGCCACGCCCCGCGCCAGCGCGCCGACCGCCCCGCCGGCTTTTGCGCCACCGCCCCCGCCCGCAGCCTTCTTCGCTCCGCCACCGCCGGCACCGGCGTTCTTCCCGCCGCCGCCCGCTGCCGCCCCGTCCGGCGCGATGGGCGCCATCCCGGCCGACTGGGACCCGTTCGCGCCCGAGATGCCCACCAGCGGCGTTGCCATCACCCGCATCATCACGACACCCAGCGACCCGCTGGGCCTGGGCGCGCCGGCGCAGGCACCGCTGTCGGCCGGGCCGTCGCTGGACGACCTGTTCGGCCTCGGCCCGATAGGTGCCGCACCCGCCGACCCGCTGGGCGTGCTGGGCGCCGCACCGCCGCCGGCCAACACCGCCGGCGACGCCGACCCGCTGCGCGCGCTGATGAAGCCCGCCGGTGCGCCGCAACCGCTGCTGCCGGCCGACGACACCGTCTCCGACCTGCACATGCCGTGGCAGGCGGCCGCGCTGACGCCGCCCACTGTGCCCGCGCCGTCCTCTCCGGCCGGCGCCGTGCTGTCCTGGGACGACTCGATGCGGGACCAGAAGGTCATCACGCTGCCCGACGTGCGCCACCTCGACGGCAACAACCACGCGCCGCCGCCGGCCCGACCGACCCAGGCGCCCGCACCGGCCGCCGGCCCCGCCGGCGACACGACCGCGCTGCTGAACGCGCTGATGACGGGCCTGGGCCTGTCCACATCGCCGCTGCAGACGCTGACGCCGGCCACGATGCAGCTCCTCGGCGAACTGCTGCGCGAGTCGACACGCGGCGCCGTCGAGTTGCTGCGCGCCCGCGCCACGCTGAAGCAGGAAGTGCGCGCCCAGGTGACGATGATCGTCACGCAGGGCAACAACCCGCTGAAGTTCTCGCCCAACGTCGACGCTGCGCTGACCCACCTGCTGGGCCCCGTCGCCACCGGTTTCATGCCGCCCGCCCGTGCGATGCGCGACGCGTTCGATGACCTGCGCGCCCACGAGATCGGTGTCATGGCCGGCATGCGCGCGGCGTTGGACGGCGTGCTGGCCCGCTTCGACCCGGCCGTGCTCGACAGCGCCATCACGAAGCGCGGCGCGCTCGCGTCGCTGCTGCCCGGCTCGCGCAAGGCGCAGCTGTGGGAGCAGTTCCAGCAGCTGTACACGCAGCTGTCGCGCGAGGCCGCGGACGACTTCCACACGCTGTTCGGCAAGGCCTTCCTGCAGGCCTACGAGGCCCAGCTCGACGCGCTGGAGGCCGAGCCTGGCCCCGGCACGTCGGGCCGCTGAGGAGCCCCCCATGCTGGCCATGGAAGTCGCCATCCTGTCCGAACGCGGCGGGCGCCCCTACAACGAAGACGCCTGCGGCCACTGGCACTCCAAGCGTCATCTCGCCTGCGTGCTGGCCGACGGCGCCGGCGGCCACGGCGGCGGCGATCTCGCGTCGCGCCTGGCCGTGCAGAACCTGCTCGCCGCCGTCCAGGCCCACCCGGAGGACTGCGGCGAACAGCTCGCCGGTCTCGTGCGGCAGACCAACCAGGCCATCCTCGACCAGCGCCGGCCCGGCACGCGCAGCGCCGACATGCACAGCACCGTCGTCTGCCTGGTCGTGGATTTCATCGAGCACCGCGCCTACTGGGCGCACGCCGGCGACTCGCGGCTGTACTGGTTCCGTAACGGCCGCCTCAACGGCCGGACACTGGACCACAGCCTCGTGCAGGGGCTCGTCGAAGTGGGTCTCGTGTCGGAAGCCGAGCTGCGCCATCACCCGCGGCGCAGCGAGCTGCGCTCTGCGCTGGGCACGCAGCCCGACGAGCTGGACGTCAGCGCCCGGTCCGGCCCGGCCGAGATCGCCGCGGGCGACTGCTTCCTGCTGTGCAGTGATGGCCTGTGGGAGAACCTCGACGACCGCGACCTCGAAGCCACGCTGGCCACGGCGCGCGCGCCCGGCGACTGGCTGGACGCACTGCGCCGCATCGTCACCGCGGCCACGGCCGGAAAACCCGGCTACGACAACTTCAGCGCGATGGCGCTGTGGTTGAGTCAACCCAATCTCTGAGGAGGCTGCGATGCCGTTTCAATGTTGCATGGGCTCCCAGATGAAGTGCAGCTTCGGTGCTTCACCGAGTGCACTGATCCCGACGCCCAAGCCGATCATGACCAACAACAAGGTCGCGGCGAACATCATGGATCACATCCCGATCGCCAACATCCCGCCGTTCGGCGTGTGCAAGAGCCTGGCCAACCCGACCGTGGCCGCCGCGACCGCCGCCGCGATGGGAACGTTGACGCCCATGCCCTGCGTCCCCGTCACGCCAGCGCCATGGATCACCGGCGCGCCCACCGTGCTGGTGGCCAACTTCCCGGCGCTGGACAACACGCACAAGCTCATGTGCATCTGGGGCGGCGTCATCGAATTCAGCGACGCCGGCCAGACGAATCACCAGATTCCCTGACGTGCACCCCTCGCCCAGACTCGCCCCGCTGTACGCGGGCGAGTCTGGTCGGTCTTGCAGACCGCGCTGCGGCAGTACCACAGCCCTTCGGCAGGCACATGCCGCCCACTGGGCGCCATGTGTCCAGCCTCAGCCCCCGAGGGGACGGCGATGCTTGCAGCATTGAGCCGCAAGCACATCGCCTACGGGCCGGCTTGGGGCGGCCCGGCGCCAGTCCGTGGATATCAACGGCCCAGGTGAAACGGCGGTGGCTCAAACGACAAAGCCGCCCGAAGGCGGCCGTGTTGCGGGAGCCTGTGAGGCTCAGGGAGGCGTGGCGCGGCCGATCTCGACGCGGCGGTTCTCCGCGGCGAACGGGTCCTTGACCTTGGGCTCGGTGGCGCCGAGCCCCACAGCCGTCAGCATGCTGTCCTCGGCACCGTGGGCGACCAGGTAGCGCTTTACCTCTTCGGCGCGCTTCTGCGACAGCGCCTGGTTGCTGTCGGCGCTGCCAGAGGCGTCCGCATGGCCTTCGATGCGCACCGTCTTGCCGCTGCCGCGCTTGGTGGCCAGCGCCTCGGCGAACACGTCCAGCTGCTTGCGCAGGCCGTCGGGGATCTCGGCGGAACCGACCTTGAAGGCCAGCGCCGGCAGCGAGAAACGCACGGCGGGCTTGAAGCCCATGCACTTGAAACCGGCCGCCACGAGTTGTTCGCAGGCGTCCTCCGGGAACAGGCCTTCCTTGACGGCGCTGACAGTCGGCACCCCGTTGCCGACCTCGACGGTTTCTTGCGCCTGGGCAGCGCCACCGGCCAGCAAAGCGGCCGTCACGAAAAACAGGGGCAGGGAACGACGAACAAACATGGCGAACTCCCGATCAATCACAGCCAGGTAACACAGAATCGAGCCACCTGGTACCGCAACGCTCGCCGCGGCAAGCGAAAGGTGTGAACAAATCATAGCGTTCGGCGCCCGCCGACGACACCCTTAAATATGCGGAACCGGGTTCCGCCCCCTGTCCTGGTGACACGACCGCCGTGTATCGTTCGCGCCGGACGCCTACCGCCGAGTTGCGCTGCAGTGCCTCTATGCAAACCCACGATTTCCCTTTGCTTTCAACGACATGACCCGGCATAACAAAGTGATGTGGACGGAGGGCATGTTTCTGCAGCCCCAGCACTTCCAGCAGCAGGAGCGGTACTTTTCACGCCAGCTGGATGCCCGCCTGGCCAGCGCCAGCCTGCATCCGGAAGGCTTCACGACGCTGCTGATCGACCAGCCGGCCCTGCTGCAGGGCCAGCTGGCGCTGACCAGCGCCAGCGGCGTCATGCGCGACGGCCTCGCGTTCGCGATGCCCGACGACGAGCCAGCACCGCCCGCGCTGGACATCCCCGCCGACACCCGCGACGAACTCGTGCTGCTCGCCATCGCGCGCTCGGAGCCCGGCGTCGTCGAAAGCGACGTCGAGGGCGAGCAGGCCGGCATGCCGCCGCGCTATCACGCGCTGGAGCTGTCGGTCGCTGACGGCCATGCGCGCAAGCTCAGCGAGGCGCCGATCCAGATCGGCCGGCTCAACCTGCGCCTCGTGCTGGAAAGCCGCGCCGGCAACGGCTTCGTCGGCCTGGGCGTGGCGCGCATCGTCGAGCGCCGCGCCGATGGCCGCGTCGTGCTGGACCCGCGCTACATCCCGCCGTCGCTGCACGTCGCCGAGCAGGTCTTGCTTGAAGGCTGGCTGCGCGAGGTGCTGGGCATGCTGCACCAGCGGGGCGAGGCGCTAGCCGCGCGGCTGGCGCAGCCGGGCCGCGCCGGCGTCGGCGAGATCGCCGACTTCCTGCTGTTGCAGACCGTCAACCGCCACGAGCCGCTGTTCGACCACGCCCGCCAGCTGCGCCCGCTGCATCCCGAGCGGCTGTATTCGATGTGCCTGGCGCTGGCCGGCGAGCTGGCCTGTTTCCGTGACAAACGCCGCCCGCCGAGCTTCCCCGTCTATGCCCACCACGACCTGGCGGGTTGTTTCGAGCCAGTGCTGGCCGACATCCGCCAGTCGCTGTCGATGGTGATGGAACAGTCGGCCATCCCCATCGAGCTGCAGGACCGCAAGTACGGCGTGCGCGTGGCCGTCATCGCCGACGCCGAGCTGCGCCGCAGCGCCAGCTTCGTGCTGGCCGTCAACGCACAGATGCCGGGCGACGCCGTGCGCGCGCGCTTTCCGACGCAGGTCAAGATCGGCCCGGCCGAGAAGATCCGAGACCTCGTCAACCTGCAGCTGCCCGGCGTCACGCTGCGGCCGATGCCGGTGGCGCCGCGCCAGATCCCGTACCACGCCGGCTTCAACTACTTCGAGCTGGAGACGCGCGGCAACGAGATGTGGAAGCAGCTCGAAACCTCCGGCGGCCTGGCGATGCACATCGCCGGCGAGTTCCCCGGGCTCGAACTCGAGCTCTGGGCGATTCGCTAACTCTGAGAGGCCAGGTCCATGAACGAGAACGATCCCTTCTCGGCCTTCGAGCAGGAACGCACCATCATCAAGCCCGGCGCCGGCCGTGCCGCACCGACGACGACGCAGGTGCAAGGCCCCGCGTCGACGGCGCCGGCCGCTGCTGCGCTGCCCGATGACCTGCCACTGCCGCAAGGTCTGAACCCGCTGCTGCAACTGGCCGCGCCGCTGCTGTCGACGGCGAGCCAGTTGCGCGCCATGCCGCAGCACCCCAACCCGACCGGCCTGCGTGCGGCGCTGATCGAGTCGGTCAAGCGCTTCGAGCGCCAGGCGCAGGCCAAGGGGTTGCCGGCCGAGCATGTCGTCGCGGCGCGCTACATCCTGTGCAGCTTCATCGACGAGTGCGCGTCCAGCACGCCGTGGGGCGGATCGGGTGCGTGGTCCAGCCAGAGCCTGCTGGTGCACTTCCACAACGAGAGCTGGGGCGGCGAGAAGGTGTTCCAGCTGCTCGGCAAGCTGGCCGAGAACGTCGCCGGCCAGCGCCCGCTGCTGGAGTTGCTGCAGGTCGTGCTGGCACTGGGCTTCGAGGGCCGCTACCGCGTGCTCGACAACGGCAAGGCCCAGCTGGACAGCGTCAACGAACGCCTCGCCAGCCTGTTGCGCGAGCAGGCCGGGCCGCCGCTGCGCGAGCTGTCACCGCAGTGGCGGGGTGTCGCGCTGCGGCCGCACAAGCTCTCCGATGGCCTGCCGCTGTGGGTGCTGGCCGCGCTGACGGCCGGCCTGCTGCTGCTGGTGTTCATCGCACTGCGGCTGTCGCTGCATGCGCGCACCGACGCCACGTTTGACACGCTGCAGTCCATGGACGTGCGCGCTGCGACGCTGGCACCGCCCCCACCACCGCCCGCAGCAGCACCGCGCCTGGCGACGCTGCTGCAGACGGCCATCGCGCGCGGCGCGCTGCAGGTGCAGGACCTGGCCGACAAGTCCATCGTCACCATCGCCGGTGACGGCTTCTTCGAGCCCGGCAGTGCCGAGGTCGCCAGCGGCGTGAAGCCGCTGCTGGCCGAGATCGCCGCGGCGCTGGTGCAGTTGCCGGGCCAGGTCACCGTGACCGGCCACACCGACAACCAGCCCATCCGCTCGCTGCGCTTCCCGTCCAACTTCGACCTGTCGCGCGAACGTGCCGAGGCGGTGCGCCAGCTGCTGCTGCCGACGCTGGGCGGCCAGCGCATCCGCGCCGAGGGCGTCGCAGACAGCCGCCCGGTCGCCGACAACAGCACCCCCGCGGGACGCGCGCGCAACCGCCGTGTCGAGATCACGTTGACCGTCCAAGGCAACTGAAGCCATGAACCGATTCCTTTCCAAGCTGCTCAGCCCCGTCGTGCTGGGCACGTTGGCCGTGCTGGTGCTGTCGGCCGTCATCTGGTGGGTGGGGCCGCTGATCGGCATCGGCGACCGCCGACCGCTCGACCCGACCTGGGTGCGCGTGCTGATCCTGGCACTGCTGTGGGCGGGCTGGATCGGGCGCCTCATCTGGAAGGCCTGGCGGCGCAAGCGCACGAATGCTGCGCTGATCCAGGGCATGAGCGGTGGCGCGACCGCCGGTGACCGCGAGGCCCAGGTGCTGGCCGAGCGCTTCGCCGAGGCGATGACACGGCTCAAGGGCGCGTCCGGCCGCTCGCTGCTGCAGCCGGGCGCCTACCTGTACGAGCTGCCCTGGTACATGTTCATCGGCGCGCCGGGCTCGGGCAAGACGACGGCACTGATGAACGCCGGCCTTCAGTTCCTGCTCGGCGACGGCAAGTCGGGCGCCGAGCTGCGCGGCGTCGGCGGCACGCGCAACTGCGACTGGTGGTTCACCCGCGAGGCCGTGCTCATCGACACCGCCGGCCGCTACACGCTGCAGGAGTCCGACGAGAAGGTCGACGCGCAGGCCTGGGACAGCTTCCTCGGCCTGCTGAAGAAGACCCGCCCGCGCCAGCCCATCAACGGCGTGATGCTGACGGTCAACGTTCAGGACCTGCTGCAGCAGGGCGCGCCCGAGCGCGCGCAGCACGCCGCCAAGCTGCGCGAGCGCCTGCACGAGCTGCAGACCAAGCTGGGCGTGCGCGCGCCGGTCTACGTGCTGGTGACCAAGGTCGACCTGATCGCCGGCTTCAACGAGAACTTCGCCGACCTGCCCAAGGAGGAGCGCGACCAGGTCTGGGGCTTCACGCTGCCCTGGCAGGACGGCGCGGCGGCCGACGTGACCGCCGCCTTCGACAGCGGCTACGCCGGCCTGGAGCAGCGCCTGGGCGAACGCATGCCAGAGCGCATGCTGGCCACGCGCGACCCGCAGCGCCGCGCTGCGGCCTTCGGCTTCCACCAGGAGTTCGCCGCGCTGCGCGGGCCGCTGCGGGAGTTTCTCGCCACCGTGTTCGCATCCGGCGGCAGCCTGCAGGCCACGCCGCCCGTGCGCGGCGTCTACTTCACCAGCGGCACGCAGGAAGGCACGCCCATCGACCGCGTCATGGGCGCGTTGGGCCGCAGCTTCGGCCTGACACGCCGCGCGTCGGCCAGCCTGGCCGGCCAGGGCCGCAGCTTCTTCCTGTCGCAGCTGCTGCACGAGCTGGTCTTCGCCGAGCGCGGCCTGGGCGTCTGGAACGCCGGTGCCGAGCGCCGCCGCCGCGTGCTGTACTGGTCCGGCGTGGCCGGGCTGGCGACGCTGTCGGTGGCGCTGCTGGTGGGCTGGGCCGTCAGCTACACGCGCAACGGCAGCTACGCCGAAGAGGTCGCTGCCGGTCTGCCCAAGGTGCAGCAAGAACTGGCCGCCGTGCCGCCGGCGCCGCAGGGCGACGTGTCGGTGGCGCTGAATGCGCTGACCGCGGCCCGCAACGCGGCCGTGCCGGCGGACTTCCCCGTCGAGCAGCCGCCCGTGCTGTCCACGCTCGGGCTCTACCAGGGCAACAAGCTCGACGCCGGCGCCCGCCTGGGCTACGAGCGCGCGCTGCCGCATGCGCTCGCGCCACGCATCGCCGCGCGGCTGCAGGAACGGCTGCGCGCCGCCAGCAAGGACAACCTCGAGAACGCGTACGAGGCGCTCAAGTCCTACCTGATGCTGTACTCGCCGAACCACTTCGACGCGGACAGCCTGCGCGCATGGATCGGCAGCGACTGGGACCAGCAGTACGCCCGCAGCCTGACCGCCGAGCAGCGCCAGCAACTGGACGCCCACCTCGACGCGCTGCTCGCGCTGGGTGCGCCGCCCGCCATCGCACCGATGGACCAGACCCTGGTGAGCAGCGTGCGCGAGATGCTGGTGGCCTACCCGCTGGAGTACCGCGTGTTCAGCCGCCTGAAGCGCCAGAGCCGCGGCAGCGACGCGCCGGAGTTCTCGGTGGCCTCGGCCGCCGGGCCGGACGCGGCCAAGGTCTTCACGCGGGCCAGCGGCGAGCCGCTGACGCGCGGCATCCCGGGCCTGTACACGCGCGACGGCTACCGCCGCAGCTTCCAGTCGTCGCTGGCGCTGGTGGCCAGCAAGCTCGCGGCCGAGGAGAGCTGGGTGCTGGGCGTACCGGCCGACCCGCAGCGCCAGAAGGACGCGCTGCTGGGCGACCAGCTCAACAACCGCGTGCGCCGGCTGTTCCTGGAGGAGTACATCAAGGTCTGGGACAAGTACCTGGCCGACGTGAAGCTGGTGCAGCTGGGCGGCCTGGCCGGCAGCATCGAGGCCTCGCGCCTGCTGGCCTCGCCCGACTCGCCGCTGACCAAGCTGACGCGCCGCATCGCCGAGGAAACGACGCTGGTGCCGCCGCCGGCCGCAGCGCCCAGTGGTCTCGCCGGCGCCGCAGCGGCGCTGAGCGACAAGGTCAAGCAGGCCAAGGCCGACGCGGCCGCGCTGTCCGACGGCGGTGCCGCCCCGGCGGCCGGTGGCGGTGTCGCGGTGGAGCAGATGGTCGACGACCACTTCGCCAACTACCGGCGCCTCGTCACCGGCAACCCGGCGCCCATCGACGACACGCGCAAGCTCTTCGAGGAGCTGAACCTGCAACTCGTGGCCATCGACGCCGCGCAAAAGAGCAAGGCCCCGCCGCCCGCCGGCGGTGGCGGCGGCGCCAAGCTGAAGGCCGCGGCCGGCCAGCAGCCGGACATGATCCGCGGCGTGCTGGAGACGCTGGCCGACGCGGGAGACCGTCAGGGCCGCAGTGCCGAGCGTGACCTGCTGACGGCCGATCTGCGGCCGGTCACCGAGTTCTGCCAGCGCGCCATCGCCAACCGCTACCCGTTCGCGGCCAACTCGCGTGCCGACGTGCTGCCCGAGGACTTCGGCCAGCTGTTCGGCAACGGCGGCATGCTGGACGACTTCTTCCAGCGCCGCCTGCAGCCGCTGGTCGACACCGGCACGGCCACCTGGACGTACAAGCCGCTGCCCGACGGCACACGCCCGCCAGCGCCTGCCGCGCTGGCCGAGTTCCAGCGCGCCGCGCGCATCCGCGAGGTGTTCTTCCGAGGCGGCGGCAAGGCACCGGGCTTCCGCGTCGATATCCGCGCCGGCGAGCTCGCCGACGGGCTGAAGGAGCTGAGCCTGGACATCGACGGCCAGCACCTGGTCTTCACGCCCGGCGGCACGGCGCAGACCATCACCTGGCCCAGCACACGCGTGGCCTCGCAGATCAAGGTCAACACGACGCCGGCACTGGCCACGCCGCTGATGTTCGAAGGCCCGTGGGCGCTGTTCCGGCTGTTCGAGCGCTTCGAGGTGCAGCCTGGCGCCCAGCCCGAGAAGTTCAGCGTGCTGCTGAACCTGGAAGGCCGCAAGGCCCGCCTGGACGTGACGGCTGCCAGCGTGTTCAACCCGTTCCGGCTGCGCGAGATCTCGCAGTTCCGCTGCCCGGGGGCGATGTGAGCGACGTCATCGCCGGCTGGCATGGCAAGCTGCCCAGCCTGGGCGACTTCGCCTCGCGCCGGCTCGAGCCCGACTTCGTCGCGTTCTGGGACGGCTGGCTCGCCGCCGGCCTCGCCGGCCTGCAGCAGCGCTCGCCGGCCGACTGGCTGCAGCACTACCTGGCCTGCCCGGCCTGGCGCTTCGTGCTGATGCCGGGCCTGCTGCCCGCGCCATTCGGCGACCGCGCCTGGGCCGGCGTGCTGATGCCATCGGTGGACCGCATCGGTCGCTACTTCCCGCTGACGCTGATCGCGCCGCTCGTCGAACCGCCGCACGGCGACGGCGAGCTGCGCACGCTGCTGAGCTGGCTGCACGACCTCGACGACCTGGCTGCCGACGCGCTGCAGGACGACTGGCCCGTCGACCGCCTCGAAGCCGAGCTGGCCCAGTGCCCCCGCCCCGGCTGGGACGTGCCGGCCACGCTGGCCGAGCTGCTGCCCGGCGGCGCGCCGTTCACCATCCACTCGGCCGCCGGCGCCGAAGCGATCATCGCGCTGGTCGCCGACGGCCAGTCGCAGGCCTGGCGCCACGCGGCGGCCGGCCACGCCTTCTGGTGGGCCGATGGCCAGTCGGGCGAGCCCCGCCTGCTGGTCACCCGCGGCCTGCCCTCCCCTGACGACATGCGGCTGCTGTTCGGCGCCGCGACCGCTGCCTCATGACCGCCAACGACGATGATCTGCCGACGCAGATCCAGCCCAGCCCAGCGCCCTTCAACAAGACGCAGCAGGTCGCGGCACCGACGCCTCAGCCCAGCAGCGCCGCCGCGATGAGCGACGGCAACTCGCTGCCCGTCGGCACGCGGCTGGCCGAGTTCGAGCTGACGCGCACGCTGGGCGAAGGCGGCTTCGGCATCGTCTACCTGGCGCTGGACCACTCGCTGCAACGCAAGGTCGCGCTGAAGGAATACATGCCGTCGCAGCTGGCCTCGCGCGGCGCCGGCACCAGCGTCAGCGTCAAGGCCGAGCGCTATCGCGACACCTTCGAAGCCGGCCTGAAGAGCTTCATCAACGAGGCCCGCCTGCTGGCCCAGTTCGACCACCCGGCGCTGGTCAAGGTCTACCGCTTCTGGGAGGCCAACGGCACGGCCTACATGGTCATGCCGTTCTACGAGGGCCAGACGCTGAAGGACACGCTGAAGGCCCTGCCCGGCCCGCCGGACGAGGCCTGGCTGCGCGGCCTCTTGAGCCCGCTGTCGGAGGCGCTCAAGGTCATCCACGGCGAGCAGTGCTTCCACCGCGACATCGCGCCCGACAACATCATCCTGCTCGGCGGCCTGCACACGCGGCCGCTGCTGCTGGACTTCGGCGCCGCGCGCCGCGTCATCAGCGACATGACGCAGGCCCTCACGGTCATCCTCAAGCCCGGCTACGCGCCGCTGGAGCAGTACGCCGAAGTGCCGCACATGAAGCAGGGCCCATGGACCGACATCTACGCGCTGGCGGCCGTCGTCTACTTCGCCATCACGCGCCGCACGCCGCCGCCGTCGGTGGGCCGCATGATGGGCGACACCTACCAGCCGCTGCGCCAGTTGGTGGCTGGCCAGTACAGCGACAGCTTCCTGCACGCCATCGATCGCGCGCTGTCGGTGAAGCCCGAAGATCGCCCGCAGAGCATCGCGGAGCTGATCGCCGAGCTGGACCGCCCCGCCCCCGCCGCCCACGCAACGCTGCCGGACGACTTCGGGCAGGACGACGACAAGACCATCATCCGGCCCGTGCGCCCGCCGGTCGCCGGCGCTCCGGTGGCAGATCCTCTGGCGGGCTTTGGCAATGCCGCGCCAGCACCGACCGGTACGGTGTCGACGCCCCGTGCTGCCGCCACGCCATCACCGGCACCGCTGGCCGAGCCTGCCAAGGTGTCGTCGCGTACGCCGCTGTACGCCGGGCTCGGCGCGCTGGGGCTCGTCGCCGTGGGCGTGGTGGCGTATCTGTCGCTCACGTCGACTCCGCCCAGGCGCAACGCCCCAGAAACAGCGCCCCCCATCACCGCATCACCGCCGGCACCGTCCGCCAGCGTCGCCGAAACGCCTGTCGCGGCGGCGCCCGTGCAAGCTCCCGCGCCCGCCGCCGTCACCAGCATCGACCCGAACACAGACTTCGAGCGCATCCTGGCCGGCCAGAGCGCCGGATTCAAGGTGGAGCTCGCGGCCAAGAAGACGCAGCTGCGCATCGGCCACGACCGGCTTGCGTTCACGCTGCGCTCCGAGCGCGACGGCTACTACCACGTGCTCGCACTGGGCCCTGACGGCACCTTGATCCAGCTGATGCCCAACACCGTGCTGACCCAGCACCGTATCAAGGCCGGCCAGACCCTCACGTTGCCGGGCCCGGCTATGCCGCTGGACGTCAGCCCGCCTGCCGGCGCCGAGCAGCTGTTCGTCGTCGTGTCCGCCACGCCGCGCGACCTGACAGGGCTCAAGATCGGCGTGGACAGCGGCCTGACCGAACTCGCCGTCGGCACCACAGCTGCCACCATGCTGGGCGAGCAGGCCGGCCGCCAGCCCGCCTACCTGGGCCGCGCCGTCTGCGCTGGCGGCGGCGACTGCAGCCAGGACTACGGCGCGGCGAAGCTGGTCTTCGACATCGTGCAGTGACCTCAGGCTCCGGCCATCCCAGCCGCGGGCGCAGACGCAAAAAAGCCCGCACGAGGCGGGCTTTGCAGATCAGCGAAAGCTGAACTTATTCGACGGCTTCGCCGGCGGTCTCGCCTTCGGCGCGGTCCACCAGTTCGACGAAGGCCATGGGCGCGTTGTCGCCGACACGGAAGCCCATCTTCAGGATGCGGGTGTAGCCGCCCGGACGAGCCGCAAAGCGCGGGCCCAGCACGTTGAACAGCTTGGTGACGATGTCGCGGTCACGCAGGCGGTCGAAAGCCAGGCGGCGGTTGGCCAGCGTGGGTTCCTTGGCGAGCGTGATCAGGGGCTCAACGACGCGACGCAGTTCCTTGGCCTTGGGGACCGTGGTCTTGATGGCTTCGTGCTCGAGCAGCGAAACGCACATGTTGCGCAGCATGGCAGCGCGGTGGGCGCTGGTACGGTTGAGTTTGCGGAGGCCGTTACGGTGACGCATGGTGCTTTTCCTTTCACTTCATTAATGCCGCCAGCCGGATCAGGTACTGGCGGGTGCACCGGGTGGCGTTGGTCAGCGCGCCACCCACTTAAAAATCAACGCTTGTCGAGACCTTGGGGAGGCCAGTTCTCGAGACGCGCGCCCAAGGTCAGACCGCGCGAAGCGAGGACTTCCTTGATTTCGTTGAGCGACTTGCGACCCAGGTTCGGGGTCTTCAGCAGCTCGGTCTCGGTGCGCTGGATCAGGTCGCCGATGTAGTAGATGTTTTCGGCCTTCAGGCAGTTGGCCGAACGCACGGTCAGTTCGAGCTCGTCGACCGGGCGCAGCAGGATCGGGTCGAAGCTGCTGGAGCGCTGGGCCGGCTGGTCGAAGGCGTCGACCAGGTCGGTGCCTTGCAACTGGGCGAAGACGGCCAGTTGCTCAACCAGGATCTTGGCCGAAGCACGGATCGCTTCCTCGGGCGAGATGGCGCCGTTGGTTTCGATTTCCATGACCAGCTTGTCCAGGTCGGTACGCTGCTCGACGCGGGCGTTTTCGACGGCGTAGCTGACGCGCTTGACGGGCGAGAACGAGGCGTCGAGGACGATGCGGCCGATGCTCTTGGTCGGCTCGTCGCCGAAGCGGCGCATCGTGCCGGGCACGTAGCCACGGCCCTTTTCAACCTTGATCTGCATATCCAGCTTGCCGCCTTGCGACAGGTGGGCAATGACGTGCTCGGGGTTGATGATCTCAACGTCGTGCGGGGTCTGGATGTCGGCCGCGGTGACGGGGCCTTCGCCTTCCTTGCGCAGGACCAGGGTCACTTCTTCACGGTTGTGCAGGCGGAAGACGACGCCCTTGAGGTTCAGCATGATGTGAACCACGTCCTCTTGCACGCCGTCGATGGCCGAGTACTCGTGGAGCACGCCAGCAATCGTCACTTCCGTCGGCGCATACCCCACCATCGACGAGAGCAGCACACGGCGCAGGGCGTTGCCCAGGGTGTGACCGTAGCCGCGTTCGAACGGCTCCAGCGTGACCTTGGCGCGATGACCGCCCAGGGGCTCCACGTTGATGGACTTGGGTTTGAGCAAGTTGGTTTGCATGAGGTCTTTCTTTCAATACCCTCGGTTCGTTACACCGATAAGGCTGAGGACCAGCCGGGCAGAGCCTTCGAAGGGCTTTGAGGCCCGGACGAGGAAACGCCGACCGCGCCCGGATGGGCGTGATCGGCGGGGGGAAACATTAACGCGAGTACAACTCGACGATCAGCGATTCGTTGATCTCGGCACCGAACTCATCGCGGTCCGGAGCCTTCTTGAACACGCCTTCGAGCTTGGTGCCGTCAACGGCAACCCAGGCCGGCAGGCCGATGGAATCGGCCAGCTTGAAGGACTCGGTCACGCGCAGCTGCTTCTTGGCCTTTTCGCGCACGGCGACGGTGTCACCGGCCTTGACCATGTAGGAAGCGATGTTGACGACCTCGCCGTTCACGACGATGCCCTTGTGCGAAACCAGCTGACGAGCCTCGGCGCGGGTCGAGCCGAAGCCCATGCGGTAGACGACGTTGTCCAGACGCGATTCCAGCAGTTGCAGCAGGTTCACGCCGGTCGAGCCCTTGCGGCGCTCGGCTTCGGCAAAGTAGCGGCGGAACTGACGCTCCAGCACGCCATACATGCGCTTGACCTTCTGCTTTTCACGCAGTTGCAGGCCGAAGTCAGAAGTGCGCTGACCCGAGGTGCGACCGTGCTGGCCGGGCTTGCTGTCGAACTTGACCTTGTCGCTGATGGCGCGACGGGCGCTCTTCAGGTAGAGGTCGGTGCCTTCGCGGCGGGAAAGTTTGCCCTTGGGGCCGAGGTAGCGTGCCACTTTGAGTGTCCTTGTTCAATCTAACGCCAGGGTTGCCTGACGCGAGTCCAGCCGGTGTTGTTGTGGGCTTGGACGGTGGGCTTGTGAGCCGTCGCCAAATGGGATCGGCTCAAAACTGAAGCCGGCGCGGCACTGAAGTGCCCGCCGGCTCCGGGAAAGCGCGCGATTATCGCACCGTCATCCGAATCTGCAATATCCCTGTCACCAGAGGGTGAAGGAGCTCAGATACGGCGACGCTTTTGCGGACGGCAGCCGTTGTGCGGCACCGGCGTCACGTCAGAGATCGAGTTGATGCGGATGCCGAGCGCAGCCAGGGCACGCACCGACGACTCACGACCCGGGCCAGGGCCCTTGATCTTGACGTCCAGGTTCTTGATGCCCTGCTCTTGAGCGGCACGGCCTGCCACTTCAGCCGCCACCTGGGCTGCGAAGGGGGTCGACTTGCGCGAGCCCTTGAAGCCCTGGCCGCCCGACGAAGCCCAGGACAGGGCGCCGCCTTGACGGTCGGTGATGGTGATGATGGTGTTGTTGAACGAAGCGTGGACATGCGCGATGCCGTCAGCAACGTTCTTGCGGACCTTCTTGCGAACCCGCTGAGCCGCCGAATTGTTGGGAGCCTTTGCCATATTGACCTTCTTTCAGTTCGGGCAGCTTACTTCTTGCCGGTCGCGGCCGACTTGCGCGGACCCTTGCGGGTGCGGGCGTTCGTGCGGGTGCGCTGGCCGCGCATCGGCAGGCCACGGCGATGACGGAAGCCACGGTAGCAGCCGAGGTCCATCAGACGCTTGATGTTGATGGACTGCTCACGGCGCAGGTCACCTTCGATGGTCAGCTTGTTGACCTCGTCACGGATCTTTTCGAGATCGCCGTCGGTCAGGTCCTTGACCTTCTTGTCGAACGGGATGCCGCAAGTCGTGCAGATCTTCTGGGCGGTCGTACGGCCAATGCCGTAGATCGAGGTCAGACCGATCTCAGTGTGCTTTTGCGGCGGAATGTTGATACCAGCAATACGTGCCATGGTGGTCCTCTAGTCCTGTCGTGCGGCCAATCAGCCCTGGCGCTGCTTGTGGCGCGGGTCGGTGCAGATCACACGCACCACGCCCTTGCGGCGGATGATCTTGCAATTGCGGCACATCTGCTTCACGGATGCCGAAACTTTCATGGTCTGCTCCTTGGCCTACTCTTTTGCGCTCTAGTCGCGTTCCCGGGGATTCAAAAAGCTCACTTCGCCCGGAACACGATGCGAGCACGACTCAAATCGTAGGGCGTCAATTCCACGGTCACTTTGTCGCCAGGCAGGATGCGGATGTAATGCATCCGCATCTTGCCGGAGATATGACCGAGAACGACATGCCCGTTCTCCAACTTCACACGAAACGTTGCGTTGGGGAGGTTCTCCAGAATCTCACCCTGCATCTGAATGACGTCGTCTTTCGACATGTCTGCGCTTCGTGTGGGTTAAATCAAATTCTTCCCATGTACAGCTCCCGACCCTCAGTTGGGCTTGAAGCTGGCCTTCTTCAGCAGTGATTCGTACTGCTGACTCATGATGTAGCTCTGAACCTGAGCCCAAAAGTCCATCGTCACGACGACGATGATCAACAGGGACGTGCCACCAAAATAGAACGGCACGTTGTACTTCAGCGTCAGGAACTCGGGCAACAGACAGACCAGCGTGATGTAGATCGCACCAGCCAGCGTCAGTCGCGAAAGGATCTTGTCGATGTGCTTCGCGGTCTGCTCACCAGGGCGAATGCCCGGGATGAACGCGCCACTCTTCTTCAGGTTGTCCGCCGTCTCACGGCTGTTGAACACCAGCGCCGTGTAGAAGAAGCAGAAGAACACGATCGCCGCCGAATACAGCAGGACGTAGATCGGCTGTCCCGGGCTGATCATGCCCGCGATGTCCTTCAGCCAGCGCAGGCCGTCACCGGTCGCAAACCAACTCACCACCGTGGTCGGCAGCAGGATGATCGACGACGCGAAGATCGGCGGGATCACGCCCGACATGTTCAGCTTCAAGGGCAGGTGCGACGACTGGCCACCATAGACCTTATTGCCGACCTGGCGCTTGGCGTAGTTCACCAGGATCTTGCGCTGACCACGTTCGACGAACACGACGGCGTAGGTCACCAGCACGATCAGCGTGATCACCACCAGCGCCGAGCCGTAGCCCATCGCACCGGTACGCACCAGCTCGAACAGGCCACCGATCGCACCCGGCAAACCTGCGGCGATACCGCCGAAGATCAGGATCGAGATGCCATTGCCCAGACCACGCTCGGTGATCTGTTCGCCCAGCCACATCAGGAACATCGTGCCTGCCACCAGGCTGGAAACCGCGGTGAGGCGGAAACCAAAGCCAGGGTTCAGTACCAGACCGGCAGAGCCTTCCAGCGCCAGCGCGATCGACAGACTCTGAAACAGAGCCAGACCCAGCGTCGCATAACGCGTGTACTGAGTGATCTTGCGACGGCCTGCCTCGCCTTCCTTCTTCAGCTGTTCCAGCGTCGGGACCACGTAGGTCATCAACTGCAGCACGATGGAAGCCGAGATGTACGGCGTGATGCCCAACGCGAACACGGTGAAGCGCGACAGCGCGCCGCCCGAGAACATGTTGAACAGGCTCAGGATGCCACCGGCCTGACCCTTGAAGAATTGGGCCAACTGGTTCGGGTCGATACCGGGCACCGGGATATGCGCCCCGATGCGGTAGACGACCAGAGCCAGCAGCAGGAACACAAGACGGCGACGCAGGTCGCCGAACTTGCCGCTCTTGGCCAGCTGATTCGCGTTGGTAGCCACGCTGGATCAGTTCCCTGATTAAGCGACCGAGCCGCCCGCTGCCTCGATGGCCGCCTTGGCGCCCTTCGTGGCGTTCACGCCCTTCAGCGTGACCTTGCGCTCGATGGCGCCAGCCAGGATGACCTTGACCGACTTGGCCAGTTGGGGCACCAGGCCGACAGCCTTCAGCGTCGACACGTCGATCTCTTCACCAGCCAGACCTTGCAGGTCGGTCAGCGTGATCTCGGCGTTGTACTTCAGCGTCAGCGACTTGAAGCCACGCTTGGGCAGGCGACGCTGCAGCGGCATCTGGCCGCCTTCGAAGCCGACCTTGTGGTAGCCACCAGCGCGGGACTTCTGACCCTTGTGACCGCGACCGGCGGTCTTGCCCAGGCCGGAGCCGATGCCGCGGCCGACACGGCGCTTGGCATGCTTGGCGCCCTCTGCGGGCTTGATCGTGTTGAGTTCCATCGTCTTGTCCTCGATGTGCGTGGCGCTTACAGCACCTGCACCAGATAGGCGATCTTGTTGATCATGCCGCGCACGGCGGGCGTGTCTTCCAGCGTGGACTGGCTGTTCAGCTTGCGCAGACCCAGGCCGACCACGGTGGCACGGTGCGAGGCGCGGCAGCCGATGGGGCTACGCACCAGCTTGACCGTCACGGTTTTCTTGTCAGACATCTTGTGCTCCGCTCTGGCGATCAGTTGAAGAGTTCTTCAACCGTCTTGCCGCGCTTGGCAGCGACTTCCGACGCCGTCGTCGAACGCTTCAGGGCGTCCAGCGTGGCGCGGACCATGTTGTAAGGGTTGGTCGAACCGTGGCTCTTGGTCACGATGTCGGTCACGCCCATCACTTCGAAGACAGCACGCATCGGGCCGCCGGCGATGACGCCGGTACCGGCAGGAGCCGGAGCCATGATGACGTGAGCAGCACCGTGCTCGCCCACCACGTTGTGGTGAATGGTGCCGTTCTTCAGGTTGACCTTGATCATGTTGCGGCGGGCCGATTCCATGGCCTTCTGCACTGCGACCGGCACTTCCTTGGCCTTGCCCTTGCCCATGCCGATGCGGCCATCGCCATCACCGACCACGGTCAGAGCAGCGAAGGACAGCGTACGGCCGCCCTTGACCACCTTGGTGACGCGGTTGACCGCGATCATCTTTTCCTTCAGGCCGTCGTCGTTGCCTTCAGCCTGCGCGCCGCGGGGTTGAAACTTTGCCATTTCCTATTCCTTGATGCGTCAGAACTGCAGGCCGGCTTCGCGGGCTGCTTCGGCCAGTGCCTTGACACGACCGTGGTAGGCGAAACCCGAGCGGTCGAAGGCAACCTTGTCGACGCCGGCAGCCTTGGCCTTCTCGGCGATCAGCTTGCCGACCAGCGTGGCAGCGGCGACGTTGCCGCCATTGCTCACCTGTTCGCGAACCGACTTCTCGGCCGTCGAGGCCGCAGCCAGCACCTTGTCGCCATCTTCCGAGACGACTTGGGCGTAGATGTGCAGGTTGGAGCGGAACACCGTCAGACGGGCGACGCGCTGGATCGCAATGCGAGCGCGGGTCTGGCGCGAACGACGCAGGCGTTGTTCTTTCTTGGTCATCATGGCGCTGCTCCTTACTTCTTCTTGGTCTCTTTGAGGGAGACCTTCTCATCCGAGTAACGGATGCCCTTGCCCTTGTACGGCTCGGGCGGGCGGAAGGCACGCACCTCGGCGGCGATCTGGCCGACGACCTGGCGGTCAGCGCCCTTGATGAGGATTTCGGTCTGGGTGGGGCACTCGACCTTGATGCCGGCCGGCATGTCCTTCACCACAGGGTGAGAGAAACCGATCTGCAGGTTGAGCTTCTGACCCTGGGCCTGAGCACGGAAGCCCACGCCGACCAGGTTCAGCTTCTTCTCGAAGCCCTTGCTGACGCCGTTGACCATGTTGGCCACCAGGGCGCGCATCGTGCCGCTCATCGCATCGGCTTCGGCCGAATCGTTGGCGGGCACGAAGCTCAGCTTGCCAGCTTCGTTCTTGACATTCACCAGGCCGTTCGCGGGACGCACCAGCGTACCGAGCGAGCCCTTGACGCTGATCGACTCAGCGCCGACGGTCACATCCACGCCTTGCGGGAGGATGACCGGCATTTTTCCAACGCGGGACATTGTTCCTACTCCTTCGCTTAGGCGACGTAGCAGAGGACTTCGCCGCCGATGCCGGCAGCGCGAGCCTTGCGGTCCGTCATGACGCCTTGCGGGGTCGTGACGATCGCCACGCCCAGGCCATTCATGACCTGAGGAATGTCGTGGCGGCCCTTGTAGATGCGCAGACCGGGGCGGCTGACGCGCTCGATACGTTCGATGACCGGACGGCCAGCGTAGTACTTCAGCGAGATTTCCAGTTCCGGACGGGTAGCTTCGCCGCGCACGGCGAAATCGTCGATATAGCCTTCGTCCTTCAGGACCTTGGCAATCGCCACCTTCAGCTTGGACGACGGCATGGCAACGCTCGTCTTCTCGACGATTTGCGCATTGCGGATGCGGGTCAGCATATCGGCGATGGGATCACTCATGCTCATTTGCGATATCTCCTATCAGCCGATGATTACCAGCTGGCCTTGACGACACCGGGGATGTCGCCCTTGAAGGCCAGTTCACGGATCTTGTTACGGGCCAGGCCGAACTTGCGGAAGGTGCCACGCGGACGACCGGTCAGCTCGCAGCGGTTGCGCAGGCGAGTGGGGTAGGCATTGCGAGGCAGCTTTTGCAGCTCGAGGCGAGCGGCGTAGCGCTCTTCCTCGGACTTCTTGCTGTCGTCGATGATGGCCTTCAGTTCCGCGTACTTCTTGGAGAACTTGGCGACCAGCGCTTCGCGCTTCAGCTCACGTTGTTTGATCGAGAGTTTTGCCACGGGTCACCTCAGTTCTTGAACGGAAACTTGAACGCAGCCAGCAGAGCCTTGGCTTCGTCGTCCGTCTTGGCAGTCGTCGTGATGCTGATGTTCAGACCACGCAGAGCATCCACCTTGTCGTACTCGATCTCGGGGAAGATGATTTGCTCTTTGACGCCGATGTTGTAGTTGCCACGGCCGTCGAACGAACGGCCGGAGATACCACGGAAGTCGCGAACGCGCGGCAGCGCGATCGTCACGAAGCGGTCCAGGAATTCATACATCTGGACGCCGCGCAGGGTCACCATCGCACCGATGGGCACGTTGTCGCGAATCTTGAAGCCGGCGATGGCCTTCTTGGACTTGGTGACCACGGGCTTCTGGCCAGCGATCTTGGTCAGGTCGCCCACGGCGTGGTCCATGACCTTCTTGTCGGCGACCGCCTCGCTCACGCCCATGTTCAGCGTGATCTTGGTGATGCGCGGCACTTCCATGACCGACTTGTAGCCAAACTTCTCAGTCAGGCTGGGCACGATTTTTTCGCGGTAATGCGTTTGCAGACGAGCCATGTCGAACCCCTTAAGCCTTGATCTCTTCGCCGGTCGACTTGTAGACGCGCACCCGCTTGCCGTCGACGAGCTTGACGCCCACGCGATCGGCCTTGCCGGAGGCGGCGTTGAAGATCGCCACGTTGGATTGATGGATGGGCATAGTCTTGTCGACGACGCCGCCGGTGGTGCCCTTCATGGGGTTGGGCTTGACGTGCTTCTTGACGACGTTGACGCCGTCGACCACCACGTGGTCAGCATCAGTGCGAGCGGACACGGTGCCGCGCTTGCCTTTGTCGCGGCCGGTCAACACGATGACCTGGTCGCCGGTACGAATCTTGTTCATGGCTTACCTCAGACAGTCGGTGCTCAGAGCACCTCGGGGGCCAGCGACACGATCTTCATGAAGCGCTCGGTGCGCAGTTCACGCGTGACCGGGCCGAAGATGCGGGTGCCGATCGGCTCCAGCTTGGCATTGAGCAGCACGGCGGCATTGCCGTCGAACTTGACGAGCGAGCCGTCCTGACGGCGCACACCCTTGGCGGTACGGACCACCACGGCGCTGTAGACCTCACCCTTCTTCACGCGACCACGCGGCGCAGCTTCTTTGATGCTGACCTTGATGATGTCGCCAATGTGCGCATAGCGGCGCTTGGAGCCGCCCAGCACCTTGATGCACTGAACGGACTTGGCGCCAGTGTTGTCCGCGACATCAAGCCGCGATTGCATTTGGATCATGTCTGTCCCCAACTTGCCCCGAGTTGCCTGCTTTTCAGCGCGACGCGTCGGTCAGTCTTGGGCCCGTATGTCGATCAGGCTGACTCTCATCAGCACTGCCCGACGGTTGAGGGCGGATCCGAAGCCAGGCAATTGGGAGCGAGGATGCTCACGGACCTGACGTTCGGCGAAGCTGCGCATTATGCATTGAAAGCCAAAGAGCCGTCAATGCCCTGCGCCGAAGTTTTTTCAGGGCGGCATCGCCGCCCCGCCGGACCTCAGGCTTTGGCCTGCGCCAACAGCGTCGCGGCGTCGCTGACCTCGAACTTGCCGGGCGCCTCGACGTTCAGCGACTGGACGACGCCGTCCTTGACCAGCATGGAGTAGCGCTGCGAACGCACACCGAAGCCCTTGGCGGTCAGGTCGAACACGAGGTCCACGGCCTTGGTGAAGGCCGCGCTGCCGTCCGCCATCATGCGCACCTTGCCGGCCGTCTTCTGCTCGCGGCCCCAGGCGCCCATGACGAAGGCATCGTTGACCGACACGCACCAGATCTCGTCGACGCCGGCGGCCTTGAAGGCGTCAGCCTGGGCCACGTAACCTGGCACATGCTGGGCGGAACAGGTCGGCGTGAAGGCGCCGGGCAGCGCGAAGATCGCCACGGTCTTGCCTGCCGTGGCTTTCTCGATGTCGAAGCTGTTGGGGCCCAGGCTGCAGCCATCGCCCTCGATTTCAATAAATTCCTGCAGGCTGCCGGCCGGCAGCTTGTCGCCCACTTTGATCATGTGTTGCTCCACGGGTTGGAAATGAAAAAGCCGGAGCACCAGTTTCCCAGTGCGCCGGCTTCAGCGGTCAGGTGACCGACGGTCTTAGACGAGTTGCGCCTTCTCAACCAGGCGGGTCACAGCCCAGGCCTTGGTCTTGGAGACCGGACGGGTCTCGCTGATCTCGACGACGTCACCGATCTTGTACTCGTTGTTTTCGTCGTGAGCGTGGTACTTGCGCGAGCGGGCCACGATCTTGCCGTACAGCTCGTGCTTGGCACGGCGCTCGACGAGCACGGTCACGGTCTTGGCGCGGGCGTCGCTGACGACCTTGCCGACCAGGGTGCGCACGTTCTTCACTTGGGCCTCAGTCATTTCGCGGCCTCCTTCTTCTTTTGTGCCAGGACAGTCTTGGCACGCGCGATGTCGCGGCGGGTCTTACCCAGCTGGCTGTGGTTGGTCAGCTGCTGGGTGGCCTTTTGCATGCGCAGGCCGAAGTGGGCCTTCAGCAGATCGGTCACTTCCTTCTCGAGGGCAGCGACGTCCTTGGCGCGGAGTTCAGATGCTTTCATGGTGTCCTTCCTCAGGTACCGACCTGACGGGCCACGAAGGTGCAACGCAGCGGCAGCTTGGCAGCGGCCAGCGTGAATGCCTCACGAGCAAGCTGCTCGGGGACGCCATTCACTTCGTAGATCACCTTACCGGGCTGGATTTCAGCGACGTAGTACTCGGGATTGCCCTTGCCGTTACCCATCCGGACTTCGGCGGGCTTCTGCGAGATGGGCTTGTCCGGGAACACGCGGATGAAGATCCGGCCGCCACGCTTGATGTGACGCGAGATCGCGCGGCGAGCCGCTTCGATCTGACGGGCCGTCAGACGGCCGCGTTCCGTGGCCTTCAGGCCGAAGTCACCGAAAGACACCGCGGCGCCGCGGGTCGCAACACCGGTGTTGCGGCCTTTCTGCTCCTTGCGGTACTTGCGACGATTAGGTTGCAGCATGCTTATTCTCCTTTGGCCTCACCGGCGGCGGGAACCTTGCGGACCACGCGCTTGCCAGCGGGCTTGGCTGCGTCACCCGTGGGGGCGGCGGCAGCGGGCTGATCTGCTCCGTCACGCGGGCCACGATCGCCACCCGGACGGCCGCGGCCACCAGGAGCGCCCGGGCGGGCGTTACGGCGCGGGCGACGATCGTCTTCGGCGCCTGCGGGGGTGTTGATGACGGGAGCCTCGCCATTGGCCAGGCGGTCACCGCGATAGACCCACACCTTGACGCCGATGACGCCATAGGTGGTCTTGGCTTCGGAGAAGCCGTAGTCGATGTCGGCCTTCAGGGTGTGCAGGGGCACACGACCTTCGCGATACCACTCGGTGCGAGCGATTTCGATGCCGTTCAGACGACCAGCGCTCATGATCTTGATGCCCTGGGCACCCAGACGCATGGCGTTCTGCATCGCGCGCTTCATCGCGCGGCGGAACATGATGCGCTTTTCGAGCTGTTGCGTGATCGAGTCGGCGATCAGCTGGGCATCGACTTCAGGCTTGCGCACCTCTTCGATGTTGACGGCGACGGGCACGCCCAGACGCTTGGTCAGCTCAGCCTTCAGGTTCTCGATGTCCTCGCCCTTCTTGCCGATCACGACGCCCGGACGAGCCGAGAAGATCGTGATGCGGGCGTTCTTGGCGGGGCGCTCGATCAGGATGCGCGAGACGGCGGCATTCTTGAGCTTGGCCTTCAGGTACTCACGAACTTGCAGGTCTTCGGCCAGCATCGTGGCGAAGTTCTGGTTGTTCGCGTACCAGCGCGAAGCCCAATTGCGGGTGACGGGAAGGCGGAAGCCAACCGGATGGATTTTCTGTCCCATAGTCTTCCTTGCGCCTTAGTTGCCGACGGCCACGAAGATGTGGCACGTGGGCTTGCTGATGCGGTTGCCGCGGCCCTTGGCGCGAGCCGAGAAGCGCTTCAGCGTGGCACCCTGCTCGACGTAGATCGAGGTGACCTTGAGTTCATCGATGTCAGCGCCGTCATTGTGCTCGGCGTTGGCGATGGCGCTTTCCAGCGCCTTCTTGATGATCACGGCCGCCTTCTTCTGGGTGAATTCCAGGATGTTCAGCGCTTGATCCACCTTCTTGCCGCGGATCAGGTCCGCCACGAGGCGGCCCTTATCGCAGGACAGGCGGACGCCGCGAACGATTGCTTTGGTTTCCATCGTCGACATCCTTACTTCTTCCCGGCCTTCTTGTCGGCCGGGTGGCCCTTGAAGGTGCGGGTCAGTGCGAATTCACCCAGCTTGTGGCCGACCATCTGGTCAGACACATAGACCGGCACGTGCTGCTTGCCGTTGTGCACGGCGATCGTCAGACCGATGAACTCGGGCAGGATCGTCGAGCGACGCGACCAGGTCTTGATGGGCTTCTTGTCCTTGTTGGCAACAGCCTTGTCGACCTTGGCCTGCAGGTGGTGGTCGACGAAGGGGCCCTTCTTCAGTGAACGAGTCATGGCCTAGCCCTTACTTCTTGCGACGCGAGACGATGAACGTCTGCGTGCGCTTGTTGTTGCGAGTGCGGTAGCCCTTCGTCAGGGTGTTCCACGGCGACACAGGGACCTGGCCCTCGCCGGTGCGGCCTTCGCCACCACCGTGCGGGTGATCCACCGGGTTCATCGCCACGCCGCGAACGGTCGGACGGATACCCTTCCAGCGGATCGCGCCGGCCTTGCCGTACTGGCGCAGGCTGTGCTCTTCGTTGCTGACTTCACCGATGGTGGCGCGGCAGTCGATATGCACGCGACGCACTTCACCGGAGCGCAGGCGGATCTGGGCGTACACGCCTTCACGAGCCATCAGGACAGCGGAGGTGCCGGCCGAACGGATCATCTGGGCGCCCTTGCCAGGCTGCAGCTCGATGCAGTGGATGGTCGAACCCACCGGAATGTTGCGGATGGGCAGCGTGTTGCCAGCCTTGATCGGCGCTTCCGAGCCGCTCAGGATGGTCGAACCCACTTCCAGACCGCGCGGGGCGATCACGTAGCGGCGCTCGCCGTCGGCGTACACCACCAGCGCGATGTGGGCGGTGCGGTTCGGGTCGTACTCGATGGTCTCGACCTTGGCCGGAATGCCGTCCTTGTTGCGCTTGAAGTCGACCACGCGGTAGTGGTGCTTGTGACCACCGCCCTTGTGGCGAATCGTGATGTGACCGTTGTTGTTGCGGCCGGAGTTCTGCTTTTGCGGCTCAAGCAAAGCTGCGTGGGGCGCGCCCTTGTGCAGATGCTTGTGCACCACCTTGACGACGCCACGGCGGCCGGGCGAAGTCGGCTTGACTTTGACGATGGCCATTTACGCGGCCTCCCCGGAGAAATTGAGCTCTTGACCGGCCTTGAGGGCCACGTAGGCCTTCTTGACGTGGTCGCGGCGGCCAGCACGGCCACCAAAGCGCTTGGTCTTGCCCTTGACGTTGACCACGCTGACCGACTCGACTTCGACCTTGAACATCAGTTCAACAGCGGCCTTGATCTCGGGCTTGGTGGCGTCGCGCAGGACCTTGAACAGCACTTGATTGTGCTTCTCGGCGACTTGCGTGGCCTTCTCGGACACGATGGGCGCGAGCAGCACGGAGGCCAGACGGCCTTCGGAATACTTGGGGGCGCTCATGCCAGCATCTCCTTGAGTTGCTCGACCGCAGCCTTGGTCACCAGCACCTTCTTGTAGAAGACCAGCGACAGGGGGTCGGCGTAGCGCGGCTCGACGACGAGCACGTTGGCCAGGTTGCGCGAGGCCAGCAGCAGGTTGTCGTCCACGGTGTCGGCGATGACCATCACCGAGTCCAGACCCATGGCCTTGAACTTGGCGGCCAGCAGCTTGGTCTTGGGGGCTTCAACCGAGATCGAATCCACCACGGCCAGGCGGCCTTCGCGGGCCAGCTGCGACAGAATCGCGGCCATGCCGGCGCGGTACATCTTCTTGTTCAGCTTGTGCGAGAAGTTCTCGTCAGGCAGGTTCGGGAAGATGCGACCGCCCCCGCGCCACAGCGGCGACGAGGTCATACCGGCGCGAGCGCGGCCGGTGCCCTTCTGGCGGAAGGGCTTCTTGGTCGAGTGGTGGACCTGTTCACGGTCCTTCTGGGCGCGGGTGCCTTGGCGGGCGTTGGCCTGGAAGGCCACGACCACCTGGTGCACCAGGGCTTCGTTGTAGTCGCGAGCGAAGACGGTGTCAGGCGCGTCCACCTTGGCGGTGGCCTGACCCTGCTCGTTCAGGAGCTCGAGCTGCATCAGTTGGCTCCCTTCTTGATCTTGACCTTGACGGCGGGGCGAACGACGACGTGGCCGTTCTTGGAACCCGGCACCGCACCACGGACCAGCAGCAGCGAACGGGCTTCGTCCACGCGCACGATGTCGAGGTTTTGGGTGGTGACGGTTTCGTCGCCCATGTGGCCGGTCATCTTCTTGCCCGGAAACACACGGCCCGGGTCCTGCGCCATGGAGATCGAGCCCGGCACATTGTGCGAACGGCTGTTACCGTGCGACGCGCGCTGCGAGCTGAAGTTGTGGCGCTTGATGGTGCCGGCGTAGCCCTTGCCGATAGACGTGCCTTGCACGTCGACCAGTTGGCCCGTGGCGAACAGCGTCACAGGGACGGTCGCGCCAGCCTGGTACTGGGCAGCGACGTCGGCCTCGACGCGGAATTCCTTGAGGATTTCACCGGCTTCGACACCTGCCTTGGCGAGGTGGCCGGCTTCAGGCTTGGTGACGCGCGAAGCTTTGCGCGTACCGAACGCCACCTGGATGGCGCTGTAGCCGTCGGTCTCTTGGGTCTTGACCTGGGTCACGCGGTTGTTGGACACGTCCAGCACCGTCACGGGAATGGCATCGCCATCGTCCGTGAAGATGCGCATCATGCCCACCTTGCGGCCCAGCAAACCGAGACGGTTGCTCAGACTCATGTTTTTCTCCAGCCCCCTTGGCTTGCGCCGCAGAAGCTATTGCGAACACCCGACATCGATTGGCCGGGCTGACCTTGCAACGCCATCGAGATGACGCTGCGCGAATTCCGAGCAGGCATAGGCCAACCCGGGAAAGCTGGCGAGTATAGCGCGAGGGATTGCCCTGATGCAAGCATCTCGCCCGCCACGCCGCAAAAGAACAAAGCCCCAGCCTGTCGAGACAGGGCCGGGGCCTTGGGGTTCGGAAGCCCGCAGGCCTCGCGAATTACTGCAGCTTGATTTCGACGTCGACGCCGGCGGGCAGGTCGAGCTTCATCAGCGCATCAACCGTCTTGTCGGTCGGGTCGACGATGTCCATCAGGCGCTGGTGGGTGCGGATCTCGAACTGGTCGCGGCTGGTCTTGTTGACGTGCGGCGAACGCAGGATGTCGAAACGCTCCAGACGGGTCGGCAGGGGCACGGGGCCCTTGACGATGGCGCCGGTACGCTTGGCGGTCTCGACGATCTCGAGGGCCGACTGGTCGATCAGCTTGTAGTCAAACGCCTTCAGGCGGATGCGGATCTTTTGCTTTTGCATGACTGTTCCTTAAAGAGCGGGTGAGCACCGGGCGGCAGCCGCCCGGCGCACGGTCACGCAGTGATTACGCGAGGATCGTGGCGACGACGCCGGAGCCGACGGTGCGACCGCCTTCACGGATGGCGAAGCGCAGGCCGGTTTCCATCGCGATCGGCGCGATCAGCTTGACGGTGATGCCGACGTTGTCGCCGGGCATGACCATTTCCTTGTCCTTCGGCAGCTCGACGGCACCGGTCACGTCCGTCGTGCGGAAGTAGAACTGGGGACGGTAGTTGTTGAAGAACGGGGTGTGGCGGCCGCCCTCTTCCTTGCTCAGAACGTAGATCTCAGCGGTGAAGTGGGTGTGGGGCTTGATGGTGCCGGGCTTGGCCAGGACTTGGCCGCGCTCGACGTCTTCACGCTTGGTGCCGCGCAGCAGGATGCCGACGTTGTCGCCTGCTTGACCTTGGTCCAGCAGCTTGCGGAACATTTCGACGCCCGTGACCGTGGTCTTCTGGACTTCGCGGATGCCGACGATTTCGATTTCTTCGCCGACCTTGATGATGCCGCGCTCGACGCGACCGGTCACGACGGTGCCGCGGCCCGAGATCGAGAACACGTCTTCCACCGGCAGCAGGAAGGCGCCGTCAACGGCACGGTCCGGCTGGGGGATGTAGGTGTCCAGGGCTTCGGCCAGGCGCATGATGGCTTGTTCGCCCAGGTCGCCGGTGTCGCCTTCCAGGGCCAGCTTGGCCGAACCCTTGATGATGGGGGTGTCGTCGCCAGGGAAGTCGTACTTGGACAGGAGTTCGCGAACTTCCATTTCGACCAGCTCGAGCAGCTCGGCGTCGTCGACCATGTCGCACTTGTTCAGGAAGACGATGATGTACTTCACGCCGACCTGGCGAGCCAGCAGGATGTGCTCGCGGGTCTGGGGCATCGGGCCGTCAGCGGCCGAGCACACCAGGATGGCGCCGTCCATCTGGGCGGCACCGGTGATCATGTTCTTGACGTAGTCGGCGTGGCCGGGGCAGTCAACGTGCGCGTAGTGGCGGTTGGCCGTCTCGTATTCGACGTGCGCGGTGTTGATCGTGATGCCGCGGGCCTTTTCTTCCGGAGCCGCGTCGATCTGGTCGTAGGCCTTGGCCTCGCCACCGAACTTCTTGGACAGCACGGTCGCGATCGCTGCCGTCAGCGTCGTCTTGCCGTGGTCCACGTGACCGATCGTGCCCACGTTCACGTGCGGCTTGGTCCGCTCAAACTTGCCTTTTGCCATTTCAAATCTCCAAAAAGAGCATCTCGCCAGTCTGTTGGTTTAGCGTTTCCGTAGTGCCCGTGATTCCCGCCGACTGGCCAGACGGGCGGGCAGCTACGAAGACGATTCTTTAGAAGCGGATCAGGACTTGCCGCGCGCCAGGATGATGGCGTCGGCAACGTTCTTGGGCGCTTCGGAGTAGTGCTTGAACTCCATCGTGTAGGTGGCGCGGCCTTGCGTGGCCGAGCGCAGCGACGTCGAGTAGCCGAACATTTCGCTCAGCGGGACTTCGGCCTTGATGACCTTGCCGCCGCCGACCATGTCGTCCATGCCCTGCACCATGCCGCGACGGCTGGACAGGTCGCCCATGACGGTACCGGCGTAGTCTTCCGGCGTCTCGACTTCCACGGCCATCATCGGCTCGAGGATGACGGGGCCGGCGCGGCGCATGGCTTCCTTGAAACCCATGGACGCGGCCATCTTGAACGCGTTTTCGTTCGAGTCGACGTCGTGGTACGAACCGAAGGTCAGCGTGGCCTTCACGTCGACGACCGGGAAGCCGGCCAGCACGCCGTTCGGCAGGCTGTCGATGATGCCCTTCTCGACCGCGGGGATGTATTCGCGAGGAACCACACCGCCCTTGATGGCGTCGACGAACTCGAAGCCCTTGCCCGGCTCTTGCGGCTCGAGCGTCAGCACGACGTGACCGTACTGGCCCTTACCACCGGACTGGCGAACGAACTTGCCTTCGACGTCGGTCGCGGTCTTGCGGATGGTTTCGCGGTAGGCCACCTGCGGCTTGCCGACGTTGGCTTCCACGCCGAACTCGCGCTTCATGCGGTCGACGATGATTTCCAGGTGCAGCTCGCCCATGCCGGAGATGATGGTCTGGCCGGACTCTTCGTCGGTGCGCAGACGGAACGACGGGTCTTCGGCAGCCAGACGGCCCAGCGCGAGGCCCATCTTTTCCTGGTCGGCCTTGGTCTTCGGCTCGACGGCCTGCGAGATCACGGGCTCCGGGAAGATCATCTTTTCCAGCGTGATGATGCTGTCCGGGTCGCACAGGGTTTCACCCGTGGTGACGTCCTTCAGGCCCACGCAGGCGGCGATGTCGCCAGCCAGAATTTCCTTGATTTCTTCACGCTGGTTGGCGTGCATCTGCAGAATCCGGCCGATGCGCTCCTTCTTGCCGCGGATCGGGTTGTAGACGGTCGCGCCCGACTGCAGCACGCCCGAGTACACGCGCACGAAGGTCAGCTGGCCGACGTAGGGGTCAGTCATCAGCTTGAAGGCCAGCGCCGAGAACTTCTCTTCGTCGGTGCGCTGACGCGTGATCGGCTGGTCGTCTTCGTCCGTGCCCGAGACCGGCGGGATGTCCAGCGGCGAGGGCAGGAAGTCGATGACGGCATCCAGCATGCGCTGCACGCCCTTGTTCTTGAAGGCGGTGCCGCACAGCATCGGCTGGATTTCCGTCGCGATCGTGCGCTGGCGGATGGCCGTCTTGATTTCTTCCTCGGACAGATCCCCCGTCTCGAGGTACTTGTTCATCAGCTCTTCGGTGGCTTCGGCAGCGGCCTCGACCATCTTCTCGCGCCATTCCTGGGCGACGCCGACGAGGTCAGCGGGGATGTCTTCGAAGGTGAACTTCATGCCCTGGGAAGCCTCGTCCCAGATGATGGCCTTCATCTTGAAGAGGTCCACCACACCCTTGAAGCCCTCTTCAGCGCCGATGGGAATGACCACGGGCACGGGGTTGGCCTTCAGGCGGGTCTTCATCTGGTCGACGACCTTGAAGAAGTTCGCGCCGGTGCGGTCCATCTTGTTGACGAACGCGAGGCGGGGCACCTTGTACTTGTTGGCCTGGCGCCAGACGGTTTCCGACTGGGGCTGCACACCACCCACGGCGCAGTACACCATGCAGGCACCGTCCAGGACGCGCATCGAGCGCTCGACTTCAATCGTGAAGTCCACGTGTCCAGGGGTGTCGATGATGTTGAAGCGGTGCTCGGGGTAGGACATGTCCATGCCCTTCCAGAAGCAGGTCGTCGCGGCCGACGTGATCGTGATGCCGCGCTCTTGCTCCTGTTCCATCCAGTCCATCGTGGCGGCGCCGTCATGCACCTCACCGATCTTGTGGTTCACACCGGTGTAGTAGAGGATGCGCTCGGTCGTGGTGGTCTTGCCGGCATCGATGTGCGCGGAGATACCGATGTTGCGGTAGCGCTCGATGGGGGTTTTGCGGGCCATGGTTTGCTCCAGAAGACAGGAGCCGCCAGCGGGTTGGTAGAAACCCGAGGCGGCTGAAAGACAGTGGTTTAGAAGCGGAAGTGCGAGAAGGCCTTGTTGGCTTCTGCCATGCGGTGGACTTCGTCACGCTTCTTCATCGCGCCGCCGCGGCCTTCAGCGGCCTCCAGCAGCTCGTTGGCCAGGCGTTGGGCCATCGACTTCTCACCGCGCTTGCGAGCGGATTCCTTCAGCCAGCGCATGGCGAGAGCCATCCGGCGGACAGGGCGAACTTCCACGGGAACTTGGTAGTTCGCACCACCGACACGGCGGGACTTCACTTCAACCATGGGCTTCACGTTGTTCAGGGCGACCATGAACACTTCCAGCGGGTCCTTGCCGATCTTCTTTTCGACCTGGTCCAGAGCACCGTAGATGATGCGCTCGGCGACGGCCTTCTTGCCCGATTCCATGATGACGTTCATGAACTTGGACAGATCGACGGAACCGAACTTGGGGTCCGGCAGGATTTCGCGCTTGGGTACTTCGCGACGACGTGGCATGGGATTCTTCCTTCTGCTTCAGTTGGAGGGGCTTGTCGCCTCGCTCCGCTGGACAACCACCGACATCTGGGGCTTGTCCACTTACTCGACCTACCGACAACTCAGAGGCCGCAACAACGTTGGGTCAGCAGATGTGCTGAGCCCGAACAGACGATTTACTTCTTCGGACGCTTGGCGCCGTACTTGGAACGGGCCTGCTTGCGATCCTTGACGCCTTGCAGGTCCAGCGAACCGCGCACGATGTGGTAACGAACACCGGGCAAGTCCTTCACACGGCCGCCGCGCACGAGCACGACGCTGTGTTCTTGCAGGTTGTGGCCTTCGCCGCCGATGTAGGAGATGACCTCGAAGCCGTTGGTCAGGCGCACCTTGGCGACCTTACGCAGCGCGGAGTTCGGCTTCTTCGGCGTGGTGGTGTAGACGCGGGTGCAGACACCGCGGCGCTGCGGGCAGTTCTGCATCGCAGGCGACTTGGACTTGGTGACCTCGGCCTCACGACCGTGGCGCACCAGCTGATTGATGGTTGGCATTACGACTTGTTCCCGTTTGAAGTCAGTGAACCTCACTTTTCGGGCGCGCAGGAATGCACCACCCAAAAGGCGAAGAGCCGAGGATTGTAGACCGCTGGCAATTCCGGCACAAGGGTCTGCCCGGAGGCCGGGGTAAGCTGGCGGCAATGGACACCCCCGCTCCGTCTGCCGCTGCAACCGCCCCACTGGAAACGGACGAACGACCGGCCATCGTCATCGACACCCAGGTCGTCATGGACTGGCTGGTCTTCCGAGACGAGCGCGTGCAGGCGCTGACCACGGCCGTCACGTCAGGCCGGCTGCGCTGGCTGGTCGCGCCGGCGATGCGCGACGAGATCCGCCACGTGCTGGGCCGCGGCGTCGCGGCAAGCTACGCGCCTGACCTGGCCTTCATCGAGGCGCAGTTCGACGCCCACGCGCTCGCCGTCGACGCTGCCGGGCTGCAGCCGCTGGCCGGACGGCTGGTCTGCCGCGACCCAGACGACCAGAAGTTCATCGATCTCGCGCTGGCCGCCGGCGCGCGCTGGCTGGTCTCCCGCGACAAGGCCGTGCTGGCACTGGCGAAGCGCGCACGGCTGCGCGGCCTGGCGATCGTGACACCGGAGCGCTGGTCACCGGACTGATCCCGCCAATGAAAAAGCCGCCCGCGGCGTGAACCGGGGCGGCTTTGAGGGGCGAAGGCCCCGTGGCGCTTACTCGGCGGCGCCGTCGTCGGCGTCCACACCCGCCATCTGCGCAGCAGCCAGCTCCTCGGCTTCCTGCAGGGCGATGGCGCGGCGCTCGGCATCGTCCATCGCTTCCTTGGCGCGGCGCGCTTCGTGGAAAGCCATGCCGGTACCAGCCGGGATCAGACGACCGACGATGACGTTTTCCTTCAGGCCACGCAGTTCGTCGCGCTTGCCCATGATGGCAGCCTCGGTGAGCACGCGGGTCGTTTCCTGGAAGGAAGCGGCCGAGATGAAGGAGTCCGTCGACAGCGAGGCCTTGGTGATGCCCAGCAGCACGTCTGCGTGCGTGGCGATCAGCTTGCCTTCCTTGCGCAGCTTGTCGTTGGTGTCCAGCAGCTCCGAACGCTCGACCTGCTCGTTCAGGATGTAGTGCGAGTCACCCGGGTTGGTGATGGTCACGCGACGCAGCATCTGGCGAACGATCACCTCGATGTGCTTGTCGTTGATCTTCACGCCCTGGAGTCGGTACACGTCCTGGACTTCGTCGACGATGTAGCGGGCCAGTTCCTCGATGCCCAGCAGGCGCAGGATGTCCTGCGGGTCCGCTGCGCCGTCGACGATCAGTTCGCCGCGGTTGACCACCTGGCCTTCGTGCACCAGGATATTCTTTTCCTTGGGCACCAGCTCCTCGTGGGCCTTGCCGTCCGGGTCGGTGATCTGCAGGCGGATCTTGCCCTTGGTCTCCTTGCCGAACGACACCGTGCCGGTCTGCTCGGCCAGCACGCCAACATCCTTCGGCGAGCGGGCTTCGAAGAGCTCGGCAACGCGCGGCAGACCGCCGGTGATGTCGCGGGTCTTCTGGCCTTCGACCGGGATACGGGCGAGCACTTCACCGGGCAGCAGTTCCTGGCCGTCGCGGATCTGGATCAGCGCGCCGACCTGGAAGCCGATGGCCACCGAGTGGTCGGTACCGGGGATCTTGACCTCGTGGCCTTGCGCGTCCAGCAGCTTGACCTGCGGGCGCACGACCTTGGCGGCGCCGCGGCGCTTCGGGTCGATGACGACCAGGGTCGACAGACCGGTCACCTCGTCCACCTGCTTGGCGACGGTCACGCCTTCCTCGACGTTCTCGAACTTCGCCTGACCGGCGAATTCCGTGATGATCGGGCGGGTCAGCGGGTCCCAGTTCGCGAGCACCAGCCCGGCCTTGATGACCTGGCTGGCCTTGATGTTCAGCACGGCGCCGTACGGCACCTTGTGACGCTCGCGCTCGCGGCCGTGCGGGTCGGCAATGATGATCTCGCCGGAGCGGGAAATCACGACCAGTTCACCCTTGCCGTTGGTCACGTAGCGCATCGTGGCGTTGAAGCCGATGATGCCGTCCGACTTGGCTTCGACGCTCGAGGCCACGGCAGCGCGCGACGCGGCGCCGCCGATGTGGAACGTCCGCATCGTCAGCTGCGTGCCCGGTTCACCGATGGACTGCGCGGCGATGACGCCCACGGCCTCACCCGTATTGACCAGACCGCCACGGCCGAGGTCACGGCCATAGCACTTGGCGCACAGGCCGAAGCGCGTGCCGCAGGTCAGCGGCGTGCGAACCTTGATCTCGTCCACGCCGGCCTGTTCCAGCACGTCGAGGGTGTCTTCGTCCAGCATCTTGCCGGCAGCCAGCAGCGAGGCTTGCGTCTCGGGGTGGACGACGTCGATGGCGGTCACGCGGCCCAGCACGCGGTCGCGCAGGGATTCGATGACTTCACCGCCTTCGACCAGGGCGCGCATGGCCATGCCGTTGTCGGTGCCGCAATCGTCTTCGATGACGACCAGGTCCTGGGTCACGTCGACCAGACGACGCGTCAGGTAGCCCGAGTTCGCGGTCTTCAACGCCGTGTCCGCCAGGCCCTTACGGGCGCCGTGGGTGGAGATGAAGTACTGCAACACGTTCAGACCTTCACGGAAGTTCGCCGTGATGGGCGTCTCGATGATGGAGCCGTCCGGCTTGGCCATCAGGCCGCGCATGCCGGCCAACTGGCGAATCTGGGCGGCGGAACCCCGCGCGCCCGAGTCGGCCATCATGTAGATCGAGTTGAACGACTCCTGATCGACGGTCTTGCCGTGGCGATCAATCGTCTTCTCGACCTTCAGGTGGTCCATCATCTTCTTGCCGATTTCGTCACCGGCCTTGCCCCAGATGTCCACGACCTTGTTGTAGCGCTCGCCGGCGGTCACGAGACCCGAGACGTACTGCTGCTCGATCTCCTTGACCTCGTTCTCGGCGCGCTCGATCAGCGTGTGCTTCTGAGCGGGCACCAGCATGTCGTCGATGGCGATCGAGATGCCGGCGCGCGTGGCGAGCTTGAAGCCGCTCTGCAGCAGCTTGTCGGCCAGCACCACGGTTTCCTTCAGGCCGCACTTGCGGAAGCTCGTGTTGATGAGACGCGAGATTTCCTTCTTCTTCAGCGCCTTGTTGATGTTGCTGAACGGCAGGCCCTTGGGCAGGATTTCCGACAGCAGGGCGCGGCCGACGGTCGTGTCCGTCAGTTTGGTCTCGGGCACGAACTCGCCCGTTTCCTTGTCCTTGGTCCACTCGGTCAGGCGCACGCTGATCTTGGCGGTGATTTCGACGGCGCCGTTTTCCAGCGCGCGGATCACTTCCGGGATGTCCGAGAAGATCAGACCTTCGCCCTTGCCATTCGTGCGCTCGCGGGTGGCGTAGTACAGGCCCAGCACCACGTCCTGCGACGGGACGATGGACGGTTCGCCGGAGGCAGGGAACAGCACGTTGTTGGAGGCCAGCATCAGCGTGCGGGCTTCCATCTGCGCTTCGATCGACAGCGGCACGTGGACGGCCATCTGGTCACCGTCGAAGTCGGCGTTGAAGGCCGAGCAGACGAGCGGGTGCAGCTGGATGGCCTTGCCTTCGATCAGCACGGGCTCGAAGGCCTGGATGCCGAGGCGGTGCAGCGTCGGGGCGCGGTTCAGCAGAACCGGGTGCTCCTTGATGACCTCTTCCAGGATGTCCCAGACCACGGGGGTGCCGGATTCGACTTCCTTCTTGGCGGCCTTGATCGTCGTCGCGATGCCCATGGCTTCGAGACGGCTGAAGATGAAGGGCTTGAACAGCTCCAGCGCCATCAGCTTGGGCAGGCCGCACTGATGCAGCTTGAGGTACGGGCCCACGGTAATGACCGAACGACCCGAGTAGTCGACGCGCTTGCCCAGCAGGTTCTGACGGAAGCGACCGCTCTTGCCCTTGATCATGTCGGCCAGCGACTTGAGGGCACGCTTGTTCGCGCCGGTCATCGCCTTGCCGCGGCGGCCGTTGTCCAGCAGCGAGTCGACGGCTTCCTGCAGCATGCGCTTTTCGTTGCGCACGATGATTTCAGGGGCCTTCAGCTCCAGCAGGCGGGCCAGGCGGTTGTTGCGGTTGATGACGCGACGGTAGAGGTCGTTCAGGTCGGAGGTCGCGAAGCGGCCGCCGTCCAGCGGCACCAGCGGACGCAGGTCCGGCGGCAGCACGGGCAGCACGTCCAGCACCATCCAGTTCGGCTTGATGCCGGACTTCTTGAAGGCCTCCATGACCTTCAGGCGCTTGGAGTTCTTCTTGACCTTGAGCTCGGAGCCGGTCATGTCGTTGCGCAGGCGATCGATCTCGATGTCGAGATCCATCTCCTCCAGCAGCTTCTTGATGCCCTCGGCGCCCATCAGCGCGATGAATTCGTCGCCGAATTCGATGCGCTTCGCGTCGTAGTCGTCCTCGCTCATGATCGAGAACTTCTTCAGCGGGGTCATGCCCGGGTCGACGACGACGTAGGCTTCGAAGTACAGCACGCGCTCGATGTCGCGCAGCGTCATGTCGAGCACCAGGCCCAGACGCGACGGCAGCGACTTCAGGAACCAGATGTGCGCGCAGGGCGCCGCCAGGTCGATGTGGCCCATGCGGTCACGGCGGACCTTGGTCTGCGTGACTTCGACGCCGCACTTCTCGCAGATGACGCCGCGGTGCTTCAGGCGCTTGTACTTGCCGCACAGGCACTCGTAGTCCTTGATCGGGCCAAAGATCTTGGCGCAGAACAGGCCGTCACGCTCGGGCTTGAAGGTGCGGTAGTTGATGGTCTCGGGCTTCTTCACCTCGCCGAACGACCAGCTGCGGATCTTCTCCGGAGATGCCAGGCCGATCTTGATGGCATCGAAATGCTCATCGGGGGTGAATTGCTTGAAAAGGTCGAGTAGTCCCTTCATGCATCTGCTCCTTAATTGCGTTCCAGTTCAATGTCGATGCCCAAGGAGCGGATTTCCTTGACCAGCACATTGAACGATTCGGGCATGCCCGCTTCGATGGCGTGTTCGCCCTTGACGATGCTTTCGTAGACCTTGGTGCGGCCGTTCACGTCGTCGGACTTGACCGTCAGCATTTCCTGCAGGATGTACGAGGCGCCGTAGGCTTCCAGCGCCCAGACTTCCATTTCGCCGAAACGCTGGCCGCCGAACTGCGCCTTGCCGCCCAGCGGTTGCTGCGTAACGAGCGAGTACGGGCCGGTCGAGCGGGCGTGCATCTTGTCGTCCACCAGGTGGTGCAGCTTCAGCACGTGCATGTAGCCGACGGTGACCGGGCGCTCGAACTGCTCGCCGGTGCGGCCGTCGCACAGCCAGGCCTGGGTGCGCGTTTCCGTCAGCCCCTTCTTGGCGGCGATATCGTCCGGATAGGCCAGCTTCAGCATGCCGCGGATCTCTTCTTCCTTGGCGCCGTCGAAGACCGGGGTCGCGAAGGGCACGCCCTTGGACAGGTTCTCGGCCATCTCCAGCACTTCGGCGTCGGACAGCTCATCGATGTTCTCGGTCTTGCCGCCGCTCTGGTTGTAGAGCTCGTCGAAGAACTTGCGCAGCTCGGCCACCTTGGAGTGCTGCTGCAGCATGTCGCCGATGCGCTGACCGATACCCTTGCCGGCCCAGCCCAGGTGGACTTCCAGCACCTGACCCACGTTCATCCGCGACGGGACGCCCAGCGGGTTCAGCACGATGTCCGCGGGCGTGCCGTCGGCCATGTAGGGCATGTCTTCGATCGGCGTGACCTTGGACACCACACCCTTGTTGCCGTGACGGCCGGCCATCTTGTCGCCAGGCTGCAGGCGGCGCTTGACGGCCAGGTAGACCTTGACCATCTTCAGCACGCCGGCGGGCAGCTCGTCGCCCTGCGTCAGCTTCTTGCGCTTCTCTTCGAAGGCCAGGTCGAAGCTGTGACGCGTCTGGTCGAGCGAGTTCTTGATCGACTCGAGCTGGTTGGCGACGTCTTCCTCGGCCGGACGGATGTCGAACCAGTGGAACTTCTCGACCGAAGCCAGGTACTCCTTGTCGATCTTCGTGCCCTTGGCGATCTTCTGCGGGCCGCCGTTGGCGATCTTGCCGACCAGCAGCTTCTCGATACGGTCGAAGGCGTCGCTCTCGACGATGCGCAGCTGGTCGTTCAGGTCCAGGCGGTAGCGCTTGAGCTCGTCGTCGATGATCTGCTGGGCGCGCTTGTCGCGCTGGATGCCTTCACGGGTGAAGACCTGCACGTCGATGACGGTGCCGCTCGTACCCTGGTCGACACGCAGCGACGTGTCCTTCACGTCCGAAGCCTTCTCGCCGAAGATGGCGCGCAGCAGCTTCTCTTCCGGCGTCAGCGTCGTTTCGCCCTTGGGCGTGACCTTGCCGACCAGCACGTCGCCCGGGTTCACCTCGGCACCGATGTAGACGATGCCGGATTCATCCAGACGGCCCAGTTGCTGCTCGGACAGGTTCGGGATGTCGCGGGTGATTTCTTCCGAACCCAGCTTGGTGTCACGCGCGTTGACCACCAGTTCCTCGATGTGGATCGAGGTGTAGCGGTCTTCGGCGATGACGCGTTCCGAGATCAGGATCGAGTCTTCGAAGTTGTAGCCGTTCCACGGCATGAACGCGACCAGCATGTTCTGGCCCAGGGCCAGTTCACCGATGTCGGTGGACGCGCCGTCGGCAATGATGTCCTCGGCCGCCACCTTGTCGCCACGGCGCACGATCGGGCGCTGGTGGATATTGGTGTTCTGGTTGGAGCGCTGGTACTTGATCAGGTTGTAGATGTCGACACCGACCTCACCGGCCACGGTCTCGTCATCGTTCACGCGGATCACGATGCGGTTCGTGTCGACATAGTCGACCACGCCGCCACGGCGAGCCGCGACCACCGTGCCCGAGTCCTTCGCGGCGACGCGCTCGACGCCCGTACCGACGAAAGCCTTCTCGGGGCGCAGCACCGGCACGGCCTGACGCTGCATGTTGGCGCCCATCAACGCGCGGTTCGCGTCGTCGTGCTCCAGGAACGGCACGAGCGAGGCCGCGACCGACACGATCTGCGTCGGCGCCACGTCCATGTACTGGATGCGCTCGGGCGAGGTCAGCACCGATTCGCCGTTCTCACGGGCGGAGACCAGCTCGTCCGTCAGCGAACCTTCGGCGTTCAGCGTCGCGTTGGCCTGGGCGATGACGTACTTGCCTTCCTCGATGGCGGACAGGTAGTCGATCTGGTCGGTGACCTTGCCGTCCACCACGCGACGGTACGGCGTTTCCAGGAAGCCGTACTCGTTGAGCTGTGCGAACAGCGCCAGCGAGTTGATCAGGCCGATGTTCGGGCCTTCCGGCGTTTCGATCGGGCAGACGCGGCCGTAGTGGGTCGGGTGCACGTCGCGGACTTCGAAGCCGGCGCGCTCGCGGGTCAGACCGCCCGGGCCCAGGGCGGAAACACGACGCTTGTGCGTGATTTCCGACAGCGGGTTGGTCTGGTCCATGAACTGCGACAGCTGCGACGCACCGAAGAACTCCTTCAGCGCCGCAGAGATCGGCTTGGAGTTGATCAGGTCGTGCGGCATCAGGGCTTCGGTCTCGGCCTGGCCCAGACGCTCCTTGACGGCCTTCTCGATGCGGGCGAGGCCCGAGCGGTACTGGTTTTCGGCCAGTTCGCCCACGCAACGCACGCGGCGGTTGCCCAGGTGGTCGATGTCGTCCACTTCGCCGCGGCCATTGCGCAGCTCGACGAGGATCTTGACGACGTCAAGGATGTCCTCGTTGGACAGGTTCATCGCGCCTTCCGGCGTGTCACGGCCGACACGCGCGTTGAACTTCATGCGGCCGACGCGGCTCAGGTCGTAGGTGTCGGTGCTGTAGAACAGGCGGTTGAACAGCGCTTCGACGGCGTCTTCCGTCGGCGGCTCGCCGGGGCGCATCATGCGGTAGATGGCGACGCGGGCGGCGAGCTGCGTCTCGGTCTCGTCAGACGCCAGCGTCTGCGAGATGTAGGCGCCTTCGTCCAGTTCGTTCGTGAACAGGCACTGGATTTCCTTGATGCCGGCCTGGCGCAGCTTCTTCAGCAGCGCGTCGGTCAGCTCGTCGTTGGCCTTGGCGATGATTTCGCCGGTATCGGCGTCGATCATGTTCTTGGCCAGCACACGGCCGACCAGGAAGTCCTCGGGCACCGAGATGTGCTGCGTGCCGGACTGCTCCAGCTGGCGCACGTGGCGGGCCGTGATGCGCTTGTCCTTCTCGACGATGACGGCACCGCTCTTGTCGACGATGTCGAAGCGGGCGACTTCGCCCTTCAGGCGGTCGGCGACGAATTCGAGCTGCGCGCCAACGTCCATCAGGCGGAAGTTGTCGAACACGAAGAAGTGGGCCAGGATCTGCTCGGGGTTCAGGCCGATGGCCTTCAGCAGGATCGTGACCGGCATCTTGCGGCGGCGGTCGACGCGGAAGTACAGGATGTCCTTCGGGTCGAACTCGAAGTCGAGCCAGGAGCCGCGGTAAGGAATGATGCGGGCGCTGAACAGCAGCTTGCCCGACGAGTGCGTCTTGCCCTTGTCGTGCTCGAAGAACACGCCCGGCGAACGGTGCAGCTGCGACACGATGACGCGCTCGGTACCGTTGACGATGAAGGAGCCGTAGTCGGTCATCAGGGGCACTTCGCCCATGTAGACCTCTTGTTCCTTGATTTCCTTGACAGTCTTCGCCTGGGGCGATTCACGGTCATAGATGATCATCTGCAGGCGCGCGCGCACGGCGGCTGCATAGGTCAACCCACGCTGTTGGCACTCACGGGTGTCAAACGGCGGCTTGGCGATGTTGAACTCGAGGAACTTCATCTCGACGAAACCGTTGTGCGAAACAATCGGGAACGCCGACAGAAAAGCCGCCTGCAGCCCTTCAGGCTTGCGTTTGGCGGGGGCCACGTCCTTCTGCAGGAAGGCCACGTAGCTGTCCTTCTGCATCGTGAGCAGATAGGGAACGTTGAGAACGCTCTCGCGCTTGCCGAAGCTCTTGCGGATCCGCTTGCGCTCGGTGTAGCTGTAGGGGGTTGCTTGCGCCATAAACACTCCGTGTCGAGTGCGCCCCCGGCCGTGGGACGCACCGCGTCGGCGACTGGCTGGCTCACACACCCGGAACGGGCGGCTGCCTAGCTTGGTGGTTGGCCACTACCAACCGCTGGCGGACAACTCTGGCATTGCACCAAAGTCCGACCAAACTGGTTCTCTGCAGTCGGATCAGAGAACACGTGAAAGAACCGCGCATCATACCGCGCACGGTTCTTTCAACTGTTCTCTACGGGGAGATACCCGTAAAGACGAAAAAGGGGATGCCTGTCGGCAACCCCTTTTTGAATCCAGGCAAACCCAGATTCGTGCGGCGCGCGGCGTCGCGAGCCGGTCGAGGTCGGGTCTGAGACGCGCAACCGCACTGACGTGCGGTGAGCATCGAAGGCCCGAGATCGTCCGGCGCAGTAGCCGAGCGCCGTACGAATTACTTCAGCTCAGCCTTGGCGCCGGCTTCCACCAGCTTCTTGACAGCGGCTTCGCCGTCAGCCTTGGACACGCCTTCCTTGACGTTCTTCGGAGCGCCGTCGACCAGGTCCTTGGCTTCCTTGAGGCCCAGGCCGGTGATTTCGCGGACGGCCTTGATGACGCCGACCTTCTGCGCGCCGGCTTCGACCAGCACGACGTTGAATTCGGTCTTCTCTTCAGCAGCAGCAGCAGCACCGCCGCCAGCGCCACCGGCAGCCGGAGCAGCCATCGAAGCGGCGGACACGCCGAACTTCTCTTCAATTGCCTTGACCAGATCGTTCAGTTCCAGAACGGTCATGCTGTCCAGAGCGGACAGGAAAGCGTCTTTGTCGAATGCCATGATTAATTTCCTAAAAACAGATGGGTTGCGTGTGAACGCGTGATTTGTCGTCGATCAGGCGGCAGCCGGGGCTTCGGCAGCCGCTTCGGCGCCACCACCACGTTGCTGAGCCAGGGCTGCCAGCACGGCCGCGGTGCGCTGCACCGGCGACTTGAGCAGGCCAGCGATTTGCGACAGCAGGACTTCCTTGGACGGGACGTTGGCCAGGGCCTTCACGCCATTGACGTCCAGAGCCTTGCCGCCGTAGGCGCCGCCCTTGATGACGAGCTTGTCGTTGGTCTTGGCAAAGTCAGCGATGACTTTGGCAGCCGCGACAGCGTCTTCCGAAAAGCCGTAGATCAGCGGACCGACCATGCTCTCCGCAGCCGCTTCGAACGGGGTGCCGGCGACAGCGCGACGGGCCAGGGTGTTCTTCAGCACGTGAAGATAGACACCCTTGGCACGCGCATCGACGCGCAGCTTGTTCAAGGCTTCCACGGTGAGGCCACGGTACTCGGCCAACGCCAGCGTCTGCGACTTGGCAGCTTGCGCTGCGACGTCGGAGACAACGACTGCCTTCTCGTTGCGATTGAGACTCAAGGTCTACTCCTCACATTTGCTCCCTCGGCCTTGCGGCTTCGAGAGCGCCAGGGATTCAGCGACCATCTGTCAGGAAAGAATTCCTTTCAGCGGGACCGCCATCTGCGCTGGTTCTCCATCACCGACGGATCGGCAACTTCGATTTAAGGGGTCTCCACCAGCGGTCTTGGATGACGCGCCGCCCGGTTGCCCGGTCGGCGCCCCACCAATCTTTGTTGCCCGGGGCCAGACTCGCCCCGCGCAGATTCTTTGACTCAGGCCACCAGGGCCTGATGTCGTTGCTTAGGCGGCGTTGGCCTGAGCGTTGATCGACGCGATTTCGACGCGGGCGCCGACGCCCATCGTCGAGGACACGGCAACCTTGCGCAGGTAGATGCCCTTGCTCGACGCCGGCTTGGCCTTGTTCAGGGCTTCGATCAGCGCGCGCAGGTTGCCTTCCAGCTTGTCGGTGTCAAACGAACGACGGCCGAGGGTGCCGTGGATGATGCCGGCCTTGTCGACGCGGAACTGGACCTGTCCAGCCTTGGCGTTCTTGACGGCGGTGGCGACGTCCGGGGTTACGGTGCCAACCTTGGGGTTAGGCATCAGGCCGCGCGGGCCCAGGATCTGACCCAGGGTACCGACAACGCGCATGGTGTCGGGCGAGGCGATGACCACGTCGAAGGGCATGTCGCCCGCCTTGACGCGCTCGGCCAGGTCTTCCATGCCGACGACGTCGGCGCCGGCGGCGCGGGCTTCTTCAGCCTTGGCACCTTGGGCGAACACGGCGACGCGCTTGGTCTTGCCGGTGCCGTTGGGCAGCACGACGGCGCCACGAACGACCTGGTCCGACTTCTTGGCATCGATACCGAGTTGCACGGCGACGTCGATGGACTCATCGAACTTGGCGGTGGCCAGGCTCTTGACTAGGTCCAGGGCCTCGGTCAGCGCGTACAGCTTGGTCGATTCGACCTTGCCAGCCAGCGCCTTTTGCTTCTTGGTGAGCTTGGCCATGTCAGACCCCTTCCACGATGATGCCCATCGAGCGGGCGGAGCCGGCGATGGTGCGGACAGCGGCGTCGACGTTGGCAGCCGTCAGGTCCTTGGTCTTGATCTTCGCAATCTCTTCCAGCTGGGCGCGGGTCAGCTTGCCGACCTTGTCCAGGTGGGGACGCTGCGAGCCCTTCTCGATCTTGGCGGCCTTCTTCAGCAGCACGGTCGCCGGGGGCGACTTGATGACGAAGGTGAAGCTCTTGTCTGCGAACGCGGTGATGACCACCGGCAGCTTCATGCCCGGCTCGAAGCCAGGACCCGAAGTCTGGGCGTTGAACGCCTTGCAGAATTCCATGATGTTCAGGCCACGCTGACCCAGCGCGGGACCGACCGGCGGCGAGGGGTTGGCCTTGCCGGCGGCGACTTGCAGCTTGATGAAGCCGACAATCTTCTTTGCCATGTTTTCTCCAATCAGCGCCCGGGCGGCAAAGCCTGGGCACCTGAGTGCTAGCGCATTGGACTCGGACTTGCGTCCTTACCTTTGCTCCTCTTGTCCGCCTCTCGTTGCAGACTGATCACGGGCCGACGTTCAGGGGACGCCGGCCGAACCCGCAATTCTAGCGCCTCAGACTTTGCCTTGAGCCCTACGGGCCAGCGGCGAAGTTTGACGAACCTCTCGGTTCTTCAAACTTTCTCGACCTGCGCGAAATCCAGCTCCACCGGCGTCGCACGACCGAAGATCGTGACGGAAACGCGGACCTTGGACTTGTCGTAGTTGACTTCCTCGACCGAACCGTTGAAGTCGGTGAAGGGGCCTTCCTTGACGCGCACGACCTCGCCGACCGTCCATTCGACCTTGGGCCGGGGCTTCTCGACGCCTTCCTGCATCTGGTTGACGATCTTCATGACCTCAGCCTCCGAGATCGGCGCCGGGCGGTTCTTCGCACCACCGACGAAGCCCGTCACCTTGGACGTGTGCTTCACCAAGTGCCAGGACTCGTCGTCCATCGCCATCTCGACCAGTACGTAGCCAGGGAAGAAGCGGCGCTCGGTCACGGCCTTCTTGCCGTTCTTGAGCTCGACAACCTCCTCGGTCGGCACCAGGATGCGGCCGAACTTGTCCTGCATGCCGGCGCGGTCGATGCGCTCACGCAGGTTGCGCTCGACGGCTTTCTCCATGCCCGAATAGGCGTGGACCACATACCAGCGCTTGGGCAGGCCAGCAGGCGCCTCGGCGGCGGCGACGTTTTGCTCTTCGCTCATCTCGTTCCTTCTCAGCGCTTCCAGCCAAGGATCAGGTCGTACAACGCCCATTCCAGCGTCTTGTCCGTCAGCCACAGGAACAGCGCCATGACAACGACGAAGGCGAAGACGTAGCCGGTCATCTGGCGCGCTTCCTTGTGCGTGGGCCAGACGACCTTCTTCACTTCACGGACCGAGTCGCGGCCGTAGGCGATCAGCGCCTTGCCATGCTCGGACGTGAAGAAAGCAGCTACACCAGCGGCCAGCAGCACGATCAGCGAGGCCCACTGCACCAGCGCGCCTTGCTTGGACAGCCCGTAATAGGCCGCCAACGCGCCGATCAGCAGCAGCACCGCAGCGGCCAGCTTGGCCTTGTCGGCGCCGCTTGTCACGGTCTCGACTTGGGGAGGATTCGCCATCACTTGTCTTTCACGCGCCGCCATCGAGGCGGCTTTTCGGACGCTGCCGCAGGCCGTAGCCATCAGCAGCAAGGCCCGCCGAGATCTCTCTCGCGGGCCGATGCTTGGTTAGCCAGGGAACCAACCGCCGTGATCAGTGGCGGGTGGCAGGGGCAGAGGGTCTCGAACCCCCAACCTTCGGTTTTGGAGACCGACGCTCTGCCAATTGAGCTATGCCCCTGTGGCCTTAAAAAAACTTACGCGAGGATCGTGGCGACGACGCCGGAGCCGACGGTGCGACCGCCTTCACGGATGGCGAAGCGCAGGCCGGTTTCCATCGCGATCGGCGCGATCAGCTTGACGGTGATGCCGACGTTGTCGCCGGGCATGACCATTTCCTTGTCCTTCGGCAGCTCGACGGCACCGGTCACGTCCGTCGTGCGGAAGTAGAACTGGGGACGGTAGTTGTTGAAGAACGGGGTGTGGCGGCCGCCCTCTTCCTTGCTCAGAACGTAGATCTCAGCGGTGAAGTGGGTGTGGGGCTTGATGGTGCCGGGCTTGGCCAGGACTTGGCCGCGCTCGACGTCTTCACGCTTGGTGCCGCGCAGCAGGATGCCGACGTTGTCGCCTGCTTGACCTTGGTCCAGCAGCTTGCGGAACATTTCGACGCCCGTGACCGTGGTCTTCTGGACTTCGCGGATGCCGACGATTTCGATTTCTTCGCCGACCTTGATGATGCCGCGCTCGACGCGACCGGTCACGACGGTGCCGCGGCCCGAGATCGAGAACACGTCTTCCACCGGCAGCAGGAAGGCGCCGTCAACGGCACGGTCCGGCTGGGGGATGTAGGTGTCCAGGGCTTCGGCCAGGCGCATGATGGCTTGTTCGCCCAGGTCGCCGGTGTCGCCTTCCAGGGCCAGCTTGGCCGAACCCTTGATGATGGGGGTGTCGTCGCCAGGGAAGTCGTACTTGGACAGGAGTTCGCGAACTTCCATTTCGACCAGCTCGAGCAGCTCGGCGTCGTCGACCATGTCGCACTTGTTCAGGAAGACGATGATGTACTTCACGCCGACCTGGCGAGCCAGCAGGATGTGCTCGCGGGTCTGGGGCATCGGGCCGTCAGCGGCCGAGCACACCAGGATGGCGCCGTCCATCTGGGCGGCACCGGTGATCATGTTCTTGACGTAGTCGGCGTGGCCGGGGCAGTCAACGTGCGCGTAGTGGCGGTTGGCCGTCTCGTATTCGACGTGCGCGGTGTTGATCGTGATGCCGCGGGCCTTTTCTTCCGGAGCCGCGTCGATCTGGTCGTAGGCCTTGGCCTCGCCACCGAACTTCTTGGACAGCACGGTCGCGATCGCTGCCGTCAGCGTCGTCTTGCCGTGGTCCACGTGACCGATCGTGCCCACGTTCACGTGCGGCTTGGTCCGTTCAAACTTGCCTTTTGCCATCTTGCGCTCCTGAGGCGAACCCGTTGAGACGAGTAGAAAAAAGAAAGGGTGGTGCCCATGACGCGGATCGAACGCGTGACCTCTCCCTTACCAAGGGAGTGCTCTACCACTGAGCCACATGGGCATCGGCACGGGTTTGACGCCAAGCTCATTGCTGAACCGCTGGCCGGCAAACCGGTATCGACGCTCGCCGACCAAGCCACTCGGATGGAGCGGGAAACGGGAATCGAACCCGTGTCATTAGCTTGGAAGGCTAAGGTTCTACCATTGAACTACTCCCGCCCTGGGAGCTCTTGACCTCTGCTTGCAAGCGCAAGCTTTGGTGGAGGAGGCTGGATTCGAACCAGCGTACGCTATGCGGGCAGATTTACAGTCTGCTGCCTTTAACCACTCGGCCACCCCTCCTGAGGCAAGCCCGCAACTATAGCACAGGCCGAGTGGGGCGCAACAGCGGCACGCAAGAAGAACACAGCCTCGCGCCAATGCCCCTGGATATCCGGCGATTGCCGCGCGGCGATCGACACGCCCGAGATGCGACGCACAACGCCGCCCGAAACCACGCCGGCAGAGGCCTAGCCGCATCGCGAAAACGCCTCTCGGCCAACAAACCAGCGCCTCGCATACGCGCCAACCGGCCTTCAGGACCAGTTCAGCACCAGAGCAAGGCAACCGGGAGACCAGCAGGCCACCCCGTCAAGCCCCGACCACCTCGCGGCACACCAAACGTAGCCGACGCGCAACATTTGACAGCCACGGGAAAGATGCCAATCAAAGACCAATATCCAGAGGGCAAAAGCGCCCTCCCTCCCAGTAAAAGCGTTATTTCACACGCACTTCAGGACGCCCACTCGGGAAACTCCGCAGTCGATACTGGTAGCAAAGTGGCGTTATCGCGCATTACAGTGGTGTCACACTGGGATGCAGAGCTGCGACAACTCGAAAAGCGGCCGCAACCGGACTCAAGGTGGTATGCAGACCAACCAGGGGACGCACCACCGCCCGACCGATTTCATTGGCCACAACGAGGATCAGTTCATGAAGGTCAAGCAGACTCCCATCTCGCAGGCGGTGTTCATCGCACTGCTCGGCGCCAGCAGCGCCGCCATGGCGCAGCAACAGGAGGCGCCCGCAACCCAGCAGCTGGACATGGTCACCGTGACCGGCATCCGCGCATCGCAGGAGAAGTCGCTGAGCGTCAAGCGGAACGCCGACACGCACATCGACGTCATCTCGGCCGAAGACATCGGCAAGATGCCCGACAAGAACGTGGCCGACTCGCTGGCCCGCGTTCCCGGCGTCACCATCCTGAACAGCCCGGCGGGCGGTTCCGGCGGCTTTGACGAGCGCGATCGCGTGGGTCTGCGCGGCACCAACCCCAGCCTGACGCAGACGCTGCTGGACGGTCACGGCATCGCCAACGGCGACTGGTTCGTTCTCGATCAGACCGGCGCCGGCGTCGGCCGCAGCGTCAGCTACTCGCTGCTGCCGTCGGAACTGGTCAGCCGCGTCGAAGTGCACAAGAACTCTCAAGCCTCCCTGGTCGAGGGCGGCTCGGCGGGATCGGTGAACATCATCACCCGCAAGCCTCTGGACTTTGCGAAGGCGCTGACTTTTGAAGCCGGCGTGGGCGCGGTTTACGCCAGCCTGCCGGGCAAGACCGACCCGCAGTTCAGCGCGCTGGTCAACTTCAAGAATGAAGACAAGACCTTCGGCGTCCTGGTGCAGGCGTTCTCCGAAAAGCGCCACCTGCGTCGAGACGGCGTCGAAGTCATTGCTCAAGACGGCCACATCGCCACGTATGAGACGCTCACGGGCAAGGGCACCGGCGCCAACGCCGCCGCCTTGATCGCCGCCCACCCTGATCTGGAAGGTGTGAAGGCGCCGAACATGCTCGGCTCCGCCTATTTCACGCAAGAGCGCGAGCGCAAGGGCGGCCTGATCCGCGCCGAGTTCAAGCCCACCAAGGACGTCGACCTGACGCTGACGGGGTTCTCGTCCAAGATGGACGCGGACAACTACAACCGCAACTTCCTGCTGTCGGCCATCCCGGCGAACCTAAACGCCGCAACGATGACCGACTACAAGGTCGTCAACAACACGCTGGTCAGCGCGCACTACACCTTCGCCACGCCTACCAACAACGGCTACTACGACCAGATCTCGCGCCAGGCCTCGGCCTCGGCCAACTTCCTGAGCCTGGACGGCGGCTGGAAAGTCAACGACGCACTGCGCCTGACGGCCAACGTCGGTTCTTCCACCGGCAAGGGCAAGACGGGCAGCCAGGACGTGCTCGAGTCCCACATCACGTCGAGCGGCTCCGGATTCGACCTCAAGGGCACGGGCAGCGCCCCCGCCTTCTCGCTGACCAACAACAGCTATCAGAACTTCGACTGGATCTTCGGCACCCAGAACGTCGTCGTGAACGACAAGGAGTCCTGGGCGCAGGTGGACGCCGAGTACACGCTCGACGCCGGCGCCCTCAAGAGCCTGCAGTTCGGCGCACGCGGTGCTGAGCACAAGCGCTACACCGGCCCCATCATCAGCCAAGGTCCTGGCTGCGCCACAGGCACGCCGTACCGCGTCGGCCCCTGGGACTGGAGCAAGGCCAGCGCTTGCGCAGACGCAAGCGGCGCGGACGCGCCGCAGCTCTCGCCCTACACCGTGCCGGCCTTCAGCGGCAACTACCCGGGCAACTTCGGCAGCGGCCTCGGCAGCGGATTCCCGACCAACATCGCCTACATCCCGGCCGATGCACTGGCGGCCTACAACGCCAAGATCACCAACCGTGATCCGGTCACCCGTCGCTACCCGAACCTGGAATACAGCGTCAAGGAAACGACGACCGCCGGCTACCTGCAGGGCAACCTGGAGGGCGAGGCCTGGAGCGGCAACATCGGCCTGCGGCTGGTTCGCACCAAGCAGGACGCCGGCTCCATGCGCCCGGTCCTGCCGGGCGACTCGACGAAGCCGACGATCTCGTCCGCGTTCGGCGACTACGTGGGCACCACTTCCAGCAGCAGCTACACCGACGTGCTGCCCAGCGCCAGCATCCGCCTGGACGTGACCAAGAGCATCGTCGCGCGCCTCGCCGTCAGCCGCACCCTCACCCGTGCCGACTACACCGCGCTGTCGGGCTACCTGGACAAGCACGATCCGAAAAACCTGGAAGACACCGGCAACGGCTGGGGTTCATCCGGCAATCCTGACTTGGCCCCGATCCGCTCCAACAACATCGACGGCAACCTGGAGTGGTATTTCGCGCCGCGCGCCTTCGTGTCGGCCGGCGCGTTCTACATGGGCCTGGACGGCTACATCAAGGACAAGGTGCGCTCGACCACGTTGCCGGCCCTGCTGAGCTCGGTCAACCCGACCGGCCTGAAGGATCAACTGGTCTATCGCAACTACGACATCTACTACCCGACCAACACCCAGGCGTCGGTCTACGGTCTGGAGTTCGCGTTCGAGACCCCCATCGCCAACAACTTTGGCGTCAGCGCCAACTACACGCTGGCCAAGGGTCACGACCAGGATGGCCACGTGCTGCGCGGCAACGTCAAGAACTCGTTCAACCTGGGCGGCTTCTTCGAGAACGACCAGTTCTCGGCCCGCGTGAACTACGGCTACACCGACGACATCTTCGTCGGCCAGGACCGCGGTACGGACTACTTCCAGAAGGGTTCGGGCGTACTGTCGGCCTCGCTGGGCTACAAGCTCAACGAGCACTTCGCCGTGAGCCTGGATGCGCAGAACCTGAACGACCCCATCCTGAAGTACTACGCCACGGCCGACCAGCCGCGTGCGTTCTACAAGAATGGCCGCCAGTTCTACCTGACCGCCCGCATCAAGTACTGATCGCCGCTGCCACTGCTGGAACTCTCGGGCTCCGGCCGTGGCCGCCGCTGACCACAATCGAAGGGGAACGTGCATCACACGTTCCCCTTCATTCATTCAGGCGCCCCATGAGCGACACCGCCACCCTCATCGACCAGTACATCGCCGCGCGTCCGCTCGGAGGCAGCACGGACGTGCCACCACCCGTGAAGCACATCTGCGTGGTCGGCGGCGGCTCGGCCGGCTGGATGACGGCGCTGATGCTGGCCACCACCGCCTACGGTCCGCGGCTGAAGGTGACGGTGCTGGAGTCTCCCCAGGTCGGCATCATCGGCGTGGGCGAGGGCTCCACGCCCTGGCTGCGTCGCTTCTTCGAGGTCCTGGGCATCGAAGAGTCGGAGTGGATGCCCGCCTGCAATGCCACCTACAAGAGCGGCATCACGTTCGAGGGCTGGTCCACCAAGCCGGGTTTCGAGCGCTACTTCCACCCGTTCGTGTCGATGCTGGACAACATGACCATGCATCCCTTCGTGGACAACGTGCATGCCCGGCTGGAAGGGGCAGACGTGTATGCCCACCCCGATCGATTCTTCATCTCCGCCACGCTCGGCCGCCAGGCCAAGGGCCCGCGCGCCAACACCAACTTCCCGTTTGACGTCTGGTACGGCTACCACTTCGACGCCACGCTGCTGGGTCAGTTCCTCGCCGCCAAAGCGGTGCAGCGCGGCGTGACCCACCTGCAGCGCCACGTCACGCAGGTGCTGCTGAACGAGCGCGGCGACATCGACCGCCTGCAGCTCGACGACGGCGAGACGCTGGCGGCCGACTTCTTCGTCGACTGCACCGGCTTCGCCTCGCTGCTGACCGGCAAGGCCTTGCAGACGCCTTTCATCGGTTTCGGCGAGAACCTGTTCAACGACGCGGCCGTCGCCCTGCCCACGCCGCTGGACGGCCCCCTCGAGTCGCAGACCGTGTCCACCGCGCTGCGCCACGGCTGGGCATGGAAGATCCCGCTCACCCAGCGCCAGGGCAACGGCTACGTCTACAGCAGCGCCCACTGCTCGGCGGACGAAGCAGAGACCGAGCTGCGCGCCCACCTTGGCCTGCTGGATGCCGACGTCCCCGCGCGTCACCTCAAGATGCGCGTGGGCCGCATGGCCAAGGTCTGGAACCGCAACTGCGTGGCCGTGGGCCTGTCGCAAGGCTTCATCGAGCCGCTGGAGGCCACGGCACTGCTGTTCGTGCAGGTCACGGCGTCCATGCTGGTGGAGGCGCTGGAGAAGGGCGACCTCGGCACCTCGGCGCAGGACCAGTTCAACGAGGCCATGCGCCGGCGCTTCGACAACACGCGCGACTACATCGTGGCGCACTACAAGACCAACTCCCGCACCGACACCGCCTACTGGCGCGAGAACGCCGAGAACATGCACCTCTCGGAGTCGCTGCAGGGCGTGTTGATGACGTGGCTGTCGCGCAAGCCGCTGGTGGCGGCGCTGAAGGCCGGGCGCTTCGGCGGCGGCTACCCCACCGTGTCCTGGTACGCGCTGCTGGCCGGCATGGGCATCTTTCCCGACCCGAACGACCTGCAGCCGCCCACGACGCACCAGGCCCGCCATAACCTGGCCGCGGTGGACGACTTCATTGCCCGCAGCGCCAGCAACTTCCCCGACCACCGCGCGCTGCTGGCCGACATCCCGCCGGGTGTCGCCGACAAGGCACTGCAGATCTACACCTGGTAGCTCAGCCGACCCCGCCGTCACCATCCGCCGCGCGTTTCAGCCGGCCCACCAGGTCCTGGCGCTGCGCGGCATCCTGTGCCGCGTCGATGTCGCCGAACAGGTGGCGCTGCCCTGGCGGGATGTGCGCCAGCACCTCGCCACGGGCGCCGAACACGTAGTGCCCGAACAAGGCCCGCCAGCCCTCGCGCTCGCCCTCCGGCAGATGGCGCAGCGCCAGCATGGCCAGCCGCATCGCAGCCAGGTGCAGGTCGTCCGGCCGCTGCGGTGCGGCCAGCGGGCGCCACCAGTAGTTCATCAGGATGTTCAGGTCCGGCGCCAACGCCTCGACCTGGTGGAACCACAGCGGCGGGATGTAGATCGCATCACCCGGCTCCAACTCGGCCACGACGGCCTGCTCCAGCGCTTGCGCCACGAGGGGAAAGCGCGCCGGGTCGGCCCGGTGCAGGTCGGGCACGACCGACATCGGCGCCGGCGTGGGCGCGTAGTCAGGCGGGCCCAGGTAGAGCAGCGGCGCGCATTGCGGCGGCAGCAGCGTGAAGCGTCGCCGGCCCGCCGCGACGCAGGCGATGTTGTGCGAATCGTCGAAGTGCGCAGGCACCGTGGCACGGTTGCCGATCCAGATGCGCGGCGCCACGGCGGCGTCCAGCAGCGGCAGCGCATTCGCGCGATCCAGGCCTGGCAAGGCGTCCGACACGAGCGCGCTCTGGGCCGCGAGGCTGGGCGGCTCGGGAAAGTGGCTGTAGCGCCAGAGCTGCTCGAACAGCGCGGCGTAGGGCCGCTTGTCGTGCGTGAAGTTGAAGCCGTCCAGCCCGGGCTTGTAGCTGAAGGCCCGCGTGGGTTCGGGCCTGGCCAGCACGGCGTCCACCGGCTGGCCGCCGTCGAAACCCATCAGGTACTGCAGGCAGGGCTCCAGCCCCGCCCGGCCCTGCGCCACCAGCGGCCAGTGCGCCACCACACCGCGCATCACCACCGGCTCGTACGCCGGCACCACGTCGCGCTCGAAGCGATCGCGCGTCAGGCCGGTCAGTTCCTTCATCGGCTGCATGGCACTCCGATCAACGCCGCCGCGCCAGCACGCCGTGCCAGGGTTCGGGGATGTGGGCGGTGGGGTCGAGGTCGCGCTGCACGACGTAGTGCTCGAACATCGCCGCCCAGGCGTCGCGCTGCGCCGCCGGCAGCGCGTTCAGCACCCGGATGGCCTGCATCAGCGTGGCGACCGGCGCGGGCAGCTGAGCGTCGCCGGGGAGCCCCACGACAGGCCACCAGTAGTTCACGAGCAGGTTGACCTTCTCCAGCGCCTCGACCTGGTGGAACCACAGCGGCGGGATGTAGAGCGCATCGCCCGGCGCCATCTCGGCGGCGCGGGCCGCAGCCAGCGCCTCGCGGTAGCGCGGATAGCGCTCGTAATCAGGCGCCTTGGGATGCACGACCGAGATGGGCGCGCCCGATGGCGTGTGCTCCAGCGGGCCGATGTAGAGATTGCCCACCTGATCGGGCGGGAACAGCGTGAAGCGCCGCCGCCCGGCCACCACGCAGGCCAGGTTGTACGGATGGTCGTGATGCACCGGCACCGTCAGCGCATTGCCCAGCCAGAAGTTGGGCACGACGCCGGGCAGCGCCTGCAGCGGGTTCTCGTCCAGGAATCCGGGGATGACCTCGCTGACCTTGGCGCACTGCGCGGCGATGGCCGGCGCACCGTCGACGGGCAGGTAGGCAGCCAGGTTGGCCATGAACTCCGGCAGCCGCATGCGCGCCTTCACGAAGGCGAAGTCGGTCAGCGTGTCGTTGTAGCCCATGACGCCCCGCGCCGCCGCGCGGGTCTTGGTGGCGATGACCTCTGCGCCGCGGTCGAAACGGGCGAGGTAGTCGCAGATCCCCAGCACGGCGGCACGCCCCGCCTCGACGGCGGGCCAGTGGCTCAGCAGCCCCTTCAGCAGCACCGGTTCGGCACGCTGTTCCAGCCGCTGGCGCAGGTCCGGCCCGTCCGTGGCCGGCCAGCTTTCAACCGGAGTCATGCCCGCTGAGGGCGCCTCATCGCCGGCCATTCGATCCTCGCATCCACGCCCTCCAAGACAAGGCCACCAACATACCAGCCACCCGATGTCAGCGCCAAGCCCTGCGTCTGGTGTCGTCTGCGTCGCTGGTGAACAACAGGATTCTGGCAAAAACTCAATCCCAATCCAATACCAGTTGGCGCACCAAGGCGGGGCAATCACAGAGAAAACCCGCCCTCTTCCCATGGAACACCTAAGCCACCCGGGAAACTACCCACTCACAATTGGTAGCTAAGTGGATTTATCGATACCTATAGTGGCATTGCACTGGTTGCATATCGTTCACCGCGTGATCGAAGCAAACCGGACTTGAGGTGGTATGCAGGCAGGCCACCACCACCTCCGCATCGAACCACCGGCCACAACGAGGAACCAGAGATCATGAAGGTCAAGCAGACCCCCATCGCAGCAGCCGTCTCGCTGTCACTGCTGGGCGCGGCATTCGCCGTCCAGGCACAGGAGGCACCCGCATCCACCCAGCTGGAGCAAGTCGTCGTCACCGGCATCCGCGCCTCGCTGCAAAGCGCCGCGGTGATCAAGAAGAACGCCAGCGCCGTCGTCGACGCCGTGTCGGCCGAAGACGTGGGCAAGCTGCCCGACTCCGACGTGGGCCAGGCGCTGGGCCGCATCCCCGGCGTGTCCGTCGGCCGCGCATTCGGACAGGGCGCGTCCGTGTCCATCCGCGGCTCCGACCCGCAGATGACCTACACCACGCTGAACGGCCAGACCGTCGCGTCCACCGGCTGGTACGACCAGATGGACATCGACCGCTCGTTCAACTACTCGCTGCTGCCCGCTGAAATGATCGGCGGCATGGAGGTCTACAAGTCGTCGCAGGCCAACCTGACCGAAGGCGGCATCGGCGGCACCGTGATCGTCAAGACCCGCAAGCCGCTGGATCTGGACCCCAACACCGTCTTCCTGAGCACGCACTACAGCCACAGTTCCATCAGCGAGCCCGAGAAGGAGGTTTCCGGCCTCTACAGCTGGCGCACCGCTGACCGCCGCTTCGGCGCCCTGGTGGCCGCCGGCATCTCCAAGGGCAACTACATCCGCAACGGCGTCGAGTCCGACAGCCGCTGGAACAGCGACGTGGCCCCCACCGCCTTCATTCAGGAGCGCAAGCGCACGTCGCTCAACGTCGCACTGCAGGCGCGCCCGGTCGAGGGTCTGGAGCTGGGCCTGAACGTGCTGAAGATGAAGCTGGACGCCAACAGCTCCAACACCAGCGACTACCTGATGCACGACCCGAACTGCGACCAGCGCAATACCGCTGTCGAGTCGATCTTCAACCCGAACGGCATGTGCCTGCACAGCACGACGACGGCCGCCAATCCGCTGCAGAACCGCTTCTTCCAAGTCTGGGCCCGTGGTGCCAGCATGGATTCGAACAGCGTCGTGGCGGATGCCCACTACAAGCTCGACAACGCCAAGTTCGACGTCGTGCTCGGCGACACCAGCGCCAAGGGTGGCACGTCCATCACGACCAACTACCAGACCAATTCCTGGAGCAACGTCTTCAACCGCCCGAACTGGCAAGGCACGATCGACGCCACCGGTCACGAGATCGAGATCAACCCGACGTCCAACCAGTCCTGGGGCCTGAGCGCTCTGCCGACGCAGCTGGCGGCCAGGTCATGGGCCACGTCTTCCGGCCCGAACAAGGACAAGGAGAAGTTCGGCCAGTTCGACGCGACCTTCAATCTGGATTGGGGCGTCATCAGCGCCTTCAAGACCGGTGTCCGTCTGGCTGACCATACCTTCGAGAAGCGCAGCTTCCGCCCGATCTGGAGCGTTGGACTCATCCAGGACGGTGACGGCATCAATGCGCTGACCAACACCAACACACTGTTCAGCGGCTCGGTGAACGTGGCCAGCTGGTCGGTTCCGCGCCCCGACATCAGCGCCATGTTGAACAACACTTCCAAGAGCATCGGCTCCTGGGTGGAAGATCGTTCGGGCTACGGCGAGCTGAACGAGAAGAACCGCTCGGCCTACGGCATGTTCGAGTTCGACACCGAGGGCGTGCGCGGCAACTTCGGCCTGCGCTACATCTCGACCAAGGTCACCAGCACCGGCTACAAGTTCGACGGCACGACGCCGGCCGACGCCTACTCCGGCAACCAGAACTGGGCCAAGACCACGGCGTCCACGGACTCCACCTACAACGACGTGCTGCCCAGCCTCAACATCGCCTTCGACCTGCGCAAGGACCTGGTGCTGCGCGCCACGGCGTCCCAGGCCATCACCCGCCCGAACTTCGCCAACATGTTCGGCGTGACGGTGTCCGGCTACAACGACGACCGGCCGAACAACGAGACCTGGACCGTCGGCAACGTCGGCCTCAAGCCCATGAAGTCCAGCCAGGCCGATCTCAGCCTGGAGTACTACTACGGCAAGGGCAATCTGCTGTCGGCGACCTACTTCCTGAAGGACATCTCCAACTTCGTCGTCGCCAACGTCCTGCAGAACCAGAAGGTCGGCCTGGTCGACCCGCTGACGAAGGTGGACAACTGGACAGTCCAGAGCTTCCAGAACGCCGGTGGCGGCACCATCCGCGGCCTGGAGCTGCAGGTCAACCACGGCTTCAGCAATGGCTTCGGCGTCAGCGGCAACTACACCTTCACCGAAGGCAAGGCCCCCGGCAGCAGCTTCCTGGACGGGTTGAACCTGTTCACCCAGGCCTCCAAGCACAACGTCAACCTGGTCGGCTACTACGAGAACGAGACCTACTTCGGCCGCCTGGCCTACAACTGGCGCTCGAAGTACATGATCCGCGAGGGCGCGTTCTGGTACGGCAACCGCATGCATGCCAGCTTCGGCACGCTGGACGCCTCCTTCGGCTGGAACATCAACAAGTGGCTGAAGCTGAGCCTGGATGCCGTCAACCTGACCAAGCAGGACGACATCCAGTACGGCGCCGCGGCCGCCAGCAACACGGCCATCAAGGACCCGCTGCGCGCCGGCTTCCCGGCCTGGTCGTTCAAGGGCGAGACGACCTACAAGCTGGGCCTGACCGCCAAGTTCTGACCCCGACGTCCCCTTGTCTCCTCCCCTTCAAGCCCGGCAGCCGCCGGGCTTTTTTTCTGGCGCGGCAGGCGCAGCACTGCGCGGGCGAAGCCCGGTGGCCGTGCCGGGGCCAGGAAGGGTCTGCAAAACCCCTGCGGGTTGGCGACAGCCCCGGCCCGCGCGGGTGTCGCAGCCCCTTCCTAGAAGTCGTAGAAGGTGTTGACCGTCAACCGACCCGTACGCGGGTCGCTTCCCAGGCCGCGCTGCGGGTTGACGATGGCCGAGTGCAGCAGGCTGCCACGATAGATCACCAGGCGGTTGAAGCGCGCCGGCATCATGCCGAGGAACTCGAAGTGCTCGTCGGAGTCGTCGAAATAGCGCGGCGGCGCGGGCCGGCGATCGACCTCGCCGTAGACCGCGGCCCCGTAGCGCTCGCGGTTCGCGGCGGTGATCTGCTGCAGGCCCGTGGCGCGGTGGCGATAGAACGCCGTGCCGCCCTGCTGCTCGTCGCATAGGTAGAGCAGCACGGCCATGTAGTGCGGCGTGCTGGCGTCGAAATGCGGTATGCGCTGCAGCGGCCCCAGCTCGCTTGGCGCCACGGTGGTCAGCGAGAAGGCGCAGGGCGTCTTCTTTACCGGCAGGGCCTCGGGCACGCCGAAGTTGACCTTGATCAGCGGGTCCAGCAGCGCCGTCAGGCTTTCGGAATAGGCCGATGGCACCGGCGCGCGGATGCCGGGGTAACCGCGCTTCTCGTCGGCGCCGGGGCAGGGTTCGAAGCGGGCGCGGCTGGCCGCCTCGACGAGGGCCTGCGGGTCCTGCAGGAAGTCGTCGATGAAGACGACCGTGTGCTCGCCGATCCGCACGGAGCGGATGTCCGGCGGCATGCGCAGCGCGAACGGCTCGTCGTCGCTCATGGCGGCTCGCGTGTCAGATCTTCCAGTACCAGCCGCGCCGGTCCAGCGCCCAGACGATGACGGCCCAGACGGCCACGAAGGCCACGGCGAAGCTCAGCGACTGGCCCTCCGGCCCCACGAAGCGGCCCAGCGGGCCGAACACGCCGCGGTACAGCGGCTCCATCCAGCCCGTGGCGGCCAGCAGCACGGTGCACATCCAGGCCCCGGCGTAGGCGCCGATCGCGTTGAGCCCGAAGGCACGGCCCCAGGGCCGGTGACCGCGCCGGTCCACCCACTCGTGCGCAGCGGCCAGCGCCACAGCGGCCAGGCCACCGGTCCACAGCACGAAGGACGGCGTCCACAGCTGCTTGTTCCACGGCAGCCAGGCCGACCACCACCAGCCCACCAGCGCTGCGGCAATGCCGCTCAGCAGCAGGCCGCGCACCTGCCCGCGGCGCAGCAGGCCGCCGCACAGCACACCGAACAGCGTCGTCGCCAGCGCGCCCAGCGTGGACAGCAGGCCCTCGGGGTCGAAGGCGATGCGCGTGACCGGGTCCCATTCGTAGGCGAAACGGCCCAGCACGGCCGTGTCCACGCGCTGGGCCAGGCTGCCGAGCTTCTCCAGCGTCGGCCCCGTCAGCAGCAGCGCGCCGTAGCCGGCCAGCAGCGCCACGAACAGCACCCACTGCCCGCGGGCGCGCAGGCCCAATGCCACCAGTCCGGCGGCGATGAAGCACAGGCCGATGCGCTGCAGCACGCCCAGCACGCGAAACTCCGGCTTGTGCATCAGCCACCAGGCCAGCGCGTGCAGCACGAGGCCCAGCGCCACGATGCGCAGCCCGCGCTGCACGACGGCCGCGCGCACCGGCCCCAGCGGGGCGCCCGCATCCACACGCGGCCCGAGCGCCAGCGCGGCGGACACGCCGACGATGAAGAGGAAGAACGGGAAGATCAGGTCGGTCGGCGTGAAGCCGTGCCAGGCGGCATGCTCCAGCGGCGCGTATACATGGCCCCAATCGCCCGGGTTGTTGACCAGCAGCATGGCCGCGACGGCCAGGCCGCGCAGCGCATCCACCGACGCGATGCGCCGGCTCACGGCCGCATCGCGTTCATCGCGCCCAGGATCTCGCCGTTGTCCTGGCTCAGCTCCCACGCGAACACGCCGGCCAGGCCCGCCTTCTTCGCGAACGCCACCTTGGCACGCACCGCGCGCGGGTCGTCGTAGCCGACGAAGCGGCCGCCGCCCACCATGGCCCAGGACTGCGTGCGCTTGTCGAACTGCGGTGTCATGCCCTGCTGCTTCAGCGCGGCGATGTCCTTGAAGGCGACCGAGCCGTCCTCGTTGGGCCAGGGCTTGGCGTAGCTGCCGTCGGCCTTCACGCCGGCGAAGCCGCGGCCGTACATGGCCACGCCGGCCACCATCTTGGCCGGCGACACGCCCGCGGCCTTGAGGCCGGCTACTTGCGCCTCCAGGCTGGCGTCGTCGCCAGGCCTGGCACTGCGCAGCGCAGCGTGATTGCCTGCGTTCTTCGTCCACGGGCCGGTGAAGTCGTAGGTCATCATGAAGACCAGATCCAGCGACGCCGCCGCGCGGCCCATGGGCATGCGCGCGAGTTGTTCCTTCGAAGAATTGATGGCCGTGGTCAGCGCGTAATGCCGGCCGGCCTCGCGGCCCAGCGCGTCCAGGCCCGCGCGCAGATCCTGCAGCAGCTGCACGAAGTGCTCGCCGTCGGCCGGGCTGCCCAGCTGCACGCCGTTGGACGCGCCGTTGTTGCCCGGGTGCTCCCAGTCGATGTCCAGGCCGTCGAAGCCGGGGTGAGCGCGCAGCCAGTCGCTCGCCTGCTTCACGAACGCGGCGCGGCCCTCGGCCGTCGCGGCGAGGTGGAAGAACGGGTCGGACCCACCCCAGCCGCCGACCGAGGCCAGCACCTGCACCTTCGGGTCGCGTGCCTTCAGGCGCTGGAACGCCGCGGAGAAGGTCTCCTGGTCGGCATGCGGCGCGATGCTGAAGTTGGGACGGCCGGCGCAGGCAGCGGCCTCCTGCTTGCGTTCGCCCTCGCCGCAGATCAGCAGGAAGGCGTAGAGGATGTGCGTGACGCTGCCGGGCTTGAGCTGCTCGACGACGTCGACGCCGCGCTCGGCCAGGACATAGGTGCCGACGACGGGAGAAGGCTTGATCTGGGCGTTCGCGGCAGCCGCGACGAATGCCAGTGCGGCGAGCCAGGTCTTCTTCATAGATTGCATTCGCTGGTGAGGCCCGCGTCGGGCACGGTGTCACGCCGGGCCACGCCCTCTTTGCGCAGTTGCGCGGCGCGGGCCTGCATGGCCGTGGGGCTCAGCGTCCTGCCGGCTTCGTGCAGCACCCAGTCGACGTCGAATTCGTAGTCGCGCTGCGAGCCGGCGACGGCGCCCGCCGACAGCCAGTGGTTGAAGCTGATCGCCATCGGCTGGCTGGGCACGTTGCGGCCGGTGTGCTCGCCGATGAGGCGGCCGTTGACGTAGTGGCGCGTGCGCGTCGCCTCGACCTGCACGGTCAGCAGCTGCCAGCCGTCGAACGAGCCTTGCAGGATGGACGCCTGGTTGAACGACTCCCACGGGTCGATGCGCACCGTGTGCCAGCTGACGCCGTACAGCCGCGTCTCGGGCTCGCCCCAGCCGCCGTGCGGCAGGTATTCGAAGTCGACCTCGCTGAAGTCGGGGTCGTAGTCGTGCTTGAGCGGGCCGGCCAGGAAGAAGCTCTGGATGACGGGATCGCGCGAGCCCGGTGTGTCGCGCAGCCGCACGCGCGCCGTCGTCGTGCCGACGAGGAACTTGCGCGGCGCGCAGAGCTGGGCCAGCGTCGTGTTGGCGTTGGTGCCGTCGGTCGTGAGCTTGAGCTTCAGCAGGCCCGCGTCCAGCGACAGCTGGCCAGGCGAAAAGCGTGAGCCGGCGAGGCCCGGATGGCCCGAGCCATCGCGCAGTACCCAGCCGCTGGCACGCAGCGCGTCGAGGTCCTTCTGCGAGAAGTCGTCGAAGAACTCGCCGCCCGCCAACACCGGAGTGGCCACGACGAGCAGAACCAGCGCCGCCTTCATGCCGGCACCGCCTCGGCGGGCTTGGCCGTGCGCGGCATCGGCACCCAGAACAGCAGCAGCAGCGGCAACACACCGCAACCGATGGTCCAGGCGAAGAAGTGCTGGTAGCCGACCGAGACCTGGATGTCGCCGCTGATGAACTTCGCGAAGATGAAGCCCAGCTGCATGACGCCCGAGCCCAGCGCGTAGTGCGCCGTCTGGTAGCGGCCGGGGGCCACGGCCTGCATGATGTAGAGGATCATGCCGACGAAGCCGAAGCCGTAACCCAGCATCTCGGTGCCCACCGCCGCGCCGATGTGCAGCATGTCCTGCGGCAGCGTGCTGGCGAGGTAGTAGAAGGTGAAGTTGGGCACCATCATCGCGACGAGCAGCAGCGGCATTGCACGCTTCAGGCCCAGCGCGCTGGTCAGGTAGCCGCCCAGCACCGAACCGATCAGGAAGCCGCCCGTGCCGACCCAGCCGTAGACGTCGGCCACCTGGCCGGTCGTCAGGCCCAGGCCACCCTTGTCGCGCGCTTCGAGCAGGAACAGCGGGCCGATGGTCTGCACCTGGCCTTCGGCGAGGCGGAACAGCACGATGAATAGCACGGCCAGCCAGATGCCGGGCTTCTTGAAGAAGTCGATGACGACGTCCTTCAGCATCTCGGCGACGCCCGAGGCCGTCAGGTCGCTGTGCTCGGTGCTCAGCGTGCCGGGCAGGAACTTGGCGTTGTAAGTGGCCAGCACCGTGACCAGCACGCACAGCATCAGGAAGACGCTGCTCCACGCGTTCACGACACCCACCTGCCCTTCCAGATGGCCGGCGAGCTTGAGCACAATGCCGGTGATGAAGAAGCGCGCGCCGTTGAAGAAGGCGCCCTGCCAGCCCGCGTAGGCGGCCTGGCGCTTGCTGTCCAGCGAGGCCATGTAGAGGCCGTCGCAGGCGATGTCGTGCGTGGCCGACGCATAGGCGATCAGGAACAGCACGATGATGGCCGCGCCGAACCAGTGCGGCAGGTGCAGCGCCAGCGCCATCAGGCCCAGGCCCACGGCGCCGAGGTACTGCATCGCCGTGACGATGAGCTTCTTGCTGCGCGCCAGCTCCAGGAAGGGGCTCCACAGCGGCTTGACGGCCCAGGCCAGGCCCAGCACGGCGGTCCAGCGCGCGATCTGGTCGTTGGCGACGCCCAGGTTCTTGAACATCAGGCCCGCGATGAGCATGACGACGAAGAACTGCATGCCCTGCACGAAGTACAGGGTCGGAATCCACCGCATGGGCGTCTTGGCTTGTTCCATCACTGCAGTCCCTGCGGCGCACGGCCGGTTGCTTGGGTGCGGCCTTCCAGCCAGGCCTTCAGTGCGGCCAGGGCACCGGGTGCGAAGCCCCAGGTCAGCACGGTCGGGCCGTGCACGTCCAGCGCCTGGTAGGGGTTCCACAGCGACAGGTGCAGGTCGGGCCGCCACTCGCTGGCAGCCAGCCCGTAGCGGGCGCGGCGCGTGGACACGACGACGTTGAGGCGGCCATCCTTGGGCAGCGTCGACCAGTCGAACTGGGCGATGTCATCCACCATGCGCACCTGGGCGTCGGTGAAGGCGTCGAACAGCGCGAGAGCCTGTCGGCCCGTGGGGCCCGCCTCGGAGACCATGTCGGTCGGCACGTCGCCCTGCACGATGACGCGGATGGGCGTGGTCAGCGCAGGCGGCTTCGCGCCGCGCAGCACCGTCAGGCCGGCCGCCCAGGCCTCCGCCATCAGCGCATGGTCAGCCGCACGCGCGGCGGCATCGCCCACCACGCGGGCGGGGTAGGCGGCGGCCAGCGTGTCCAGGCGGCGGTTGGCCGTCTCGCCCTGCTCGAGCGTCAGCCGGCCCTTGGCAAAAGCGTCGCGCAACGCATTGATGGCCACGAGCTGCTCGGCCAGCGAGCCCTGGGCCAGCACCATGTCGGCGCCGGCCTCGATGGCCATGACGGCGCTCTTCGCATAGCCGAAGCGCTCGGCGACGGCCTTCATCATCAGCGCGTCGGTGATGACGACACCGTCGTAGCCCCAGTCGTCGCGCAGGATGCCCTTGAGCAGCTGCGGCGACAGCGTGGCGGGCCGGTCGGGGTCGATCTGCGGGTAGACGATGTGGGCCGTCATCATGGCCGGGGCCTGGCCGGCGAGCGCCTTGAACGGCGCCAGCTCCAGCGCATCCAGCTCGGCGCGGCTCTTGTCGACGGTGGGCAGCGCGTGGTGCGAGTCCACGTGCGTGTCGCCGTGGCCGGGAAAGTGCTTCACGCAGCAGGCCACGCCTTCACGCAGCGAGCCGCGCATCCACGCGGCGGCCAGGCGGCTGACCTCGGCCGGGTCGTTCGAGAAGCTGCGCTCGCCGATGACCGGGTTGGCCGGGTTGTTGTTGACGTCCAGCACCGGCGCGAAGTTCCAGTTGATGCCCAGCGACTTCAAGCCACGCGCGACCGCGGCGCCCACGGCCTCGGCACGGTCGGCGTCGCCGCTGGCGCCCAGCGCCATCGCCGACGGCGGCTGCGGCAGGAAGGTGGCGCGCACGACGGCGCCGCCTTCCTGGTCGATGCCGATCAGCGCCTCGGGGCCCAGCACGTCGATGAGGTCGCCGACGAGCGCCCGGACCTCCTCCTCGGTGCCGAGGTTCTTGCGGAACAGGCAGACCGAGCGGATCTTCTGCTCTCGCAGGAAGGCGGCGGTCTCGGTATCGAGGGACTTGCCGGGGATGTCGACCATCACGAGACGGCCAGGATCGAAGGTGCTCATGCTGTCCTCAGCTTCTCAGTGGGTCTTGGTGACCTTGGCCAGGTTTGGCGGAACGTCCGGGTTGAAGCCGCGCGCACGCGCCAGCGCCTCGACCATCGGGTAGAAGCTCTGCACGAGGGCGATGGGGTCGAGGTCCTCGTTGCCGGTCGTGACCAGCGGCAGCAGCTCGATACCGGCCGAGCAGCGCGTGCCGATGGGCGCGGCCAGCAGCACGCGGCCACCACGGGTGCTCATCTCCTCGGCGATGGCCAGCAGGCCGGCTTGCGCGGGACCGCGCGGCGCGAAGACGAGCAGCGGATAGCCGTCGCGCACCAGCGCCATCGGGCCATGCTTGACTTCGGCGCCCGAGAAGGCCTCGGCCTGGATGCCGCAGGTCTCCTTCAGCTTCAGCGCCGCTTCCATCGCGACGGCCAGGCCCGTGCCGCGGCCCAGCACGAACAGGCGCTCCTCGTTCTGCAGCACCGGCAGCGCAGCGCTCCAGTCCAGCTTGGCGGCCTGCTCCAGCGCGATGGGCAGCACGTTCAGCGCGGCACGCAGCGCATCGTCCTGCTGCCAGGCGGCCACGACGCGGGCACCGGCAACGAGTTGGGCGATGTAGCTCTTCGTCGCGGCGACGCTCTTCTCGGGGCCGGCGTGCAGCTCGAACACATGCTCGGCCGCGGCGGCCAGCGGCGAGCCGCTGGCGTTGACGAAGGCCACCGTGCGCGCGCCGCCCTCGCGGAAGAAGGTCGTCGGTGCGATCAGGTCGGGGCTCTGGCCGGACTGCGAGAAGGCCAGCGACAGCAGGCCCTCGCAGTGGATGCGGCTCTGGTACAGCGTGATCAGCGACATCGGCAGCGATGTGACCAGCCGGCCCAGCCGCGCCATGACGAGATAGGCCAGGTAGTGGGCCGCATGGTCGGAGCTGCCGCGCGCAATGGTCAGCACGCTGGTGGGCGGCAGCTCCTGCAGCGACTGGCCCAGGCGGGCGTAACTCAACGGGTCGGCCGCCAGCTGGCGGGCCACCACGTCCGGCGCGCTCAGCGCCTCCTCAAGCATCAAAGACGACATCGACCTCTTCACCTTCCACAAACACGCGCCGCAGATCGAGCGCGCCATCCATCACGACCACATCCGCCCACGCGCCGGGGGCGAGCCGCCCACGATCCGCGAGGCCCAGGTAATCGGCCGCCGCCGTCGACACGCGACGTGAGGCGTCCACGAGATCCAGGCCCAGCGCCTGCACGAGGTTGCGCAGCGCCTGGTCCATCGTCAGTGCGCTGCCGGCCAGCGTGCCGTCGGCCAGGCGCACGCCGCCCAGGCATTTCTGCACCGTGTATTCGCCCAGGCGGTACTCGCCGTCGGGCATGCCGGCGGCGGCGGTCGAGTCGGTCACGCAGAACAGGCCCGGGATGCAGCGCAGCGCGACGCGGATGGCGCCGGGGTGCACGTGCAGCAGGTCGGGGATGAGCTCGGCATGCCGGCCATGCGCCAGCGCCGCGCCGACCATGCCGGGCTCGCGATGGTGCAGGCCCGTCATGGCGTTGAAGAGGTGGGTGAAGCCGGCCGCGCCGGCGTTCAGCGCCGCCACGCCGTCGTCGTAGCTGCCGGCACTGTGGCCGATCTGCACGCGGATGCCGGCATCGCGCAGCGGGCCGATCAGCGCGATGTGGCCGGCCATCTCGGGCGCGATGGTCAGCACCCTGATGGGCGCGAATTCGTTCAGCCGCATGACCTCGGCCAGCGTCGCGGGAATCGCGTGCGCCGGCTGGGCGCCGAGACGGTCGGGGTTGATGTAGGGCCCTTCCAGATGCACGCCCAGCACGCGCGCCGACTGCGCACCACGCTCTCGGCAGACGGGGCCGAGGGCGCGCAAGGCAGCCTCGATGTCGCCGACCGGCGCGGTCATCGTCGTCGCGAGGAAGGCCGTCGTGCCGTGGCGCACATGGCGGCGTGCAATCGTCTCGATGGCGTCGCCGGCCTCCATCGTGTCGCGGCCACCACCGCCGTGCACGTGGGTGTCGATGAAGCCGGGCAGCAGCACGGCGCGGCCGCCCTCACCGGCGCGAGAAGCGTCAATGGGCGTGCCGCTGACGGCAGCAATGCGGCCGTCAGCGATGTCCAGGTGGCCGGCGATCACGCCCTGCGGCGTGACGATGTCGCCTTCGAGTCGCATCAGCCTCTCCAACACGTCGTGACTTCCGCGGGCCGAGCGCCGGGCCGCTCCCAAGCCGGCCCGCCATGGCGATGTGCTTGCCGGTCAACCCGGCAAGCATCGCCGTCCCCGCGGGGGACCGGCCAACGCAATCGTTGGACGAGGGGCATCATCATTCCCGGCGCATCTCGGCGACGAAGTCGTAGTAGTCGCTGCGGCAGTAGGAGTGCGTCAGCTCCACCGCCTGACCGGAGGCCAGATAGCCCACCCGCGTGATGAACAGCACCGCGGCGCCCAGCGGCACCTCCAGCAGGCCCGCCAGCTTGGCGTCCGCGTTCAGCGCCCGGATGTGCTGCAGCGCACGCACCGGGGCGCGGTCGCCGAGGTGCGAGTACAACGAGGCCTCGACCTTCTGCGGGTCGGGCAGCACGCTCTGCGGCAGCACGCTGACCTCGTAGGCCATGACGACCGAGTCCGCCAGCCGCAGCCGCTCCAGGCGAGCGACGCGCTCACCGCTCTTCAGTTCCAGCGACAGCTGCTCGTCCGGCGCCGCCGGCGTGAAGCCGCGCAGCAGCCAGCGCGAGCCCGGCACGAAGCCGCGCTGGTGCAGCTCCTCGGAGAAGCTGGTCAGGCGCGTCAGCGGCTGCTCCAGCTTGGGCGCGATGTAGTTGCCCGAGCCGCGCTTGCGGATGATCAGCCCTTGCTCGACGAGCCGGTCGATGGCCTTGCGCGCGGTGACGCGCGACAGCTCCAGCTGCTCGGCCAGCACGCGCTCGCTCGGCAGCGCCTCGTCGGCGTGGAAGACACCGTCGCGGATGGCCTGCGCCAGGCTCTGCGCCAGTTGCATATACAGGGGCGACGCCGCGTTGGGGTCGGGTTTGAAATCGAAAACAGCGCTCATGGGGAGGTTGTCTCTTGTTGTTGGATCAGCCAGAGTGCGCCGGCAGCGGCATCGCCCTGGGGTTCGACACGGCGGGCCTGCAGGGCCGGGCCGAGGCGCGGCGCCAGGCGCAGCGCGATGCTGCCGGCCAGGGCCAGCGGCAAGGAGGGATGGAGGGCCTCGGCAAGCGCGTCCAGCGCGCGTGCGGCCTCGTCGAGCAGCGCGGCGGCAGCGGGGTCGGCATGCTCGTTCTCGAACACGAGCCGTGCGAGGCCGGCATAGCCGCCCTGGCCGGCCTGGGCGCAAAAGGCCAACAAGTCTTCGCGGCTCGGCCCGGCAGCGGCGTAAACGCTGTCGGCCAGCGCACCGCGCGGCGCACGGCCATCGAAAGCAGCCTGGGCGACCTTCATCGCCTGCTGGCCCAGCCAGGCGCCGCTGCCCTCGTCGCCGATCTGCCAGCCCCAGCCGCCCGTCATGCGGCGCGTGCCGTCTTCCAGCAGCGCTTCGGCCACGGAGCCGGTGCCCGAGATCAGCAGCGCGCCGGCCCGGCCGCCATGCGCGCCCAGCAGACCGGCCAGGCCGTCGGTGATCAATGCGAAGCGCGCAACACCCGGATCGGCCGCGACGAAGCCCTGCAGCTGCGCGGGAACACCCGTGCCGGACAGCCCCAGGCCCAGCGCACAATCCTGCAGCTGCAAGCCCGGCACGCTGGCGCGTTCAATCGCCTCGGCGATATGCCGCCAGGCCTGTTCGACCCCCTGGTTCAGCGCCGACGCGCCGGACTCGCCGCGGCCCAGCAGTTGGCCGCCGGCGTCGGCCACGACGGCCCGCGTGCTGGTGCCGCCGCCGTCGATGCCGACCCACCAGCGGGCGGGCCGACCGGAGTCGTGAGAGGTCACAAGAGAAGGATCGAGAGCAGGCAACATGGTCGACGCGAATCAGTCGATACCACTCTAATACCAACGACAGGCATCGTCAATTGGTTTTAAACTGGTCTACGGTCTTCTTTGCGGACCACGGACCCGCCCTTGCCGGGGTTGGGAAGGCTCTCGGATGAACAAGAATACCAGTGAGAAACCAACCTGACGCCCCCGCCGTGTTCACGCTCCAACCTGCTGCCAGCGAAGCCCTGTCGGACCTGCTGGGCCGCATCGCCCGTGTCGGCCACCGCCACCCCGCCCTGGCCGACCGGCTGCTGGACCACCTGAGCGCGAACGCCTTCGCCGCCGGCGACACCGCTGTCGGCGTGGATACGCTCTACGCCCGCTTCGGCCTGCTGGAGCCGCGCGGCCGCGCGCTGGAGCTGCTGCCGGCACTGGAGCAGGCCGGCGCGCTGGCCGCGGCGGGCCACTTCCCCATCCAGGCCGCGCGCGTCTGCGAGGCGCTGGGGCGCATCGCCTACCAGCAGGGCGAGTACCAGCTCGCCAGCGAGCAGTGGTCGCGCGCGCTGGACCTTTCCGAAGTCAGCGGCCATCTGCAGACCGGCGTGGCCGCGCGCATCGGCCTGGGCCAGATCTACTACGCGCAGGCCGACTGGGCCCGGGGCCTGCGCCAGATGCGTGACGCCGCCGAGCACCTCACCCAATCCGCCAAAGAGGGGGACGACAGCTACCTCGCCGCCAAGTTGGCGCTGAACATCGGCGTCGGCAGCTTCGAGACCGGCGACCTGCCCGCGGCCGAGCGCCACTTCAGCCACGGCCTCGCGGCGGCGCGCCGCGGCGGACACCGCGTGTTCGAGGCCGAGGCGCACTGGCACCTGGCCCGCGCCGCGCTGGCCCGCCAGCGCATGGACTGGGCCGTGGCCGACTGCCGCCTGGCCCTCGACATCGCCGCCCGCCAGGGCTACCCCTGGCTGGAGGCCGCCGCCAGCCGCACCTGGACCGAGATCGCGCTGGCCCGCGGGGACAACGCCGCCGCCGTGCGCTCCACGCGCCACGGCCTGCAGCTGGCGCAACGCATCCAGGCCCGCGCCCAGGCCCGCCAGGCCCACCTGCAGCTGGCCCAGCTGCTGCAGGCCGAAGGCGACGCCGCCGGCGCACTGGAGCATCTCTGGCAACACCTGGCCCTGCAGTCGGAGATCGAGCGCCTGTCCCTGCCTGCACGTGCCACGCTGGCCGCGCCGCCGGCCGACGACACCGGCACACCGGTTTCGCCTGAGGAGCTGTTGCTGCACCTGTGCGGGCAGCGCCAGCGCCTGGCCAGCATCCCGCCGCATGAAGCGCTGGCCGAACTGAAGGCGGCCAGCAGCCGCATCCTGGGCGTGGCCAGCGTCATCCGCTGGCCGCTGGGGCCGCAAGGGCTGAACGCCGACTCCCATGCCCGCTATATCGACCTGCTGACCCGCCACGGCGCACCGCTGGCCCTGCCCGACGCGGCCCTGCACCCCTGCCACGATGAGCTGGCCGGCCTGACCGGCGCGGCCGAGGCGCGCATCGAGGTGCCGCTCTACGACGGCGCGCAGCTCGCCGGCGCGCTGTGGCTTGTCGATGCACGTGCCACACGGGCCTGGACACGGCAGGAGCTGCTGATCGCGAGCCAGCTCGCGCTACTTTTTGAAGCTCAGTCCGCCTAGACAGAACGCATCCGCGCCTCTCGCCGCGGCGCGTCCTTCACCAGCTCGCTGATGAGCCGAGTCTCGGGCATCTGTGCCCAGTAGCGCACCGGCATCTCCTTCTTCATCATGCCGATCTTGAGCCGCGCCGGGTTGAAGATACTGCGGTAGTAGGTCAGCCACAGCGCCTCGCCGGCGTCCTCGGGTGGCGCGTCCTCACGGAGCGCAGGGCCGGCGCCGGTGAGGCGGCTGCCGTCCCAGTGCAGGCAGCCGCGTGGGGTCAGGATGGCCCAGGCGTGCTGGGCGAAGCGCTTCACGAAGAACGGCGCAGCCGCGCGCAGCACGTGGTGGACCGGCTCGAACCACGCGACATGCCGGCGGCCGCCCGGCGCCTGGTCGTCGGCCACCTCGCGAAAGCGCACGAAGGCATGCATCTTGTGGATCTCGCGGCGCACCTGCCGGGCCAGCGACTGAAGGTGGCGGCGCTCCGGGTCCAGCAGGTCGCCCCACAGGCCCGGCTCGCGCTGCAGCCGGCGCGCAAAGGCGAGCAGCCGCGCGTAGCGGTCGTCGTCGGCATGCATGGCCACCTGACGGCCCAGCGCGTCCCAGCCGTCGGGCGGCGCCCAGGGGGCCGGCGGCGTCGGCGGGGCATCGCCGAACAGCGCGGCCTGGGCGCCCACGTCGTGCGTCCAGTCGGCATCGCCGGCCAGCAGCGCCGGCAGTTGCGCGGCGAAGCCGTCCCAGTCAGCGGGGTAGCGCAGCGGCAGGTTCATCAGAACAGCGCCGCCTGCTGTGGGGCAGCGACGGGCCGCGCCAGTGCCTGCACATCAGCCGGGCGCGGGCGGTGGTCCACCGTCACGACGAAGGGCAGCGCCTTCTTGCCCGAGGGCCCCAGCGCGAGCAGGTCGGCGCGGCGAAGCCGCCGGTGCTGGCGCGCGGCCAGCAGCTTGTCGACCGAGCCCACGCCCAGCCCCGGCACGCGCAGCAACTGCTCGCGGGGGGCTCGGTCGACGTCGAGCGGGAACACCTCGGGGTGGGCCAGCGCCCAGGCCAGCTTGGGGTCGTGGCGCAGCGACAGGAAGCCGGCCTCAGTGACGATCTCGTCGGCCTGGAAGCCGTAGAAGCGCATCAGCCAGTCGGCCTGGTAGAGCCGGTGCTCGCGCAGCAGCGGCGCGGCCTGGGCGGGCAGCGCGCGGTGGGCATGCGGAATGGGGCTGTAGGCCGAGTAGTAAACGCGCCGCAGCCGCTGGCCGGTGTAGAGCCGGCTGGAAAGCTGCAGCACCACGCGGTCGTCGGAGGCATCGGCGCCAACGATGAGCTGCGTGCTCTGACCGGCCGGCGCGAAGGGCGGCGGCTTCACGGCGCCCGCCACGGCGCCGGGCAGCGCGCGGATGGCCTGGGCTTCTCGCTTCGCCTCGCGGGCCGCCTGCAGCCGCAGGTGGATGCGCGACATCGTGCGCTCGATGCCGGCGGCGTCCTTCTCGGGCGCCAACTGCTTCAGGCTCGCCGCGCTGGGCAGCTCGACGTTGATGGACAGCCGGTCGGCGTAGCGGCCGGCGCGCTCGACCAGTTCGGGCGACGCGTCGGGGATGGTCTTGAGGTGGATGTAGCCCCGGAAGTGCTCCTCCTCGCGCAGCCGCCGCGCGACCTCGATGACCTGCTCCATCGTGTAGTCGGGCGTGCGGATGATGCCGCTGGACAGGAACAGCCCCTCGATGGCGTTGCGGCGGTAGAAGGACAGCGTGAGCCGCACGACCTCGTCGACGGTGAAGCGTGCGCGCTTCACGTCACTGGATTGGCGGTTGATGCAGTAGAGGCAGTCGTAGACGCACCAGTTCGTCAGCAGCACCTTCAGCAGCGAGATGCAGCGCCCGTCGGGCGTGTAGGCGTGGCAGATGCCGTTGCTCGTCGAGCCCAGGCCCTTGCCGTCGCGAGAGTCGCGCTTTTCGGTGCCGCTGCTGGCGCACGACGCGTCGTACTTGGCGGCGTCGGCAAGGATGGCGAGCTTGTCCTGGACTTCCATGTAGAATTGCGATAGGGCCACCCGTTACCGGGCGCCCCCCGCGCAGATCCCGGCGTGCAGAATTCCCGCACCGGGCTCCTGCCTTGGGTGGGTGGCGTCGAAGCGCTGGTTTGGCCAAGGATGAAGGATGC
>NZ_JBIGIC010000017.1:0-103152 GCF_043555985.1 Pelomonas candidula | reverse complement strand
CGCGACGAGGCGGGCTGACCGAGCTCAGCGCTACAGTTGTCCACAGCCGGCGTCAGCCGATGCCGGCCCCAAGCCCTGGGTCAAAGTTCAATCGGCAGGGTGGGTCAAATTTAGATCGGCGCCAACAGCGCAGGGGCAGCTTGAGGAGGTGCTCCCAGACCGCGGCACCCAGCACCGCATCGACACGGTTGCCGGTATGCAGGACCAAGTACTGGCGGACCCAGGTCAGCAGGCTGGAAAAGACCGTGAATATGACCATCGCGATGGCGATGGCAATCAGCGTGCTCTCTGTCCTGTGAACGACGACCTTGTCGATGATGGCCTGCGTGAACAGTGGCGTCGCCAAGGCGATGAGTTGCAGTGCCAACGAAGCGAGCAGCACATCGCGCCAGACCTTCCCGTGTTTCAGCAGTTCAGGGACAAACCACTGGAAGCCAAACTTCCGGGCCGACGCAGGCGCATCGGGATCCAACGCAGTTTCGACTTTCGGGCTTAACAGCCAGGCATCGCCTTCCAGACGCTTGGTTAGCTCGTGCAGAGGAACGGGCAGCGGTTGGTTGCTGCCGGCCTCGAACAGTACGGCTTGCCCATCGCTGATGGCCGTGATGATGCCCAGGCATGGCGCTGGTTTTTCTTCGTCTTGCCGTGGGTCCGCCTCGGCGGCGCGCAGGGAGACGACCAGCGGGAACACCATGTGCTCTACGCGCTTGGCATCCAGGCTGACGTGCTTGACCTTGAAGCCAATCGCCCGCGCCGCCGCAACCAGCACGGCGGACGAACAAGGCGGGGGAAACATCCTGGCGACCAACTCGGCCGCGAATGGAACCCTGTGCAACGCGCACACCGACCCCAAGGCCCAGAGCAACTGGTCCTGCGGGATCGCTTTTGCGATCTCTTTCATTCTCTCCCTCGCTCAGCCAAAGTTTGCTGAGCCCCTCACAAAGCGACACGAAATTTAACCTAACGGAAGTCTAGGTCGGTACCTTCATGTCGGGGTGGCGTTAGGGGGCGCGGGCGTGTGCAAAGCTACCGGTCAGTCTCTACGGTTCCTTGCAGAAAGCCTTCAGAGGCGTTATGCGCTCAGCAGTGGGAGACTTCACTCTGCGGACAGCCCCTCGGACTTTGAGAAGTCGCGGAAACCCAGTGCTCAGCCTTTCCCGAGCTTCGAGTCAACACGCCGCGCCGATATGCCACATGCGCGTCGCAGCATGTACAGCGCCATATGTGCCGCTCGGCCAGTTCCTCCCGCATCGGATATACCTCGACACCTGTGACCAGCCCGACGGCCGAATGGCAGTACGGGCGGCGCTCCGGTGGCCCCCGCGGTACGCGCGACGTCAGTTGAGCCATGGCGCAAGCGCTGTCTTGTCAGACCGCGTGGATGTCCGACTTGCGGTACCAGGCCTTGACGCGCTGGCCGTCCCAGCACAGGGTCACGTGCGGCCCCTGCGTCACGGGCACACGGATGGCGGGCGGCCTGAAGATCGCCACGCACTCATGCTCAGGGTCTCGTACGGAGCGGTAGAGCAGGCCGGCGGCACCCTGGGCTCGATGGGCTTTTGCGAACTCGCGTGAGGCCGCGTAGCTGTCCGGGACATGGATCTCCGCCACGGCGCGCACGTCCAGAAGCGGCGCCTGGACGGTCGCGATGTAGCAGCGCAGGTCGACGTCGATGGCCGGCTGTGCCGTGGCTTCCAGGAACTTGGTCCGGTGGTGGCCGACCTCGGCCACGGCGGTCTCCAAGGTCTGCGCCCCGTAGTACACGCCCCAGGTGCCGTCGCTGAAGCGTGAGCCCTCCGGGTTCAGGTGGCAGAACGCCGCCATGATCGGCGAGCTGCCGACGCCGAACACGCGGTCGGCCGCCGGCACCAGGTCGATCTCGCCAACCTCCTGCCGGATGCGCGGGTTGACCAGCGCCTGCACGGCGTACAGCGTGTCGAAGTCCTCCGCCGACGCCACATTCTCGAAGACAGAGATGGGCGGAAAGCGGCTTGGGATCAGCCGGTAGCAGGGGTTCCAGGGCGGATCGACCGCCGTCAGGTTGCTCATGAGAACTCGCCGCCTCGCATCGCGTCCAGGTAGTCCGCAACGACCTTCAGGTCGCCCACCCTGCCACCGAGCATGCGCTTGAGCGCAGGCCCGCCGCCAAACAGTGGCGCCGTGTTGGGCTGGCGAACCCAGGCATCAGCTCGCTCCTGGATGGGCAGCAGGATCTGCAGCGCGGCATAGATGTTCAGGATGTAGCCCAGTCGCTCCAGGGTGTCGCCGCTCAGGGCAGAGGCGACCTGGTCGTTTCGCCACCGATAGCAGGTGGGCTGGCTCACGCCCAGCAGCACCTCTTGCTCGCCAGGGGTCAACTGCCAAGCCCTTGCGATGTTGAAGAATGCGCGCAGCACCTTGCGAGCCGCCTCCACGGTGCCAAGGTCTCTGATCTGCGGATGGGTTTGAACTTCAGGCATATCGACTCTCCTGCATGCTTGAAGTAATTTTCCATTCTTGGGAATTCAAGTGCAAGCAAAGAATTCTTGGGAATTTTTCATGCCACCGGGCGATCGCGGGTGGACGGCGGTCATTGGGATGGTGTACTGTATAAAACAACAGTAATTTGTACCAGTCCCAGCATGCTTGCGCCCAACCAGACGGAGTTCATTCTGTCCTCCGCCCCAGAGCCGTCCAGTGCCCCTCCAGCGGCGCCGGCCGAGGGCGACCTGGTCGCACCTGCACAGAACGCCCAGTCGCCTGCGACCAACCTCCCGCCCGAGCTGATCGACACCGTCTGGCGTGGCAACCAACTGGGCGGCGGTCGTGCCAGCTTTGTCGCCACCGGCTTCCCCGCGCTTGACGCCGAACTCGTCGACGGCGGCTGGCCCGTCGGCTGCCTCATCGAGGTGCTGCAGCCGCAGCCCTCCTTGCTCGAATGGCGCCTCATCGGCCCCTGTTTGCGTCCGCTTGTCAGCGGCGGCCGCGGCGTGGTCGTCATCGGCCATCCCAAGCGGCCAGGCACCGAAGGGCTTCGCCACCTCGGCATCGAAGATGAGAACCTGCTGTGGGCCAAGGTCGACCCGCCGTCGCATCGACTCTGGGCCACCGAGCAGGCCATCCGCGCCAACTCAGCCGCAGCCATCCTGACCTGGCTGCCGCAGGCTCGCCCGGAGCAGCTGCGCCGGCTGCAGGTCCTGGCGCAGGGCTGCGAATGCCCTGTCTTCATCATCCGACCGAGCCAGGCTCGCCACGACCCCTCACCGGCGCCACTGCGCGTCTTCGCGTCGCTGCTCATCGACTGGCAGATACGCGTGGAGGTCTTCAAGCGTCGTGGGGCGCCGCTGGAGACGCCGCTTCTTCTCGATTCCACCCCGGGCGGCCTCCACCATGTGCTCACCGAGCGCATGCGTCGACCCAGCCAGCTCATTGCCCTCAAGGAGGCCCAACGTGCTCTGGGTCGCCCTCGTCATCTCGCCGACACCACCGCCCGAACCGCCGCGGACGCCATCGCCCGAGCAGCCAGCCTCGCCTGACCCGCTCGACGGCCTGGCGCTGTGGTGCCTGCAGTTCACGCCGCGGGTGGCGAAAGTCGAAGGCTGCGCGGTCGTCCTGGAGGTGCAAGCCAGCCTGAAGCTGTTCAAGGGCGAGGCTGCGCTCAAGGCACGCATCAGTGACGAGGCGCCAGACCTGGGCGTCATCGGCATCGGCTGGGCGTCCAACGCCAAGGCCGCGCTGGTGCTCGCCCGCTGCGGCATCCTGGATCTCGGCGGCCGCGACCTGCAGACCGTGCTCGACGCGCTGCCGCTTGTCGAACTCACGGCATCCGCCGAACACGCAGAGGTACTGGCACGCATGGGTGTCACCACGCTGGGCCACCTGCGGACGCTGCCGCGCGACGGCGTCAGCCGTCGCTGGGGCGACGACATCCTCATGGCGTTGGACCAGGCCTACGGTCGCATGCCCGAGGCATTCAAGTGGGAAGTGATCCCGGAGACCTTCAGCGTCCGGTACGAACTGCCCGCGCGCGAGGACAACGCGTCGGCATTGCTGGCCTACGCGCGACCCATGCTGATGCAGATGTGCGGCTGGCTCGCGTCACGCCATGCTGGGGCCGAGGGCTACACGCTGCGATGGGTTCACGACTCGATGCGCGCGAAAGACGCGGGCGACGGCGGCGAGGTCACCATCCGGTCGGCCGAGCCGATGCGGGATTTGGAGCACTTCACGCGGCTGCTGGCCGAGCATCTCGCCAAGCTGGAACTGCTCGCCCCCGTCGGCGAGCTGCGCCTGGATGCCGTCGGCGTCGAGCGTGTCACCGAGCAGTCCCTGTCGCTGCTGCCGCAGAGCCTCGGTAGCGGCGAATCGCTGATCCTGCTGGCCGAGCGGCTGGCCGCCCGTTTCGGGCCCGAGTGCGTGTTGACGCCGTACCGCTGCGACGACCATCGCGCCGCCTTCGCCGCGCGCTGGTCGCCAGCGGCCAAGCGCAAGCCGCGCAAGCCCGAAGCCGTGCCAGAGCTTCCTGCACCGACGATGCTGCAGGACACACCGATCCGCCTGGCGGTTCGGGAGGGCTGCCCGCACTACCAGGGGCCGCTGACCTTGCTGGTCGGGCCCGAGCTGGTCGAGTGCGGCTGGTGGGACCGCGTCCCCGGCACGTCAACGACGCAGAGCGTCCAGCGCGACTACTGGGTTGCCATCTCGGAGACAGCCGGCGCGCTGTCGATCTTCTGCGAACAGCTCGACAGCGGCGAGCTGGCTTGGTTCCTCGATGGCGTCTACGCCTGAGCCCATGGTGTTGCGATGGCCGAGCTACCCGCCTACGCCGAGCTGCGGTGTGTCAGCAACTTCTCCTTCCTGAAGGGGGCCAGCTGGCCGCAGGAGCTGGTCGAGCGCGCCCAGCAGCTGGGCTACTCGGCGATCGCCATCACCGATGAATGCTCGGTGGCCGGCATCGTGCGGGCGCACGTGGAGGCGAAGGCGCGCGGCATGAAGCTGCTTGTTGGCAGCCAGTTCAACGTGGCCTGCGAGTTCCCGTTCACGCTGGTGGTCCTGGCCTGCAACATCAACGGCTACGGCAACCTCTGCCAGTTCATCTCGCGCCTGCGGCGCGCCGCCAAGAAGGGCAGCTACCGCCTGGCGCTGGAGGACTTCCATCCCGGTTCGCTGGACGACTGCGTCGTCATCGCCTGCCCCGAGCGCCACGCCAAGCCCGCCGCGCTGATCCAGCTTGGCCGCTGGCTGCTGACCCACTTTATGGGGCGTGTGTGGCTGGGGCTGGATCAGCTGCGGCGCAGCGACGACGAGATCCGGCTCGAACGCCTGCGCGCCGTCAGCGCCGAGACCGAGATCCCGCTGGTCGCGGTGGGCGACTCGAGCATGCACGTGCGCGGTCGCAAGGCGCTGATGGACGTCATGACGGCGGTGCGCCTGCGCAAGCCGCTCACCGAATGCGGCAGGGCCCTGGACATCAACGCCGAGCGCCATCTGCGCACACGCGGCCGGCTGGCCAGGACGTTCCCCGAAGACCTCATCGCGCAGACCGTCGTGGTGGCGGACCGGTGCGAGTTCAGCCTGGACGAGATCCGCTACAACTACCCGCGCGAGGTCGTGCCCGAGGACGAGACGCCGGCGAGCTACTTGCGCCGCCTCACCTACGAGGGCGCAGGCCGGCGCTGGCCCGATGGCGTGCCGGCGTCGGTGAACGAACAGATTGAGAAGGAACTCGAGCTCATCACCGAGCTGGGCTACGAGCACTACTTCCTTACCGTCGCGGACATCGTGCAGTTCGCGCGCAGCCAGCACATCCTCTGCCAGGGCCGCGGGTCCGCGGCCAACAGCGTCGTCTGCTACTGCACCGGCGTGACCGAGGTCGACCCGGCCAGGCTCAGCACGCTGCTCGAACGCTTCATCAGCAAGGAGCGCGACGAACCGCCGGACATCGACATCGACTTCGAACACGAGCGCAGGGAAGAGGTCATCCAGTACCTCTACGAGAAGTACGGCCGCGAGCGCGCGGCGTTGACTGCCGTCGTCATCTCCTACCGGATCAAGAGCGCCCTGAAGGATGTCGGCAAGGCGCTGGGCTTCGAGCTGGACCTGCTGCAGAAGCTCAACGACAACTTCCCGTGGTGGGAGGAGGGGGTCGAGCCCCAACGGCTCGTCGAGGTCGGCATCGATCTCAACGACCTGGGCGTCAAGCAGCTCATCGCGCTGGTGCGGCAGATCCTGAACATGCCGCGCCACATGTCCCAGCACCCCGGCGGCTTCGTCCTCAGCAACGGCCCACTCACGCGCCTCGTTCCTGTCGAGAACGCCTCGATGGACGACCGCACCATCATCCAGTGGGACAAGGACGACATCGACGCGGTCGGTCTCATGAAGGTCGACGTGCTCGGCCTTGGCATGCTCACCGCGATCCGCAAGACGCTGACGCTCGTCAGCGAAACCAAGGGATTCGAGTTCCTGATGCAGGACATCCCGCCCGAGGACCCGAAGACCTACGACATGATCTGCCGCGCCGAGACCATCGGCGTGTTTCAGATCGAGAGTCGGGCGCAGCGGTCGAGTTTGCCGCGCATGTTGCCGCGCAACTTCTACGACCTCGTGGTGGAGGTGGCCATCGTGCGGCCGGGGCCGATCCACGGCGGCATGGTGCATCCGTACATGAACCGGCGCCAGGGCATCGAGCCCATCGTGATCCCGAGCGAGGAGTTGCGGCCGGCGCTGGAGCGCACGCTGGGCGTGCCGATCTTCCAGGAGCAGGTCATGCAGATCGCCATGATCGCGGCGGGCTACACCGGTGGCGAAGCTGACGGCCTGCGACGCGACATGGCGGCGTGGAAGCGCAAGGGCGGTCTCGAGAGGCACTACGACAAGATCACCAAGGGCATGGCGGCGCGCGGCTATGAGGCGTCGTTTGCCGAGTCGATCTTCAAGCAGATCCAGGGCTTCAGCGAGTACGGATTTCCGGAGTCGCACGCGGCTTCATTCGCGCTGCTGGTCTATGCCAGCTGCTGGCTCAAGTGCCATCACCCGATGGAGTTCTTCGCGGCGATGGTGAACGCGCAGCCGCTGGGCTTCTACAGCACCAGCCAGTTGCTGCAGGACGCCCGGCGCAACGGCGTGGCCGTGCTGCCGGTCGACGTCATGTACAGCGACTGGGAATGCGTGCTGGAGCCGCACGCTGGAGGTACGGCCGTGCGGCTGGGCATGAAGATCATCAAGGGGCTGCAGCTGGAGGCAGCGCAGGCGATCTGCGCGGCCCGGCGCGAGGCGCCGTTCCGCAACGCCGAGGATTTGGCGCGTCGTGCCGGCCTCAACCGGCAGCAGATGACGGTGCTGGCATCGGGCGACGCGCTGGCCAGCCTGAGCGGCCATCGGCGCCAGCAGGTATGGACGGCGTCAGCACTGCAGGCAGCCCTGCCGCTGCTGAAGGACGCGCCGGTGCATGAGGACTACCTGGAACTTCCACAGGCGCCCGAGGGCGAAGAGGTCACGTTCGACTACGACGCGCTCAGGTTGACCCTGAGGAGTCATCCGCTGCAGTTGCTGCGGCCGGCGCTGCAGGCGCTGCCCAACCGCCGGCTGCTCACGTCCAGGCAGTTGCTGGATATGCCGGACGGGCGGGAGGTTTAGACTGTGGGCCTCGTGACGACGAGACAGCGGCCGGAGACCGCCAACGGGGTCATCTTTGTCTCACTGGAGGACGAGGAAGGCGAGATCCAGCTGATCGTCTACCGCACCATCTCGGAGAAGCCTCACCTGCGGCACACGGTGCTGGGCGCACGGCTGATGGCAGTGAAGGGGCGCTGGCAGCGCCAGGGCGAGGTGTGCAACATCATCGCCAAGCACCTGGAAGACCTGACCCCGATGCTGGGCGAGCTGGCGACGAAGAGTCGGGATTTCAGGTAGCCGCTGAAACCGACTGGATTTCCGGAAGGCCGTAGGCGTGCGGCGAAGGCATCTTGAACCAGCTGCCGCCTACGGATGCGGTTGTTGTACTACTACCTCGTCTTGGTCGGCTTCGAAGGCTTGCTCGGCTGGACCTGTGCGGGCCGGCTCAGTAGATTGCAAATAGACCCATCAACCTTGAGCGCGTTGCTTTCCTCGATTGCCAACTTAATCGCCTTTTTCTCTACACGAGCAAAGTCATCCAAGGGATAGCCAGACGCTCACGCCCTAGCGGCTGGCCATCAATTTGCGGCGCTCGACTGGCTCTAGACGGCCCGCCGAGAAGCCAATCCGCGGCTGCCCGTACGCTGATTCGACAACTTGTCGCGAAGGGATGGACGTGGCGCGGATCGTGCAGTTTCGAAGCGCGCCGTATTCGTAAGTCTGCTTCTGATCAGGCTGCCGCTTGCGAGGGCAAGTAGCCCATGCCCTCGCAGCCTTTGTGCTTCAACTCGTGAAATCTATATCCCTAGAGAATCTGAACGCAAATACCAATAATTATCTAGGCCGAGATGCTGCCAATTATTGATTGATCTAGACAATAGAGGCGTACAGATCTGCTGGGCGAACCATTGCCATTGAAGCGAGCTGATCTCCGCTCAATGCGGCATCACCACCCGCAGTGAATGAAGCCATTGCTGAAATGAGGGAATCAGCAGTGTTGAGGACGGCGACACTGCTATTTGGACGAACATCTTGCACATACTTTGCCTGATCGAGGTTGAGTGACTCAAACTCACTTCGACTGGAGTCGGTGCGTTCCTTGCCTGCGTCCATATTGCTAGCAGACGTGACGCTGATATCGGCATTTCCCGAGATCTCTACTCGGGGCGCGCGAAGAGCCTGCTGCTCCTCAGTACTATACTCGCGCTCGCCTATCTTGTAGTCATGCGCATTATAGATATCATACTTCCAACGCATGTGGGGCTGACCGTTAAAGAAATACCGCTCCTCCGAAACCTGGACCTCATATGCCGGGATATCCCAGTCAGCAAATGGGTCGGTAGTCGAGCCATTCCCGTCGTCATACCAGTGATGCTCCCAAACTCCTTCAGGATTATATCCACCACTGTAAATAACACCCGTTGGATCGTATTGCGACGGTTCGCCCCCTACACCGCCACCCCCTCCACCGCCACCTCCTCCACCTGACGGTCCCCCAGTCAAACTGCTGATGGCCGTACTCACATCATTTACGAATGCACCGAATCCCCCAGATGCATCGATTGCGTTTGCGACTGCGCCCGCGCTCGCAAGAGCAAGGCCGAGCGCCGCAACCGTTAGGGAAATAGGCGCTCCCGCCGTAATTGCGACGGACGCGCCTACGAATCCAATTGCCGAACCAGCCAGCGAGAAAACGTCTCCCGGCGCGATGCCTCGGCCGTCGTCAATGTCGATTGCCACCTTGAAAGCGGTGGCAACAAATGCTGCCGGTGCAGAAATAAACGCACCCAACGGCGTGAAAGACGCTACGCTGGATGCGATGGAAGCGCCGGACGCGAATACCGCCAGATCGCCCGCCAAGTCGCCGTTCGATGAGTTCAAAGTGGCCGCACCATCCGCGGTCGTTATAATAACCACAGCGAAATCAACAATATTAGCCATATTTTAACCTCAAGACAGTTTGTATGCGAACAAAACGACAAGTTGGACTAACAGGAACACAACTATCGCCCTATGCTTTCCTCGCCCAATGATTGATATCAACCATGTTTTGTCCTTAGATTTAAATCCTCCCAATGGGCTGGTTGCAACCTTAAATCCCACATATATTGCAATTAGTAGGTCAATTGCAATCGCAGCAATTAAGAATAGAGTCAAGAAAATTTTTAAGGTATTCACAGTGAATTCAGCAGCTCAATTAATTAACGCCAGAAAATGCACCAAAACACATATCCACAAAATGACTCGAAATATCGATAAACAATCTAGCGCTCGACAAAACTTTCATGGGCATGTTTCTTGAATGGACTCAAGATATAATCGATTGCCGAACGTGTGCCAGTTTTTATCTCGGCAGTGAGGTTCATGCCCGGAACGAGCTTTATCTGCTTGCCCTCAACTTCGATGGAAGGTTTTTTTAGCACCAATATGGCAGGGAAAATTGCACCTCGTTTTTCGTCCTGGACTGCGTCTGCGGTGATACTTTCAACCTTCGCCTCAACCATGCCGTACCGGGTGTACGGGAAGGTCTCCAGCTTGATCGTCGCGACTTGGCCTGCTTTAACAAACCCGATGTCCTTGTTCTCCAGCACCACTTCAGCGGTAACCGCGCCGTCGTCCGGGACAAGGACCAGCAGCACCTGCGCTGGCGTGACGACGCCCCCTGCCGTATGAATGGCCAACTGCTGGACCGTGCCGGCCACCGGCGCGACCAGCCGGGTCAGCTCGTTGCGCTTGTCGGCCTTCGTGCCCTCCATTGCTAGCTGACGCGATTTCAAGCCGGCTTGAGATTCACGGTCCTTCAGCGCACGGAGAGTCTCGGCGCGATAAGCATTCAAACCTTGCTCGGCTTCAAGCAGAGATGCCTTTGCCTCCTCCAGGCGCGCCTGCGACGTTGCTAAGTCGCGTTCCAACTCGATGCGCTCACGGGTGCGATCCTGCCCAGCGTGATGCGCAACGAATCCTTGATCGGTCAGTGACTTGAAGTCCTTCTCGCGCTGCTGAGCCAACGGTAGCGTCGTCTGCAACTTCGCGACGAGTTGCTCCGCGGTTGCAATCTCAGCTTTGCGCCTTGCAAGCTCAGCCGCATACCTCATCAGCTTGGCGCTGATATCCGCCCACTCACTTTGCAGCTGAATTTCGACGTTCGCGCGATCAGACGCGCTCAGGCCAGCAAATATGCCTTGGTCGACTGCAGGCGTGCTGTCTTTGCTCAGCGCAGTAAGCAGTGCTTGGCTACGCAGCGCCTCTGCCGTCGATGCGCTGCGCTCCTCAGAGACCCTGGCGCTGTCAGCCGAAGTCAGGGTGCTGTCCAGTTCGATGAGGAGGTCGCCTACCTTCACCCTGTCGCCGTCCTTCACATGAATCGCCTTGACGACGCTTGTGTCCAGCGGCTGAATGGTTTTGCTGCGCTGGCTGACGACTATGCGGCCTTGCGCTATAGACACGATATCGATTTGGCCAATGCACGCCCATAGCAGCGCGATGGTGAAGAGTGCGCAGATGGCGATGATGGCCCGGCGGGGCGCGGGATGTGGCGGCGTTTCCTGCAACGAGATAGCTGCGGGCAAAAAGGCTTGCTCGTCGAGCATGCGCTTCGGGCCGGCGAGTTCGTCGCGGCGGTCCCAGGCCGCCTTGAAGACGGCGCGGTAGCGGCCTAGTAGGTCAAGGAGTGGATAACGTGGGGTGTCGGCGACTTCCGGCTTGATCGGGGCGGTGGTCGCGTTCATGCCGTGGCCTCCGCCGTGTTGCCGGCCTGCATGCGCCACAGGTGCGCATAGAGGCCCTTGGGGTTGGCCAGCAGCTGGTCATGGCTGCCCATCTCGACGATGCGTCCCTTGTCCATCGAAATGATGCGGTTCGCATGGCGCACGGCGCTAAGCCGGTGGGCGATGATGAAGACTGTGCGCCCCTGGCAGATGGCGCGCATGTTCTTCTGGATGATGGCCTCGCTCTCATAGTCGAGTGCACTGGTTGCCTCGTCGAAGATAAGGATGCGAGGCTGACTGAAGAGTGCCCGCGCGATGGCAATGCGTTGGCGCTGGCCTCCTGAGAGGCTGCTGCCCTGCTCGCCGACGATGGTGTCGTAGCCCTGTGGCAGCTCGGTGATGAACTCATGAGCGCCAGAAAGCTTGGCAGCGTGAACGACGGCATCCAACGGCGCCGCCGGATCCGCGATGGCGATGTTCTCTCGCACAGTGCGGTTGAAGAGCATGTTCTCTTGCAGCACGACACCGATCTGACGACGTAGCTGTGCGGCATCGATCAAAGCGATGTCGTGCCCGTCAACCAAGACTCGGCCGCTCTCCGGAACGTACAGCCGCTGTATGAGCTTAGTTAGAGTGCTCTTGCCGGAGCCACTGCGACCGACGATGCCGATGATTTCCCCAGAGTGGACATCAAGGCTGACACCATGAAGCACTGGTTGCGCTTCCGGGCGGTAACGGAAGGTCAGTGCGTCGAGCGTGACTCGCCCGTGCAGATACGGCAGCGCGCTGACGCTTCGCGGTGGCAGTTCGTTCCGAGTGTTCAGGATGTCACCCAGTCTCTCCATCGACAGACCGGTCTGTTGAAAGTCGGTCCACATCTGCGCGATACGCATGATGGGTTGCGCGACACGTCCGGCGAACATGTTGAACGCGATGAACATGCCCACGCTGAGCTGGCTGTCCATGACCAAGTGCGCACCGTACCAGAGCGTGGCAGCGTTGACGATCTTGCCGATCAGGTTAATGCCTTCATGGCCGTATTGAGCAAGCGTCTGGGTTCGAAGGGACGCACTGACATAGGCAGCGAGTTGCTCGTCCCAACGGCGGGCCATTTGGGGCTCCAGTGCGCTTGCCTTGACAGTCTGGATACCAGTGACGGTTTCCACCAGCAGCGACTGGTTTTCAGCGCTGCGCGCAAACTTTTCGTTCAGGCGGCCACGCAGGACAGGGACGATGCTCAAGCTGAGCATTAGGTAGAGTGGTAGTGACGCCAGCACAATTAGCGTCAGCGGCACGCTATAGGCGAACATCACCGCGATAAAGATCAACGAGAAAACTACGTCCAGCACCAACGTCAACGCATTGCCGGTGAGGAATTGACGAATGTTCTCCAATTCACGAACGCGCGCAACCGAATCCCCAACCCGGCGAGCCTGGAAGTACGCAAGCGGCAGGTTGAGCAGATGGCGGAACAGCCGAGCACCCAGTTCGACGTCGATGCGGCTAGTGGTGTGGCTAAAAACATAAGCGCGCAATACAGTGAGCACGCTTTCGAAGAGCATGATCACGGTCAAGCCGATAACAATGACGTCTAGCGTCGTTGCCCCCTTGTGCACGAGCACTTTGTCCATCACCACCTGGAAGAACAGTGGCGATGCCAGCGCGAATAGCTGGAGAAATAAGGAGACCAACAGGACCTCGCCCAGCAACTTTCTGTGTTTGACGATGCTGGGAAAGAACCAGGAAAAGTCAAACTTTGCGAGAGCCCCGACCAAGCTTGCTCGGCTGGCAAAAAGTATCAGATCGCCGGTCCAATGCTCGGCAAACACTTTTAACGGCTCGATAGTGGGAGGTGCGGCGCGCACACTGTCAACAGGAGTTGGGTCAACGAAGAGAACGCGCTGGCCGTCGCATTGCGCCAGGACAACCATGCGACCATCACGAAGGGTGGCGACGGCCGGTAAAGGCACGAGGTTCAGCCGCTCTAACGTTGAGTGCGACCTCTTGGCCCTCAACCCAATGCGCTGGGCTGCGGTCAGAAGATCTCGCTCGCTGACTGGTTCAGAAGCGCCTAGGCCGAGCTCATGCCTAATTGAATGTGGCTCCGCTGCGATGTGGTGAAGCCTGGCGACGACGCACAACGCATTTAACACGCATGTTCGCTGCCCAGTCTCATTTTTCCTCTGCCATTCGCCGAGCAGGTCAGCACCTGGACCGTGACCCTGGACTTGCCCACCCACTCTTTGCCTCCCCACATAGTGCCGTGCCTGATGACTCTTGACCGGCGTTAAGTTTTTTTGCCGAACGAATGTAGCTGCAATCAGATTGATAGTTAGGTGTTTTCAACCCTTGCCGAAAATCAATCATTCTTTTGATCGAATCGCGTGCGATAGATCCCCGGGGGGGCGCCAGGCTCTCCTCTCCAGCCGATAGATGGGCATAAGACACGATGCGACAGTTCCTGGAGTACAACACGGTCGCATCGCTGTTGGGGGGGGCAACCGGTCTGATCGGATTACTCGGCGTTTGAGTCAACGCGTCGAAGACGCCCCCCAGACGCGCTGTGAGACATTGTCGAGAGCGATCTATTCGGTCCGCTACGCGCGACCAATTCGTGCGAGAAATTGCTGATCACGGCCGGCAGCCGTCAACGACCGGTTTTCGCCGTTGCGGTCCCTCGGTCCAGAACCGTGAACGTCTCAGGCCAGCCTGTTGTGATCTCGCCTGCGCATTTGCACGCTATGCCGCCGCCAGGCTATGTATGCACCTTGATGTAAGGGGCCTACCGAATCAGGTCGGCCAGGAACGGCGGAATGTCAGGGGCTTCCACGGCGAACCGTGCAATGCGCGGTGTTACCCGCGCTTACTGCGTCTAACGATGGCGCCAATGAGTTCCGCGGCGTCCGTCTCGAGCGCTGCAGCGATACGAACCAGCACCGCAAGAGTAGGTTGTGAACTACCGACTTCGAGTCTGGCAATGTACGAGCGATGAACCTCAGCGCGATGCGCCAATTCTTCCTGATTGATGTCAATGCGCCCACGACGCCATTTGATCTCTGCTGCTGCAGCCTTGACTATGCGTTCGTCGTGCTCTTTCCCCATTCTGGGGAATGTCGGTTTCTCATCCTATATATGCACCCGCATATCGGGTACAAAATGAACGCTGCATGCTGATGCTCCGCAGGGAGCCTTGCGGTGGTCTACGGCCCGCGCTTGCAGCGCTTGAGAATCGAGCTGACCAACTCCTCCGCGTCTATCTCCAGGGCACCAGCGATTCTTACAAGGACTGCTAGTGACGGCTGCGACTTGCCCACTTCGACCTTCGCAACGAAAGACCGATGAACGTCGGCCCGATGGGCAAGTTCTTCCTGGCTGATATCGAGGTGTCCTCGGCGCGCCTTGATCTCAGCTGCCGCTGCCTTAACAACACGGGCGTCTTGCTCTCCCCTCATTCATTGGAATGTCGAAATTTGTGCGCATATGTGCACCCTCATATGTGGTACAAAATGAAGTCGGCGACTAATGTTTAGGACGCCGTAGCAACTGACTCCTTCACACCAAGGACGATGCTGACCACGCCCACTTGCGATCCAGGTTGAGGAGCAGTGCGATGAAGACTCTTGACCCCAGCGTGCAGCGAGAAAGATGGCTGCGCCGCACGCTTTGTCGGCGGTATGCCGCGGTTGTGTTCAGCACGTTTTCAGCACCTCCCCTCAAAGGGCAACAGGCTGAAAACCGAGCGATTTGTTGGGCGTTCGGCAGCCTGATCAGGGGCGAATGCGAAATATTGGGCGCATGGAATTTGAACGGCGAGACCGCAACGATGCCTGCAGTGTTCGGCGATCTTTCCGACCGTGGCGTCGAATTCGTTCGCTGCGGCCTTGGCGATCTCAGAGGCGCCGAGGCGGCTTTCCTGGCGACTTTCAGGATGTCTGCGCTGTACCCGTCCATCGAACAAGATTTGGCGTCCGCGCTCAGCTCCGTGAAGCCACGGCACCGTGCCGCCATGTCCAGCGAAATGCGGAGCATGCTCGGCGAGCCGAGCGGGGTTCCGGCCACGGTCTTACAGCCCGGAATTTCAAGTGAAGGCTTGCGCCAAAAATACCCGGGAATCCTGGAGCGATGGAGCGGATCCGTAGCAGCATTTCGGCAGCTCTTTGCGCTGCCTGAACCGTACCGGCAGCTTGTCCGTTCGGTCGACCGGACCGCCATCGGGATGCAGCAGCGCCTGATGAAGGCGATCTCTCGGCATGGCCCGTTCGTCGACTCCGTCGAAGCGTTCGACTTTGTTGTTGACGGGCTGTTGCGCGCTGATCTTCAGCTTCGGCGAGAGGCGGAAGCCAAGCAGCTGGCGCGCGAGGCACTGGTGTTGCAGTCCGGCCGCTATGCGCCGGTGTCGGGCGGTGCCTATGGCGCTCCTGTGTTGGCCTGAGGGTGATGCCATGAACATCGACTGGCGGAAGGTATTCTCCGAAACGAAGGCCATGCTGATGAGGCATGGACGCTCGGCGCAGGACGCGGAGGACTTCATGCAGGATGCGTGCATCCGCTTGATGGACTTCGCGAAGAAGAACCGCGTCGACAACCCGAAGGCACTGTTCATGCGAACGGCATACAACCTGTCCATCGATGCGCACCGCGTCAAGGCAACCCGTGGCGACGAGGTGCAGCCAGAGGAGGTCGAGATTGTCGACCCGCAGCCCAGCCTTGAAGCCGGCGTTCTGGGGCGTGAATGCATCGAGCGTATGGATGTTTGCCTGGGGCGGCTCGACGAGCGCACGCGCCAGATGGTGTTGCAGTACCACGTGCACGGGATGACGTTCGAGGAGATCGCGCGCAAGCATGGGGTGAATGGCAGCACGGTGCACTACCAGGTGTCGACGGCCATGTTCAAGATCGCTGGCTGGATGCATGGCTGGTACCCATGAGCCATCCCGAATCAGGCGCTGACGATCATCAGGGCTCCGGTGGGCGGGTGAAGGTCACGCCTGAAATCGCCGCGGAGGCCGCGGCGTGGATCGCGAGTCTTCATGGGCCTGACCGCAGCCAGGAGATGGAAGAGGACTTCCGCGCTTGGCAGGCCCTCTCGCCGTCCCACCGTGAGGCGTTCGAGAAGATGACGGACATCTGGCAGGCGATCCCGGGCACTCAGGCGGCGCGGGCATTCGCGGAGGCCAGCGAACGCGAAGAGCGCAAGGCCAAGCAGGCGCGGAGCGCAGCATGGCGCTGGGCTGGCGCGGCTGCATTGGGCGTGTTCGTGACGGCCGGTGTGGTCGGGTTGCAGCAATGGCGGGAGCGAGATCACTACGTCACAGCGACTGGTGAGCTTCGCTCGGTGATGCTGGCCGACGGCACGCGGATGCTGTTGAACACGGCGACCCAGGCGCGCGTGGACTTCGGGCCAAAGCAGCGGACTGTCGAGGTCAACGCGGGCGAGGCCCTGTTCGAGGTCGCGAAGGATTCCTCGCGGCCCTTCGTGGTCCGGGTGGCCGGCAGCGAAGTGGTTGCCGTCGGCACAGTCTTCTCGGTCCGCCTGGAGGATGGTCCTCGGAAGGAAGACGCGCTCACCGTGACGCTTGTCGAGGGCCAGGTGAACGTACGGCCGGCGACCGGGGGGGGGGATAGCTTGCGTCCTCAAGCAGCCGTTGCGCTCAAGCCAGGGGACCGCCTGACCGTGCAGTACGACGCCCGTCAGTCGTCAGCGGGCGTCGAGTCGAAGATGGACCACCCGAACATGGAGCGTGCGCTGGCCTGGCAGCGCCACGAGGCATCGTTCGATGCGACGCCGCTCGCCGATGCCATTGCCGAGTTCAACCGCTACAGCCGAACAAAAATCGCGTTGTCCAACGACGTGCTGGAGGAAAAACACCTCATCAGCGGGGTCTACAAGACTGGCGACAACGCCGCTTTTGCCAATGCCGTTGCGATGTTGTATGGCCTGAAGGTCCGCGAAAGCAGCGGACGAATCGACCTCGAGAAAATCCGATAGGGCAATCACGGGGCAATTTGCCTATCGACAAACCCGTCTTCTTGTTGTCACTCCGACAACTACAGAAAAGGGTACGAGATGCTCGAAAAGCCGAATGCCAAAGAACGCCGACAAGCGCTTTGGCGTCCCATCCCGATCGCGATATCGCTTCTCATCGGCTTCGGTGCGGTCGATGCCGCCGAGCCTACGCTGGTGGTGCGTTACCAGATCGAACAGCCCGCGCAGGACATGGGCGATGCGCTGCGCGCGATTTCGCGGGTCACGGGCACGTCTGTGATCTTCGACGCGCGCGTCACCGCAGGCCGGACGGCGAAAGCGGTCTCAGGAAACCTGTCAGGCGTGGAGGCCATCGGGGCGGCCATCCAAGGGTCAGGTCTTGAATTGCAGGTGGCGCGCGATGGTGCGGTGATCGTGCGGCCCGCTGCACTGCCGGCTGCGGCCCCGGCAGTTCCCGCCAGCAGCGGGCCGGCGCCGGTCCGGACCAGCGCTACTTTTCAGCCTGCCGGCTTGCAGGCATCCGCCAACGACGACGAAACGCGCACCGCAGGTCGCGCGGGGACCGATGGCGAGGGGCGTATCGAACAGATCACACGTGTCGAGGTCACCGGGTCGCGGCTGCGGCGCGTCGACGCGGAAGGGCCGGCACCGGTCAACATCTACACGTCGAAGGACATCGAAAAGAGCGGACAGCCCAATCTGCAGCGTTTCCTGGCCGGCCTGACGGAAGTCTCGACATCGGCCGGGGAGGGGGGCGTCAGCCGAACATTCGGGCAGGGCACCGTGCAGCTGCGCGGCCTGCCGCTGGGCTCCACACTCGTGTTGATCAACGGGCGGAAGGTGGAAGCCGTCGGTTCATCGACCGGAGCGGTCTTCAACCTCAACCTCATCCCGATGGCCGCCATCGACCGGATCGAGGTCGTCCCGTCGGGCTCGTCGGCGGTCTACGGTGGAGATGCGCTGGCCGGTGTCGTCAACGTGATCCTGAAGAAGGCCGTGGATGGCCAGTCGCTCACGATGCGCATCGGTGCGGGCCGTGGCTTCGGAGACGGCAACATCTCACTGGCGACGGGCGGCCGGTCCGCCGGAAGCAGCTACCTCGTGATGGGCTCATACAGCCGCTCCTCACCGCTGACGATGCTGGACCGCGCCTTCTTCCTGGATGCGGACTACCGGCGGTTCGGCGGCGACGACGAGCGCCTGACCTACTGCGCGCCAGGCACCGTGCGCAGCGCGAACGGATCGAACCTGCCCGGGCTGACCGCCAGCGTGGCGGCCATCCCGAAGGTGGCGGTGGGACAGACGCTGCGCATCTCGGACTTCCAGGCAACGGCGGGCACGCAGAACCTCTGCAATCTCTATGCGACCGGGGGAGGGGTGGCGCTCGTCCATGGCGCCGAGACCTTCGCGTTGCATTCGCAGGCTGAGCACCAACTCGCGGGCAGCTGGGCGGTGTTCGGTGAGCTGACGCTGACCAAGGACCGCATGTACGCGCCGGGGAATGGCCTGCCTTTGACCAACGTGCTGGTGCCAGGCGCGAATCCCTTCAACCCCTTCGGCGTGGACGTTCGGGTCACGGCCGCGTTGGGCGGGGAGAACGGCTCGCAGGGCTACTCTCGCCAAGGTCGATTCACGCGTGCCCTGGTAGGCGTGAAGGGCGAACTGGCCGGTGACTGGGAAGCCGAGTTGACCGTCTCCACGAGTCGTGACCACGGCGGCGCGCAGAGCTGGATGGACAGCCGCAGTGCGACCGCACTGGATGCCGCGCTGGCCTCGACCAATCCGGCGTCAGGGATCAACCTTTTCACGTCGGGACGTGCGGCCAATGACGAGGTGCTGCACGGCATCTGGTCCGACACGGTCCGTCGTGACAGCGGCCGCAAGGACCAAGTCAGTGGCATTGTTCGCGGCAGCGTGGGCCGGTTGTGGGCAGGTTCGGTGGATGCCATCGTCGGCGCCGAGGCGGTGCGAGATGCGTACGACATGTCCATCCCATCCCAGTCGTCCGAGGCTCATGGCACGCGCAGCAGCTCCGCGATCTATGGGGAAGTCCGCGCACCGCTGTTGAGTGGTGGCGAAGGCGGGCGCAACACCTGGGACATGGCTGCCGTCACACTGGCCGGGCGCCGCGACCGCTACAGCGACTTCGGTGCCGCCAGTACCTTCCAAGGCGGCATTGAGGTGCGTCCGTTGCACAGCCTGTTGATCCGTGGCTCGGCAGCCGGCTCCTTCAAGCCGCCGACGCTGCTGCAGACACATGTGGTGGACGTCTCGAGGTCAGCCGTGAGCTCCCGCCTGGTCGACCCTGCCCGCAACAACGAGCCCATCACGTCCGGCACCGTCGTGCGCACGACGAACACGGAACTCCGCCCCGAGCGCGGCCAGTCGCGCAACATTGGTGCAGTCTGGGAACCAGAGGGTGGGCTGGGGACCCGCTTCAGCGCCACCTACTGGCAACTGCGTATCCGCGGCATGATCGCCGTGCTGAACTCCCAGTCGGCGCTCAACTACGAGAGCCTCTTCCCATACCTTGTCACCCGCGGGCCTTCCGTGGACGGACAGCCCGGCGTGGTGCTCAGCGTCAAGAACACCGAGGTCAACGTCGGCCGCGTGGACACGGCCGGCACCGATGCAGATGTCGCCTACGTCTGGAAGACTGCGCTCGGCCGCGTGACGGCCGGCGCCGGTGCCACGCGTGTCAACAAGTACCGCGTCGTGGTCACGGCCGGTGCCCCCGAAGTGGACCGCCTCGGGCGCCGCTTCACCGACTACTGGGCCCCGCAGTGGAAGGGGCGGCTGTCGCTTGGCATCGACGGAGGTGCCTGGAGCTTGGGCATGACGAGCCGCTACCTCGGCAGATACCTGGACGCTGGCACCAGTACCCGGCAGCTCGGCACCTTCTGGCTGCACGACCTTGCCGGCAGCCTCAACCTGCGCAAGCTGCTGCCGAATGTCCTGCCGGGCTTCAAGGCCGCCACCCTGGCGGTGAGCATCGCCAACGTCACGGACCGTGATCCGCAGTTCGTGCCCGGATCGCCGGACTTCGACGTCACCCAGGGTGATTGGCGCGGCCGCTACGCCGCGGCCCGGCTCTCGCTGGACTGGTAGCCCCTCGGTCCCCCGGCCGGCGTCTCGCCGGCCATTCCCTCACGCGCTGCCCTGCCGCCAGTCGGCGGGTGGGCGGCGCCATGCCTGAAAGTTCCTATGCAGTTTCCCCTTCTCGCCCCGCTGCTCGCGGGCCTCCTCGGCATGCTCACCGCGGTAGGCGCGTGTGCGGCCGATGGACCGACCGTCCGCGATGTCGTGGAGTTCACGGCCTTTGTTCAGCCTCGCAACAACAACTCGGAGTCGCTGCGCCAGCAGGTCTCCCCCGACGGCACCCGCGCCTTCTTCGTGACCCGCAAGGCCAATGTCGCCAGTGACAGGAACCGGTACGAGATCCGGTTGCTGGATATCTCGTCCGACGTGCTGGCGTCAGGGGAGGCACGGGCCCCGGAGTTGGTGTTCTCGTTCGAGTCCGACCAGGACTACAACTTCGGCGATCCGGCCATTGACCGCGTCCGCTGGTGGGACGACAAGACGCTGGTGTTCATGGGCCGCCTGAAGGACGGCCAGGAGCAGGTCTACCGGCTCGACCTCCTGACCCACGACCTTCAACAACTCACGTGGGCGACCACGCCCATCGTGTCGTTCGCGGCTTCGGCCGATCTGAGGCGCGTGCTGTACGCGGCTCAGGTTCCCAACCCGCCGTTGAAGGCTGGCGCCCGCAGCTTCGTGATGGCGGACCAGTCGGTGTGGAGCGCCAAGTTCGGACAGAACCGCCTGGCGAGCCAGATCCGCAAGTACGGCTTCTTCGTCGCGGACGCGGGCGCGACACAGCCCCGTGCGCTGGGAGAGCCGTTCTTCATGGCGAACCTGGCGCCGCCGCAGGTGAGCATCTCGCCCGATGGCCGCTGGGCGCTCCTGCCGCGCTACGAGCCGCAGAGAACACTCGACTGGAGCCGGCAGTACCCGATGGTCGCGGAGATCATCGCGGCCTACGGGCCGGCAGTCCGCAACGATCCCCTGCGGTACTACTCCGGCTCGAGAGTGCAGTCCGCCCGGCGCAAGACGGTCTGGCGGCTGGATGACGGCCTGGAACAGACTGTGGTGGATGCGCCTGACGATTCGCAGCCGGCCGGCTTCCAGGAGCGGCCGGACCATGTCTGGCAGGGCGGTGGCACGTCGGTCGTCCTGGCCGGCACCCATCTGCCCTTGGGCGTGGGCGGCAACACATCGACCGCGTCCCACGTCATCGAGTACTGGCCGGACACCGGTCGCTGGACGGTCGTCGCGAAGTTGGCAAACAGGTTGGATCGACTGCTGCCGCGCCGCGAAGGCTTTGCGGTGATCGACGGCGCTCGACGTCGAGAATTCCGACGTGATGGGGCCGGGTGGCGGGAGATCGCGGGACAGGGCAGCGAAGCGTCATCTTCGGCCTGGACCTTGCGCGTCCGCGAAAGCCTCAACGAGCCGCCCGATATCGTCGCAGACGGCCCTGCCGACCGGTCAATTCGCCTGACCACGCTGAACCCGCAATTCGATGCCGCGACCTGGGGCGTGATGAGGACCTACACGTGGCGTGACGCCAAGGGACGCGAGTGGCGAGGGGGCTTGATGGGGGGCGAGGAGGGGGGCGCGTCGAAGCGGCTCCCGCTCATCATCGAGACGTATGCCTACTCGCCCGACAACTTCTATCTGCAAGGGCCGAACGCGTCATCGCGCAACGGCACGAGCGCCTTTGCCGGCCGTGCCTTTTTGCGGGAGGGCTTCCTGGTGCTGGCAATGGGAAAGAGCTCCCCGGACGCTCGCATTGCGCCCGACCAGTCGTTGTTTCGGCTCTTCAATGAGGGCGTGCGCGGCGCGGTAGACGCATTGGTCAAGGAGGGCCGCGTCGATCCTGCGCGCGTGGGGATCATCGGCTGGAGCACGACGGGCGAGCGAGTCCTCAACCTGGTGACGTTCTCCGACCTGCCGATTCGTGCAGCCACCCTGGCCGACGGCGACGCGAATACCCAGTTCTTCTTCACGATGACCTACGGATTCACGGACTCCGCGTGGGCATGGTTCGAGAGCGTGAACGAAGGCCTGCCGTTCGGGCCAGGCCGTGCAAATTGGTTGCGCAACGATCCTGCGCTGAACACGGATTGCGTGAACACGGCGCTGCGGATCGAGTCCTATGGTGTGCCGCTGTACAGCAACTACGACATCTATGCGTTGCTCAGGCGGCAGTTCAAGCCCGTCGAGATGGTGCTGATCCCAGGCGGCGCGCATTCGCTGTCGACGCCGAGCGAACGCATGGTCTCGCTGCAGGGCAATGTGGACTGGTTCCGGTTCTGGCTCAAGGGCGAGAGTCGCACCGAGCCGTTCCTCGCGGGCGAGACGTCCGCGTCCCTGCAGGCCCAGTACGACGCCTGGCGGCAGATGGAGACGATGAAGGCTGCAAACGACAAGTTGCCTCGATGTGAGCGGGAGGCCAGTCGCGGCTAGCTGTCCACACGGGCGGTCTGCTGATGCCACAGCTGGGCATACAGGCCGCACTTCTCGACGAGGTCGTCGTGCCGTCCGCGCTCCCGTATCCGGCCTCCCTCCAGCACGACAATCTCGTCCGCATGCATCGTCGCTGCAAGGCGGTGGGCAACGAGGATCGTCGTGCATCCTGACGTTACCTGCCGCAGTGTCCGCATGACGGCCGCTTCCGTGGCGGTGTCCAGCATCGAGGTCGGCTCGTCGAGGAGGTAGATCAGCGGACGCCGTATCACGGCGCGAGCGATGGCCAGGCGCTGTCGCTCACCGCCGGAGAGTGTTTGCCCCCGTTCGCCCAGGACGGTGTCGTATCCCGATGGCAGTGCGGTGATCACGTCGTGCAGCTCAGCGCGCCGGGCGGCCTCTTCGACATCCTGTCGCGTGGCCTCAGGCAGGCCGAGCGCGATATTGCGGGCTGCGGTCGTGTGCAGCAAGGCGCACTCCTGGGCCACCAGCCCAATGTGCGCCCTCAGGTTCGCCACCGCCAGCGCATCGATGGGACGCCCGCCGAGCAGGATGCGTCCTCCCTGTGGGACGTACAGGCGCAGCAGTAGGCGGATGAGTGAGGACTTGCCGGCGCCGCTTCGGCTGACGATGGCGGTCGTACGACCGGCCGCAAACTCGATGTCGAGGCCTTGCAGCACGGGCTGGGCGGGCGCATAGCCGAAATGGATGTTCTCAAGTCGGATGGAGGGCGCCGACGTCGAGTTTGCCGCTGGCTCTGTCGATGGCGGCACTGTGTCTGCCTCGGGCGGCTCGGCCAGGATGTCGAGCAGCGGCCGCATGAAGCCGAGGGCCCGGGAAAGATCCCTGCTGGCGGAGCCGAGAACCTCGAGTGGGCGGACCATCTGCAACAGGTAAACGGTCGCCAGCACGAACCCGCCGACGGTCATGGTTCCTGCCGCTACGGCATGCGTGGTGACGGACAGGCATCCCGTCATCGCCAAGGCAAAGATCATCGTGGCCGCCAGCCCCGTGCCGACGGTGAACCGATGGAACTTGATCCATCGGGCAGTCAGACGTGTCGACGCGTGCTTGAGCGCTTCTTCGGCCTGCGGGCCCGCCGAGAAGCATCGGAGCGTTTCGACGTTGTCGATGGCTTCGCCGATCTGGGCGTGTACGTCCAGGCTGGCCTCGGACACCTCGCGCGCATGCTCCATGTACCAGCGCGCGCTCAGTGAGAACACGATCAGGTACATCATGGCAGTCACGGCGAAGCCGATGACGAGCGCGGGTTGCTTCAAGCCGGACAGGATCACCGCCATGCCCGCAAGCTCGATGAGGACGGGTGTCAGGCTGTTCGCGACGTGAGAGATGATCAGCTGGCTGCCGGCGGTTGCCAAGTCGACACTGTGCTGAACCTCTCCGCTGCGGCGGTGGATCAGGTAGGCCATCGGCAGCCGCAGCAGATGCTCGAAGAATCGTTGCCTCAGCCCCGCCGCCACGGTCTGCTCGATCTTTCCGATCACCAGTGGCCGCACGTCGGCAGCCACGCGGCCTCCTGCCAGCACCATCAGGTACACGGCGCCGTTTCGCAGGACTTCTCCGGCGGTGTCCAGGCTACCCGTGGGTGCCGTGGCCGCCGCGGCGTCGATGAGGTGTTTCAGCGCGAGCGGTGATGCGGCAGCCAGAGCGCCCGAGAGACCGACCAGGAGCACCGTGATCCCCAGGCTCAAGAGCAAGGTGCGATCGGCTTGCGCGCTGATGATCATCAGTGCGGACCGAAGTGTGGCAGGGCGCGGCATGATGGGCGAGCTGATGGCCGATCCGTGGTCAGCGCGTTGTCATGCGCTGCACCCAGAGCTCGGTGGCGATACACGTATGCACCTCGGCGACGTAGGCGGCATTGGCTGAAGGCCGATCAGACAGCGCCGATGACACGCGCTTGCGGTCCAGAAGCCCGCGCCGGACCAGTTGCCCATCCAGCAGCAGCTCGCGTGCGAAATCCAGATTGCGCTGAAGGGCTGTCACGGCATAGGACTCCATGCCGCCTTTGGAGCGTCGCGCCGCGATGGCCGACGGAAGGACGTCTGCGAAGGCACGACGCGCAAGCGCGCGGCCCCGGCCGCCCCGGGTCAGGACATAGGTGGGAGTTTCGAGGCTCACTTCCAGCAATGGTTGCGATGCGAGGGGATGAACCAACTCGGGCGACGCCTCGTTCCTGTACGGGTTGTGATAGTCGAGCGAGTGGATCAGCGCGCTCACCTGGTGAAACTTGCCAATGGGCAGGTCGGCGGCATCCAGCAGGCCGGGGTGCACGAACCGATGCACGGTGCGAGCGGCGTGCTCCTTGGCCTCCGAGGCCATCAACGTCAGATGGCTGCCCGCCCCCGTCCCAGGGCGCCCGCGAAACGAGCGGTCCGTGATCGCCTGGCGCACCGATGCCCAGAACGACACGCGGCCCAGTTGCGCGGAATCAAGCGCCACCCGGATGAAGTCGAGGTCCCAGCCATGGTCCTTCAGGTAGTCTGCAGCCGGCCACGTGCGAGGGAATTCGTAGAAGGTCTGGTCGCCGGCGGTGCCTGTGAAGATGGCGCTGGCTCCATGGGCCAAGGCCACCTCGACATCCATGTTCCGTGACCCCATGCCGCCGATGTAGTGCGCAGGGCAAGGTGTGCGGACGGCATTCAGCAAGTCCTCCAACTGAAAACCTTCATCAAGAGGGCGCTCCACGAGGGCGGTGCCGGCGCGCTGCGCAGCCAGACGGGCGTACGCGCGTTCATCGCTATCCGAGCCGGGTGAGTGGTAGTTGAGGCAGGTCACGCGCTCCGGCGCGGCAGCCGGACAGAGGTTTCCGAGCACGATCGAGGAGTCCACACCGCCCGACAGCCGCAGGAGGATGGCTGGGTAGCAGGCCGCCCAGCTCTGCACGCAGCGCGCCGTCGCCTCGCGCAGCCGTCGCGCGGCGTCGGCCGGATCGACCGTTGCAGCGCGACCCGCAATGTTGACCGCGTGCCACAGTGGGAGCGCCTTGCCGTTGGCCGGCAGCATCGATGCGAGTTCACCACCCAGGTGCTGAGAGATGCCCTCCAGGGCAGTCTCTCGGCCGCCGATGCGGCCGAGCAGGAGGTGGGCCGTGACGGCGTTCCAGTCCACGGGTGGCGGCGGTATGTCCAGTAGCGAGAGCACGTCCTCGAGTTCCGAGGAGAAGATGCTCAGCCCCTGCGTCTCGATGCGAAAGCAGGGAAGGGTGCCCGTAGGATCACGGAGCACGCGAGGCTCGCCGGTCCGGGATGGCAGGAAGGCGATGTAGCGCCCCCAGAAATCATCGACGAGCGAACGTCCGTCCGAATGCACGATGCGTTCGGCCTCGAGCGTTGAGAGCTCGATCTCAGCCGGCCCCAGAGGCGTTGCGTCATGGCGCCGGAACAGATGGCCCAGGATGGCGCCCTGATCGCGCGGCAGCAGGTAGACATCGTTGACGCCGAGGGTTGTGCCCGTCACGTAGACACGCAGGTTGGACCGCTTGAACGCACTCTGCCAGCGGCCATCGGCGCCGATCACCTGATCGAGGCGCCTTGCGGCTCCTGACTGCTCCTGGCTGGCCAAGTTCCAGCCGAAGGCGACGTAGCGAAACATGATCCGGCTCCGCTCAGACGACCAGGATGGGGTGAAAGGCCCGGACGTTCTCGTGCAGGTCGTTCAACACGGTGTTGCCGCTCTGTACCCAAGAATGCGCGGCGAAGGGCCGTGTCCGCACACCGATGACCCAGCTTGGGAACAGTGCCCGCGCCGCGAGGAACCGAATCAGCGTCAGCGAATCGTGCAGGCATTGGTCGCGTGCCGTGAGGACGAAGGGCCGGACGCGCATGTACGCCGAAACCTCGCGTTCCAGCGCGCCGACCCCGGACACGACGGAGCCGTGGGCGCGTCCGCGCAGGCGCATGACGTTGCTGGCGATCTGGGCCAGAGAGTGCCGTCGCAGCCAGTAGGCTGTTGTCGCGGCCGACAAGCCAAGTCGCAAAACGTCTCGCCAGTTGCGACTCGGCAGGGCTGCGGTATCGCTGGGGTGCCAGCTTTCGAGCGGTTCGCTGAGTTGCTGCCGCACCGGTGGCGCGCGATCAGCGCGCGTCAACATGGCGTTGCTGGACAGCATCGAGACCAGGGCCTTCACGGAGGCGGCGTGGTCGGATGAAGACTGCCGGGGCGACTGGATGTCGCCGCCGGGCCAGTCGATGACGACGTCTGACACGGAGGCGGCTCCTGTGCCGCCCACGCCCTGGTACTTGTTGCGTCGCAGGTCCAACAAGATCACCTGCCCATCGATCCGGCACGCGCGCACGTGGTCTGCGAGCCGGTACGTTGCGGGCTGGACGGCGTTCGGCGACACGTCATTTCCCTTCAGCTTCGCGGGGATCAAGACCAGGTTCGACGCAGGGGCAGCACATCGCCTGGCTTGGCGAGCGGGCGCTGAACATCGTCCGGGGTGAGCGGCTTGGCGTCTCCGAGCTCGCCAATGTCGAGGGAACCGTCATCGCTCATGGTCCTTTCCTTCAGAGCGTGCTGGCAGCCATACAGCTGGAGTGGCGGCATTGAGGCGCAATGCGTCAAGGGGCGGCGCAGTCTCGTGTTCACGGCGCCGCCCCGGCGCTGGCGCGCAGCTCATGGCTACACGCCAGGCAGGCTCAGGGGATGTCCCGGAACGGCAGGAGCTCGTTGGGCTCCGGGTACTGGGCCTTCTCGACGCCCTTCGTTTCTTCCTTGGCGTCGCCCAGGTCGACCACCTCCAGTTGCAGTTCGTCGTTCATGACGTTCTCCTTCAGTTGAGTTGAGGACACGGATGCCATCGGTGTTCACCTTTGGCGGCTCAAAGATAGAGAGCGTGTGGGTCAGCTCAAAGCGCTTTGTCCAAAGTCGATTTCGAGTTCGGTCGGGCGTAGTAGGAGGAGGCTGGCGCCAGCATTGGCGCTGCAGCCGATCGGCCGCATGGGGCCGGATGGGCCAACGTGGCCGTGCTCGTTCGGAAAGGTCGTTAGCAGAGTCGAAAGCCGAACGAAATCGGCCGCGCTGAAAAAAGAGGGGGGAAATTTGCGCGTCCCGTCCGTCTTAAAGATATGGATCGATCCATCTTTGGCGGCGAGGCTGCAAAGGTCTGGCACATCTACTGGCAAGCCGTGGTCGGACGTGACCTGGTCGCCCACGCCTGGCTCGCCCGACAAATTCGCACGCGACTCATTGGCGCCCATGAGTCGCAGGGCCGCCAGCTCCTCTACTACGTCATATTGCCCAGGGAGATCCATCTGTTGTCGCTGCTCCAGAACGATGACTCTGCCGCAGCGCTCGGCAATGGGCTGTCTAACATGATTGCCAAGCGGGTTCGCCAGGTGGACGGAACATCTGGCGCAGTCTTCATGGATCGATACAAGGCACAGTGGATCAGCGATGTTGACGCGCTGTGCAGCGAGGTCCGAATGCTGGCCTGGCGACCGGTGTCGTTGAGTCGAAGCGCCGTTCCGTCGAACTACGTGTTTGCGGCCCTGCGACCCATCCTGGGGCTGAGCCTGAGCGAGGGTCTTCATGTCAACGCTTTGCTCGAACTCCTCGGCGAGAGCGCGCCGCTCGGGCGAATCGCTCTTCGTCGAGCGCTGGCGAGCCGACCGACGGACCTCGAGACGTTGCAGTGGGAACTGGGAAAGGGACTTGTCTCCGCCAGGGGGACGGCCGGTGCCGCAGGCGCCGTGGCGAGGCACGTCAAGGGACCTGCGGCGGCGCTCGTCGCGGCCAGCGCGAGCAAGAGCATCGATGGGGCCCTTGAGTTGGTGGAGCTCTGGGTGGCAACCCGGCTAGGCATCGAACCCGGACCGTTGCTCGCCGAGGGCCGGGGATTTCTTGCGTCGCGAGGCCGCGCGCTTGTTGCCTGCCTGGCAGTTCAAATCGGCCTGTGTCCGGCGTCGTACGCGGCGCGCCACTTCAAGCGGGCCAAGGCGACTCTCAGCGAGCAGATGGCTGCGATTCGCAAAAGGCCTGCGGACAAGACGATCCTCGCCACGCCGCCAGACAGGATTGTTCGAGAGGCCATTGCTCTGCTGGCTCACAAGCTCGAGGCCGGGGACGGCACGTGAATATTGCTGTCGTCCTCATACAGCGGCATGTCAACCGTTCAACGCCTCCGAACGGCTTCGAAATGGGGACCGTCGGGCGATTTTGAAGGCTTACACGCAAGCCCGTCGGCGCTGTCCGTGGCACGCCATCGACACGCTGCAGAACACCTAAAGCGGATTATCGAAACGGCAGGTCTATTCTGCGAGCAGCCGTGGGCCAGTCACGCCGCCCGTTGCGAGTTGCTTACTTCGAGATCATCGGACATGCCAGGCAAACAACTGCTCCGGACTCCTGCTGGCGAAATGGCGTCCTATGGCAATGCTGCTGCGTATCGTGCGTCAGGCTGCCAGCCACCACCCAAAGCTTTGAACGAGGAAATCGCAGCCCGAGCCGCCTCCGTTTCCGCCTGAGCGCGGGCGTCGGAAGCCCTCAACAGGTTTTCATCGGCCTGAAGGACCTCTATCAGGCTGACGACGCCCTTCTGATAGGCGGCGTACGTCGCGGCGCGCGCGCGCGTGAGCGACTCGACACCTTGCGTCAGCTCGGCCACCTGCACCTCCCTGTTGACGAGGGTCGAGAACGCGTTCTCGACGTCTTCGGTTGCCCTGAGAGCGGCGAGGCGATAGCCGGCCAGCAGTTCGGCTTCCTGGCCCTTCGCCTGCTCGATCTGTGCATCGATGCGGCCGAAATCGAAGAGCCGCCACCTCAGGCCGAGCACCCCGGCGGCCTGGCTGGCGCCGCCCGTGAAGAGGTCCCCGCTGGAGACGGAGGTGGCGCTGCCGATCAAGCCGCTCAAGGAGAGCTTTGGGAAGTACTCGGCAACGGCGACGCCAATGCGGGCGTTCGACGCGGCCAGGCGGCGCTCGGCCGCAATCAGGTCCGGGCGGCGCCGTAGTAGTTCGGCCGGGGATCCCGAAGCGCCGATCTGTGGCGCGGCAGGGATGCCGCCGCCTTCCGCCAGTGCGGCGCTATAGGTGCCAGGCAGTGCGCCTAGGAGTACATCCAACGCGTTCATGGCGGTCGACAGTCCGGCCCGCAGAACGGGGACAGACGCACGGACTTGCGCAAGGGCACCCTCGACCTGATGGACTTGCATCTCCGCGGCGAGCCCCTTGCCGTACAGCAGCTTGACCTTGTCGAGCAGGTCCTGCTGGGTCTCGACCTGCCGATGAGCGATTGCCAGGCGAGTCTGCAGGCCGCGGATGCTCACGTAGACATCAGCGGTCTGGGCAGCCGCCACGAGGCGCACAGCGATGGCGCCTGCTTCCGACGCCTGGTAATCGGCCTGTGCCGCTTCCTTGCCGCGCCGCAGACCGCCGAACACATCGAGTTCCCAGCCCGCGCTTACGTTGGTCTCATAGGAACTTCCCGAGCGGTCGAAATTCGGGTTGGAATTCAGCACGCGGCCCAACGGCGTTTCCACCGATTGGTAGGCCCTCGCAGCCTGAGTGCCGACGTTGCCCGACGGAAGCAACGCGGCATTTGCCAGACCAACAGCTGATCGTGCCTGGCTCACCCTGGCCGTCGCCTGCGCCAGGTCGAGGTTCTGCTCCAACGCGATCCTCACCAGCCGCGCCAGTTGGGCGTCGTCGAAGGCCGCCCACCATTCGGCAAGATCGGCATTGCCGGTGGCCGGTCGGCGATCCACCGCGGCCTGACCCTGAAAACGTTCGGGGATGGGTGCGGTGGGGCGGCTGTAGGTCGGACCCACGGCGCAGCCGGTCAGGCTGGCGACGAGGAGGGTGGCGACAAGAACTGGGCGAGTGGACATGGGCTCATCCTTTAGCGATTGTGACCATAATATCAAATGGTCACTCGTTGTCCAATCTCTGGGGCTACCGTAAGCTGACGCCCATGACCCCGACGAGCACTCTTCCCGCACCGGCCCGCGGCCCGGCCGACCATGACGTCCGCGACCAGATCGTGGCCGCTGCCACCGAGCACTTCAGCCGCTACGGCTATGGCAAGACGACGGTGTCCGACCTTGCCAAGGCCATCGGCTTTTCGAAGGCCTACATCTACAAGTTCTTCGAATCCAAGCAGGCCATCGGCGAAATGATCTGCGCGAACTGCCTCAGGCAGATCGAGGCCGAAGTCAGCGCATCGGTCGCAGAAGCCAGCCTGCCGCCGGACAAGCTGCGCCGCATTTTCAAGGCTAGCACCGAGGCGACCCTGCGCCTCCTCTTCCAGGACCGCAAGCTTTTCGAGATCGCCGCCTCGGCGGCGACCGAACGCTGGCAAGCGGTCGTCGATTACGAAGAGCGTACGCGGCAACTGCTTCGCGACGTGCTGCAGGAAGGCCGGCAAAGCGGCGACTTCGAGCGCAAAACGCCGCTGGACGAGACGGTGCTGGCGATCCATTTGGTCATGCGCCCTTACCTCAATCCCCTGTTGTTGCAGCACAGCATGGACAGCACCGATCAGGCGCCGGCGCTGCTGGCCAGCCTGGTTCTGAGAAGCCTGTCACCTTAAATTCAATGTGACTATTGACTGAATTGGTCACACGTTCCAAAATGAAGGTCCTGATTCGTCACCCAAGGGACCTTCATGCGCCGGCCTCGCCTCGCTCTTTCTGCGCTCATCTGCGTACTGCCGCTGGCCTTGGCCGCATGCGGCGAATCGACGGCAACCACTGATGCGCGCACCCAGCTGCCGCTGGTGCGGACCGTAGCCGTACAGGACGCCTCGGGTTCATCGCGGTCCTTCACGGGAACCGTCGCGGCTCGGGTCCAAAGCGACCTGGGTTTTCGGGTGCCGGGCAAGGTGCTGGAGCGCCTGGTCGACACGGGCCAGACCGTGAAGCGCGGCCAGGTCCTGATGCGCATCGATCCGGTGGACCTGAAGTTGGCCGCAGAGGCCCAACTCGACGCGGTCGCGGCCGCCAAGGCGCGCGCGCAGCAAACGGCTGACGACGAGCTCCGATACCGCGATCTCCGCGGCACCGGCGCCATCTCGACAGCCACCTACGACCAGGCCAAGGCGGCGGCGGACGCGGCCAAGGCGCAGCTCAGCGCCGCAGAAGCCCAAGCCAGCGTGGCCCGCAACGCGAGTCGCTACGCTGAACTGGTGGCTGATGCCGACGGCGTCATCACCGAAACGCTGGCTGAACCTGGCCAGGTGGTGGGGGCTGGTCAACCCGTGGTACGGCTGGCGCATGCAGGTCATCGCGAGGCTGTCGTCCAACTGCCAGAGACGCTGCGCCCGGCGATTGGGTCGAAGGCAGAAGCCTGGCTGTTTGGCGGCGAGAGCGCGGCCAGTCCGGTCAAGCTGAGGCAGCTCTCAAGCGCGGCCGACCGGCTCACCCGAACCTTTGAAGCCCGCTATGTCCTGGACGGTGCGCTGGCGGACGCTCCGCTTGGGGCAACGGTCACGGTGGAAACGGCTGCCGAATCATCCACCGGTCAACCGGCCTGGCAGGTGCCGATCGCGTCGCTGTTCGACGCCGGCAAGGGCCCAGGCGTGTGGGTCGTCAATGGTTCGCCGACCAAGATCACCTGGCGCCCAGTCACGATCAAGCGTGTCGACGATGACCGCGCACAGATCGTGGGCGACATCAAGCGCGGCGAAATGGTCGTGGCACTCGGCGCGCATCTGCTGCGCGAGGGCTCGCAGGTCCGGGTGATGGATCAGGCCATGGCTGCTGCGAACAGCGGGAGCCACCCGTGAGCGAGAGCCGCTTCAACCTGTCGGCGCTTGCGGTCCGTGAGCGCGCCATCACCGTCTTCCTGCTGCTGTTGATCTCGATGGCGGGGGTGATGTCGTTCTTCCGGCTCGGCCGCGCGGAGGACCCGGCCTTCACGATCAAGGTGATGACCATCATCACCGCCTGGCCTGGCGCCACCGCGCAGGAGATGCAGGACCAGGTTGCCGAGAAGATCGAGAAGCGCATGCAGGAGCTGCGCTGGTACGACCGCACCGAGACCTACACGCGGCCGGGCCTGGCCTTCACGACGCTGACGCTGCTGGACAAGACGCCACCTGGCGAGGTGCAGGACGAGTTCTACCAGGCCCGCAAGAAGGTGGGCGACGAGATCCGCAACCTGCCGCCGGGCGTGATCGGGCCCTTCGTCAACGACGAGTATTCGGACGTGACGTTTGCGCTGTATGCCCTGAAGGCCAAGGGCGAGCCGCAGCGCACGCTCGTGCGTGATGCCGAGAAGCTGCGCCAGAGGCTCCTGCATGTGCCAGGTGTCAAGAAGGTCAACATCGTCGGCGAGCAGTCGGAGCGCATCTTTGTCGAGTTCTCCCATGAGCGCATCGCCACGCTGGGGCTCAGCCCGCAGGACGTGTTCGCCGCGCTGAACGGCCAGAACGCGCTGACGCCTGCGGGCTCCGTCGAGACCCGAGGCCCCGAGGTCTTCATCCGTGTCGATGGTGCGTTCGACGACCTGCAGAAGATCCGCGACACGCCTTTGGTGGCGCAGGGGCGCACCCTGAAGCTGTCGGACATCGCCACCGTCAAGCGGGGTTATGAGGACCCGGCGAGCTTCCTGATCCGCAATGGCGGCGAGCCCGCACTGCTGCTCGGCATCGTCATGCGCGACGGCTGGAACGGCCTGGATCTTGGCAAGGCGCTCGACGGCGAAACGAAGGCGATCAACGCCGAACTGCCGACCGGCATCAGCCTCACCAAGGTCACCGACCAGGCCGTGAACATCAGCTCGGCCGTCGACGAGTTCATGGTGAAGTTCTTCGTCGCCCTGCTGGTGGTGATGGTGGTGTGCTTCGTCAGCATGGGCTGGCGCGTGGGCGTTGTCGTGGCCGCTGCCGTGCCGCTGACGCTGGCGGCCGTCTTCGTCGTAATGCTGGCCACGGGCAAGAACTTCGACCGCATCACCTTGGGCTCGCTCATCCTCGCGCTGGGCCTGCTGGTCGACGACGCCATCATCGCCATCGAGATGATGGTGGTGAAGATGGAGGAGGGCTACACCCGCCTGGCCGCTTCGGCCTATGCCTGGAGCCACACGGCCGCGCCCATGCTGTCGGGCACCTTGGTGACCGCCGTCGGCTTCATGCCCAACGGCTTCGCGCGGTCCACCGCCGGTGAATACACCAGCAACATGTTCTGGATCGTCGGCATCGCGCTGATCGCGTCCTGGGTCGTCGCCGTGTTCTTCACGCCTTACCTCGGCGTCAAGCTGTTGCCGAACCTCAAGACGGTGGAAGGTGGACATGAGGCGCTGTACGACACGCCGCGCTACAACCGGTTCCGCAGGACGCTCGGCCGCGTCGTCGCGCGCAAATGGTGGGTCGCCGGCTCGGTCGTTGGACTGTTCGTCCTGTCCGTGCTCGGCATGTCCGTGGTGAAGAAGCAGTTCTTCCCGATCTCGGATCGGCCTGAGGTCCTGGTCGAGGTGCAGATGCCCTACGGCACTTCGATCAGCCAGACCAACGTCACGGCCGCCAAGGTCGAGGCCTGGCTGGCCAAGCAGGCGGAAGCCAAGATCGTGACCGCCTACGTGGGTCAAGGCGCGCCGCGCTTCTACTTCTCGATGGCGCCCGAGCTGCCTGACCCGTCGTTCGCCAAGATCGTCGTGCGGACCGACAACCAGAACGAGCGCGAGGCGCTGAAGCACCGGCTGCGCCAGGCCATCGCCGACGGCCTGGCGCCCGAAGCCCGCCTGCGCGTCACCCAGCTCGTGTTCGGTCCCTACTCGCCCTTCCCGGTGGCCTACCGGGTAACCGGCCCCGACCCCGACGTGCTGCGCAAGATCGCGGCCGAGGTGCGCCAGGTGATGGACGCCAGTCCCATGATGCGGACGGTCAATACGGACTGGGGTACGCGCACGCCAACGCTTCACTTCACGCTGAAGCAGGAGCGCCTGCAGGCGGTGGGGCTGACGTCCAGTTCGGTCGCGCAGCAGCTGCAGTTCCTGCTCAGCGGCGTACCGGTCACCACCGTTCGCGAGGACATCCGGACGGTCCAGGTGGTCGCGCGATCGGCGGGCAATGTGCGGCTCGACCCGGCGCGGATCGGCGACTTCACGCTGGCCGGTGTCAACGGCCAGCGCATCCCGCTCTCGCAGGTCGGCGTCGTCGACGTGCGCACGGAGGAACCCATCATGCGCCGGCGCGACCGCATGCCCACGATCACGGTGCGCGGCGACATCGCCGAAGACCTGCAGCCGCCGGATGTGTCCACCGCCATCACGAAACAGCTCCAGCCCATCATGGAGAGGCTGCCGAGTGGCTACAAGATCGAGCAGGCCGGCTCCATCGAGGAATCGGGCAAGGCGACGGTGGCGATGCTGCCGATCTTCCCGATCATGCTGGCCGTCACGCTGTTGATCCTGGTGCTGCAGGTGCGCTCTCTGGCTGCCATGGTGATGGTCTTCCTGACCAGCCCGCTCGGTCTGATCGGTGTGGTGCCCACGTTGATCGTGTTCCACCAGCCCTTCGGTATCAATGCGCTGGTAGGCCTGATCGCGCTGTCGGGCATCCTGATGCGCAACACGCTGATCCTGATCGGGCAGATCCACCAGAACGAGTTGGCCGGGCTGCCGCCCTTCCAGGCGGTGGTCGAGGCGACCGTGCAGCGGGCCCGTCCGGTGATCCTGACGGCACTGGCGGCGATCCTCGCGTTCATCCCGCTGACCCACTCCGTGTTCTGGGGGACTCTGGCCTACACGCTCATCGGCGGCACCTTGGCGGGCACCGTCCTGACGCTGGTGTTCCTGCCGGCGATGTACTCGATCTGGTTCCGAATCCGGCCAGGCGGAGAAAGGGCGGTGACCGGCGCTTCGCCGGCCAGCCATGCCCAGGTGGGCGACTTGCCCAGCCCCATCAGCTGACCTGCCAGCCGCTGCGCGGCCAACAGCGGCACCCACACAACGAGGCATCGCGCCTGCTGCGCCAGGCGCGAGGCCGCGCTTCGCCCTCGTTCACTTGATCAAGAAGAGATTTCCATGAACAACCCACCTGTCGTCCTCGTCACTGGCGTTTCGTCCGGCATCGGCCTGTCCACGGCCAAGAAGTTCGTTGCCCGAGGAAGCCGTGTCTTCGGAACCGTGCGCAAACCCGCCAAAGCCCAGCCGCTAGCCGGCGTCGAGCTGGTCGAAATGGACGTCCGCAACGACGCCTCGGTGCTCGCCGGCGTGCTCGACGTCATCAAGCGTGCCGGTCGCATCGACGTCCTCGTCAACAACGCTGGCTTCAACATGGTCGGTGCGGTGGAAGAGACGACGCCCGCCGAGGCGGCCTCGCTCTTCGACACCAACGTGCTTGGCGTCCTCAGGGTCTCGCAGGCGGTGCTTCCGCACATGCGGGCTCAGCGACAGGGCCGCATCATCAACGTGAGCTCGGTGCTGGGCTTCCTGCCCGCGCCTTACATGGGCCTTTACGCGGCGTCCAAGCATGCCGTCGAGGGCTTGTCGGAGTCGCTGGACCACGAAGTGCGCCAGTTCGGCATCCGCGTGACCCTGGTCCAGCCCTTCTATACGAAGACCAACCTCGAAGCCAACTCGCCGCTGGCCGCGACCTTGATCGATGCCTACGACCGTGAGCGCAAGGCCGTGCTGCATGCCATCCCCGCCAGCGTGAGTGCGGGCGACGAACCCGAGAAGGTGGCCGACACCATCGTCGAAGCGGCATTCGGGCCCTGGCGGATGCGGCGCACGCCGCAGGGGCAGGCGGCCCTGCTGAGCAAGTTGCGCCGCTTCATGCCGGCCGGCCCGGTCGACAAGAGCCTGCGCAAGTCGCTGGGCCTGGGCTGAGCCCCGTCCGGTCGCGTGTCGATTTCGGCAAGCCATTGCCCTACCGGGCCCACTGGGGCCAAACCTTGAAGGAGTTCCCCAAATGAAGACCTACCTACGCGCTTCTCTCCTTGCGGTGCTCACCGCGCTCGCCGGCTGCGCGGCACCGGTCGACAAGAAGTCGTGCGATGCGCCTCAGATCCAGCGAGAGCTCAGTTACACGCCGCCGGGCTGCGAGCAGACCTCCTGAACTTGAACGTGGCCGACGCGAGCCGTTGGCTCGTCAGCAACTACAACCATCCGGGGACAAAGATGAACATTCGCACCCGCGTCGGCCTGGCGGCCGCGCTTTCTGTCTGCGCGTTCGGTGCCAGCGCACAAGCGGTCCTTACGCTGTACGGCAACGTCGACACTGCGGTCGACACGACGCACAAGACGACGGGCAGCGCCGGCTCGCCTACAGGAGCATCCGCTGCGCTGATCTTTCCGCCCGGCAGCGCCGGGACAAAGACCCGCGTGACGCAGAGCCTTTCGCGCACCAATACCTTGGGCTTCAAGGGACGCGAGGACCTGGGCGGCGGCTACGCCGCGGGATTTGTGCTTGAGTCTCAGCCCGGCAGCGACGACGGCACGTTGTCACAGGACGGCCGCTTCTTCGGCAAGCAAGCCATGGTGTACCTGACGACGCCTGGCGGTGAAGTTCGCCTGGGTCGCCAGTACGCGCCGATCTTCTTCTCCTTCGCCGCGGGCACGCCCGATGGCCTCGCTGGCACCGATCTGTTCACCGCCGGCCTGGTCACCAACACGCTGCAGATCAGGCAGGACAACCAGATCAGCTACTGGGCCCGAGTTGGAGGCTTTGCCGCTGCGATGTCCTACAGTCCTAACGCGGGTGTATCGCGCATCGTTAGCCCGGCGCGCGGCAGCACCGTGACCACCTCAACCGGGTCGATGCTGGGCGGTGCCACTTCCGGCGTCGAAGCCTCGGGTTCCGAGTCCGGCGGCAAGCGCGGGCGTTCCGGTGGTCTGTTCCTGGGCTACACCGCACCGACGTTCAGTGTGAGCGCAGGCGTCCACTACAACGAGTTCGACGTCCCTGTGCTGTCGCAGGGCGGCTCGATCTTCGAACTGGATCGCTACTGGGGATTCGCTCTGGCCGGCAAGTACCTGCTGTCTGCTGAGGGACCTTCGCTGCACGCTCTGTACCACGAGGGACGCTACTTCGATGGCAGCGTCCTCAATCTGCCTGGGCAGCCGCCGTTGCGCCTGCCCGGCGCCGGCGGCTTCGATCCAAAGATTCAGACGTTCGTCGTCGGCGCGCGAGTTCCCGTCGGCAACTTCGCCTGGATCGGCGAGGCCGGCGAGAGTCGCTTCACCAACTTCACGCGCGGCAAGAACATCGGCGTCTCGCTGGGCGTGGACTATCAGTTGTCCAAGCGGACGGTGATCTATTCGCGCCTGGCCGTGGCGGAGGACCGGCAGGGCAACGTGCTGCCCATCGTGGGCGTGACGCCCACCGGCGCGAGGCCGATCAATGTCTCTGGCGGCCCCGACGCGGTCCTGGCCGCGCTGGGGCTGCGTGAGACGCCGGCCTTCAACGGCGTCGGCATTTCTCCGGACGGAAGGTCCAGCATCCTTGCCTTCGGGATCCGTCACAGCTTCTGAACCACGCCAGTTCCACCTCGACACTCCCGGCTTTGGCGCGTCGAGGTGGTTTGGAAAGTTGGAGTTGACAGCTATGCCCTTGAGCGAATGTGAGGAAGAGCGCGTGCCCCATCGTTGCGGCGGCGCGCGGGCATTGACGGCAAGAACGCAATATGAGCGCGAGGCTGTTGAACGTGCAACAGATGGTCGCCGAGCTGCTGACAGACCCGAGGAATCGCGGCAACGTCAGCCCTGCCTTGGCGGATCTCATGCTGGCGGCGGCCGTGGGGGCTGCAGCGATCTCGTTCGGTGTGCGCAAGACAGCGAATGCATATGCGGTCGCCTTCTCGTCCCGCGTCCGTCACACCATCGACAAGTTGATCGAGCGCGAGCTCCGTTTCGCTCGACACGAATCGAATCTTCCGGGCGCCGATAGGTTGGCCGAGTAGTTGCGAAAGCGTGCGCCACGCGTTTGAAGCGTACCTGGGGGAAACACTAAAGCCAGTTTTTTGCCGAAGAACTACCATCGATAGACATTTCAGGTCCTTGCGGGCCTTTCTTCTCCCTAAAAATGACCATCGATAGTCAAAGCCAGTTGAGAATCGCGATCAGCGCTTCGACGGCCGGCGCCTCCCGAGGCAGCGTTGATCCGCGTGGCATGGTCACTCGCGCATCCGGCCCAATTGTCTGCCAAAAATGTCTATCGATAGACCAATCTGTGGAGCAGAACCTCTTTGTTTATCGTTGTCATAGGTGCTTCACGTGATCTCGGCTGACGACGCCTTGAAGGCGCACGCTCGAACCGGCTCTGAGCCGGCTCATGCGTCGCTGCGCGATCGCCTGAAGCGAGGTTGGCTGGTCACGATGGCGCTGCTGGTATGCGTGACAGGCTCGAACGCCGTCATGGCGGCGGCGACATTGCCTGACCCAGTCGTGCATGCCGATTTTGATGAGCTCTCGGCCGGAAAGCTACCGGGCGGCCTGCAGATCAAGACGCAGTTCTCGGCACCTGACGTGGTGCCAGGCGTCGCCGGCAGCGCATGGCGAACCGACGGTTTCTCAAGCTACGCCGAAGGGAAGCTCTCCCTGAGCCCGAGCAGCGGCCTCACGCTGTCCTTGTGGGTCGCCCTGGAGAGCTATCCGTCGGACCTCGAGGTGCCGGTCAAGGACATGGTGCCGTCGTCGTTCATTCAGCAGGCCGCTGGTGGCAAGGGTTTCGATCTGTACATCGACGCTTACGGACGGTGGGGATTCAAGGTGGCAACGTCCGCCGGCGTCTTGCGCATCCAGGCCAAGTCGAAGTTTCCCCTTCGGCGGTGGGTGCACCTGGTGGCCACGGTCGACGTTTCCACCGGCGTCGCCTCGCTTTACCAAGGTGACGAGCTGATCGGCACCGTACGAGGTGTCCCTGGCATGACGCTGGAGTTGGCGTCGACGCCACTGCGGCTGGCTGCAGCGCCCACCGACACCAAGATCCTGGACTTCACGATCAATCGGCTCAACGGTGCGTTCGACCAAGTCGCCGTGTACGCGGCTGCACTCAATGCCGAGCAGCGCCGTTTGCTGTCGGGCCCGTCATCAACGACGAGCGCGGAGCCAGCGCTCGTGGTGCCGGCAACGCGCTTCGCCAACGACACGTTGCGTCCTCGCGTGCATCCGCTGCCGCCGGCCAACTGGACCAACGAACCTCACGGCCTGATCCGTATTGGCGACACCTGGCACGTCTTCTACCAACGCACGCCCAACGGCCCGTTCAAGACGTTGATGCACTGGGGTCACATGACGAGTCGAGATTTGGTCGTCTGGGAGAGTCAGCCTGACGCGCTGATGCCCGAGTTGCAAAGCGACGACTTCGGCTTCGACATGAAGGGCATCTGGTCGGGGCATGTCATCGCAGATGGCGGCAAGGCCTTCGCTTTCTATACGAGCGTCAACCATGGCGATCGGCTGGCGGCGAGCAACCCGGGCGTGGCGATGGCCATCAGCGAGGACCCGCAGCTGCGCGAATGGAAAAAGACCGGTCCCATCCTCAACTCACGTGGCGCCCGGGACATGCGCGACCCTTTCCTGTGGAAAGAAGGCGGCACCTGGCACATGATCATCGGCGCCGCGCTCGATACCGGCGGTGGCCTGCTGTACTACGTGCTCGAACCGGGCGACAAGGGCGGACGTTGGCAACCCAGGCCCCGGTTCACGGATCCCAGCTATCGGATGCTGGACATCGGCTCGGAGATCTGGGAAATGCCGGTGTTCGAGCAGCTGTCGGACGGCGTGTGGATTCTGTTGGTCAACCCCATCGGCGGCAAGGTAAGCAAGTACGGCGAGCCGAGCACGCGTGCGGTCTATTGGACCGGCACCTGGTCCGACGGCACGTTCAAGCCGTTCTCGCCGACGCCCAAGCTCTTGGATCTCGTCCCGGGCCATCTCGCGCCGACCGTAGGCCGGGCCGACGATGGCAGCTTGCGAGCCATCGGCATCATCGATGAGCGCCGCACGCCGCTAGCGCAGAGGCAAGCGGGCTGGGCGCATACCTTCAGCCTGCCGCGGACGTGGTATCTGCTCCGCGACAACCGCACCCTGGGCCAACGACCCGCACCCGAGCTGGTAAAGCTGCGTCAAGGCGCGGTGGTCGACCGATCCGGCGTATCGATCGGCCGGGATCCAGTCTCCCTCGACGCAGGCCATGGGGCCTACGAGATGCTGATCGAACTTGACGACGCACCTGCTGATGCGGCGCCCGTCCAACTCGATGTGCTCGCCTCGCCGGACGGCCGGGAGTTCACCCGGCTGATCTTCGACCGCGTGCGCGGCGAGGTGATGGTGGACAAGTCGCGTTCGACGTTGTCCGCTGATGGGGAAGGTCCTCAAGTGATGAAGGGGAGCTACGCCGCGGATTCGTTTGGCGCCATGCGCCGCATAAGGGCGATCGTCGATGGGTCGACGGTCGAGGTATTCATCAACGACGCAGCGGCCTACTCGGTGCGCAGCTATCCGTCGTTGGCAAACAGCACGGGGATTCGGATTAGCGCAGACACCGCGCAGCCCATGAAGGCGGCGGTCAAGGTCTGGCCACTGCGATTGCCGCAATAGACGCGGCGACCGCCCGCACGCCGAGATGCGGGCACGAACTGTTGATTTATCGGATCGGGCGATTCGGGCCGGGCGAGAAGCGGCTGGCCGACATCGAAGCGCCAAACACTAAAACTAGGAGCGAGACATGAGATTGAAGCGAGGCGCGCTGCGCCTGTTGCCCCTGGCGTTGTCCCTTCAGGTCGCATTCGCGCAGGAGGCGCCGGATACGACCTCGAAGCCAACGGAACGCCTGGATGACGTTGTCGTCACCGGCAGCGTGAAGAAGACGCTGAAGAAGGACTCGACCAACACCATCAACACGCTGTCGGCGGAAGAGATCCGCCGGCTTGCGCCGATCAGCACTGCCGACCTGCTGCAGAACGTGCCGGGCATCTTTGCCGAGGGCAGCACTGCCGGCGAGGCCAGCAACAACATCACGGTCCGCGGCCTGCCGGTCACTGGCGGCTACCGCTACGCCCCACAGCTCATCGACGGTCTGCCCTGGTTCGAAGAGCCGGAAGTGCCGTTCATGAACAACGACGTCGCGGTGCGCGACGACCTGATGACCAAGCGCGTTGAAGTGGTCAAGGGCGGCACCGGCGGCATCCTGTATTCGAACGGCCTTGGCGCCACGGTCAACCACATCACCCGCACGGGCGGCCAGACCCTGGAAGGCGGCTACAAGCTCGAGGTCGCCGACTACAACTTCCTGCGCAACGACTTTTTCCTGTCAGGGCCGATCAACAAGAACCTGACCTTCGCCGTCGGCGGCTTCTATCGCACCTCTGACGGCTTGCGCGACACCGGCTACACGGCTGACAAGGGCGGCCAGCTGCGCGGCAACCTGGTCTACCAGACGGACGACGGCCGCACCGAGGTCCAGTTGCACGCGCTGAAGATCAACGACCGCACGGCGTTCTACCAGAACGTGCCGTTCCAGATCCCGGCCATCTCGCAGCCCGGCACGCCGGCCAACCCGGTGAAGATTCGAATGGATCAGGTGTGGCCGATCGGTATCGACTTCGCCCACGGGACGGTGGCTTCGCCGTCCAACCGCCGCTTCCGGATGATCGGCGAGTACGGTGAGCGCGAGGTGGACATGGCCGACGGCATCCACCCGAATTTCGATATCTATACCGTCAAGCTCAGCCACGAGTTCGACTCGGGCTGGACCTTCGACGGCGGTGTGCGCCATTCGTCCGGCAGCAGCGGCTTCAATGGCCTGTTCACCGGCAACGACACGACCACGGCGGCGCGCTTCAACAACGCCCGCTACAACAACGATGTGCTGCGCTTCGGCGCCTTCTACCCGACGGCCACCGGTGTGGCGGCCTACGGCCTGAACGGCGGCGCGCGCGTAGCCGACAGCGCCTACCTCGACTTCTTGATCCCCTTCATCACCACCACCGACGCCAAGAGCACCTCGGTCGACCTGAAGCTGGGAAAGACGCTGCAGTGGCTGGGCGAGCATCGGGTGACGCTGGGCGGCTACTTCACCGACTATTCCAACAAGCAGAACTTCCAGCAGTCGCTGCTTGTTTCCACCATCGGCGAGCATCCCGAGCTCGTGGATCTACGAGCCATCGATGCCTCTGGCAACCCGGTCGGCCCCTCCGTCACCTCCAACGGCGTGATGCGACTGGGCTTCAACGGGTACCTGGCTGACACGAAGGTCAAGGGCGAGGCCGTCTACCTTCACGACCACTGGGAGACGCTGGACCGCCGCCTGAAGCTGGACTTCGGCGTGCGCCATCAGACCCAGCGCGCCAACGTCGTCTACAACGTGCGCGACCAGACCACCAACCTGACCCCAGCGGGCGTGGTGCCCGGCAGTACGGCCGACACCATCGCGGATGACGAGGTGCTGCTGCCTGGCGCGAACCAGTACCTGAACTCCAAGGTCAGTGGCACCGGCTGGTCGCTGGGCGGTAACTATTCGGTCCGCTCCAACCTAGCGGTGTACGGCCTGGTGTCCCGATCCTTCCGTCTGCCCAGCCTCGAGCAGCTCAATCAGCTGCAGTTCGACCCGAACGCACCAGGCAGCAAGGTCGAGAGGATCATGCAGTACGAGACGGGCCTCCGCTTCTATGCGGACACTTGGGACACCCAGGTCGCGCTTTTCTACAACAAGTTCACCCCACGCGACCAGTACGTCGATTACCGCGACTTCACCTCCTCACAGTGCAAGCAGGCCGGCACCGTGGTGGACATCAACAGTTGTCCCCTGGTGCGCGAGTTTTACCGCCGCGGCATTCAAAACATTGGTCTGGAACTCGAAGCGGCCTGGCGGCCGCGCGCCGTGAAGGGGCTCGAGCTCCGCTTCAACGGCGTGATCCAGGATCCCAAGGTCGTCGACGCGAACTACCGGACCGTCAAGGAGATCCGCGTCAACGATGTCGTCACGGGCTACACCTTCGAGCAGATTGGGGAAGACGGCCGGCGCCCGCGTCGTCTCGCCCAGGTCATGGCCAACGTGCAGGCCAGCTGGGACCTGAAGCCCTATACCGGTCTGCCGTTTAAGCCCTATGCCAAGTACACCTACTTCGGCAGCCGCTTCTCTGAGTCCCAGGACGTCAACGTCACGCTGTACCCCGCGTACTACCACCTGGACGGTGGCTTCATCTGGGACTTCAACAAGAACAGCGCGTTCCAGTTCCACGTCTCGAACATCACCAATCGTCTCTCGTTCACCGAGGGCGATCCCGTGTTCATCGACCTGAAGGGCCCCAACGGTGCCACGAACCGAGGCGTGAGCCGTCCCCTGTTCGGCCGCACGGTCCGTGCCATGTACACCTACTTCTTCTGATCCAGGAGAACAACGATGAAAAAGCTCCTGTGCCTTCTCTCCCTGAGCCTTGTGCTGGCCGCTTGCGGAGGCGGCAATGGCGGTAGCCCCGGCGCACTGCCGCAGCCGCACTCACCTGTCTTCGTCGACCCGGGGACCATCAGTGTTCCCGAGCAGACTCGCGACGTGACTAAGCTTACGGTGTCAAGCCCGGACGGCAACAGCGTCAAGCTGTCGCTCACCGGACCGGATGCCGCCCTGTTCTCGATCAGCGGCGACGGTTCGATCCGCTTTGCCATCCCGCCCAACTTCCTGGCGCCGGCTGACGCGAATAAAGACAACGTGTACCAGATCACTGCGGTTGCGGACGACACCTACTCGACGCCCTCGACCCTCGCACTGGCGATCAAGGTGACGTCTTGCCCGACCTGCCACGTCGCGAACACTTCTGCGCATGTGACCACCGACGACACAACGTTCGTCGATGAGAACGTCATCGCCAGCTTCGAATTTCCCGCCCAGATGCAGCAGGACACGGTCAAGTACACGCTGACTGGCGCCTTCGCCAACACCACCAATTGGAACAACCTCGAGTACAACAATCCGACCTTGGCGCCCATTGCCGCGCGAATCGGCAACGCTTCGGTGACAACCTGCGAGATCGGCGGCGGCGGATGCGATGCCCCAACGGGCAGCATCACCATCAACAACGTCACCGTCACCAAGGACTCGATTACCTTCCTGATGTCGGGGGGCAACGGCGGGCCGGATGTGGGCGCCCAGGTTCTCTACACGCCTCCGGGTTCGTCAGTCAGCCAGGTACTCGGCACTTACAACCCGAACAGCTGCGGCGACCCCGTGCTCAAGGGCGATCAGCATTACGTCAACTTCGACACCAGCGGGCTGATCGGCGAGAAGGTCCAGATCAAGATCTTCGACAACGCCTCCTCGGGCTGTGGTTTCGTCGCCTTCGACCACTTCTACCAGACCGACAAACCGCGAGGCACGAACGCCGGCGTGCTGACCAAGCCGCTGACGCCCGTCAAGGTCACCGTGGAAGGCGACGTGACCTTCCAAAAGATGATCCCGTTCGCAAGCTTCGAAAATCCGGTCGACATGGTTGCCAAGCGCGGCTGGGTGGGCACGGGTGTCTTTGCCTCGCCGACCGCAACGAGTTGGCAAGGCACCACTGGAACCGACGCGAACGCTGCACGAGTGGGTGACAAGGCCATCAGCACCTGCGAAATCGGAGGACCCGGAACGCCTTGTGACTCGCCCACCGGCACGCTCACGTCGCCGGCTTTCAAGGTTACCGACGCCTATTTCAACTTCCTGATGCATGGTGGCGGCGCGGGCAAGAAAGTCGGCATGCGCATCATGGACACCCTGGGCAACGTCCTGCTGAGCTACAGCCCTGACAGCTGTGGTCCCTCCTTCATCCAAAACGATGACGACTGGACGCATATCGACGTCTCGGCACTCAACACGGCGTACATCAAGGCTCAGCTGTTTGACGAGGAAGCCAGCGGCTGCGGCTTCGTCAGCACCGACCAGTGGTACCAGTCAGCCGATGCCTGGAATCCCTCCGGCAAGGGCAAGGATGGCGGCAAGGTCGCGCTGACGCCGGAAGCCACGGCCAAACTGGGATTCAATGTCACGGTGACGGCCGATGCCTTCACTCAGGTGATTGGCGACTTCGATGACGCCGTAGCCGCAGCTCAGGTGTGGACTGCGACTGGTGACTTCGCCAACCCCGCGAACGCAGATGCCTGGAAAGGGGTGTCCGGCGGCGCGCGAGTGGGGGCGCGAGCCGTCAGTACCTGCGAGATGAATGGCAACAGCAAGGGCTGCGATGCGTCGACGGGCACCCTGACCTCGCCTTTGTTCACGGTGGATGCCAGCCGGCCCTTCCTGAACTTCCTCATGTCCGGTGGGAATGCGAACGGCACGGTCGGCCTCAAGGTGCTGGACGCGTCGGGCGCGGTCCTGGCCACCTACGCGCCCAACTCGTGCGGACAGTCCTCCATCAAGGATGACGGCAACTGGGTCACGATCGATCTCACGGCCCAGGCTGGCAAGCAGGCCAAGGTGCAGATCTTCGACAACGAGTCCGGCGGCTGCGGCTTCGTCAGCTTCGACCACGTCTACATGGGCGCGGTCCGCAAGAAGTAGCCGGTGCGGGCTGGGCGGGCGCATTGCCCGCCTTGCAAGTCACCGCAGAGGCGCCGCAAGGCGCCTTTTCGTTGAGCTTCCGGGTAAACCCGCGCGGCAACTCAACACAGAAGAATTACTATCGATAGACAAATGGCTACCGATGGCCATTTGCTCAAAAGAATGATGGAGACATGACTTCTTCGGCCACGATATACGAGGTTGCCGCTGCCGCCAATGTGTCGGTGAGGACGGTGTCCCGTTACCTCAATGATCCCAACTGCGTCTCCAAGAAGACGTCGGCCTTGATCGTTGGCGCCATGCAGGCGCTCAAGTACCGGCCTTCGATCGCCGCGCGTTCTTTGAAAGGCGTCAAGACCAACCTGATCGGCGTCGTCTCTGACCGCATTACCACCAGCCCGGATTCCTTCGAGCTGATCAAGGGCCTGCAGCTCGCTGCCAAGCAGCAGGGCAAGCGCCTGCTGATCGCCGAAAGCGGCGGGTCGGATGAAGACATCCCCTCCCTCATCGACGAGCTGATCGAGCACCGGGTCGACGCGTTGATCTTCGCCACACACTTCCACCGTCCGATCGACGCGGCGCTGCTCGAGCGTGCCGACGACCTCCATATGGTCTTGCTGAACTGCTACGCGCAACGCGGCGAATTCCCGGCAGTCGTCCCCGACGATGAGCAGGGCGCGCGAGAGGGCCTCGCGCACCTGTATGAGCTCAAGCACAAGCGGGTGGTGGTTTTCGAGCTGTACCCCGACATGCGCGCCACGCAACTGCGCCACAAGGGCTACCTCAAGGCCGCCAAGGACCATGGCGCCTCCGAGCCGATCTTTGTGCAAGGATCCCAGGGCGGCAGCCCCGATGACGAGTTCGCCGCCATCGATGCGCTGGTCGGTGAGGTGCTGCGCGTGCACAAGCCCACCGCCATGGTAGCCGGCAACGACAAGATGGCCGCGCGCATCATCCAGTGCCTGCACAAGCGCCAGATCGCCGTGCCCGATGAAGTGTCCGTGCTCGGCTTTGACGATCACCCGATGCTGGTGCATGCCACCGACCCGCCGCTCACGAGCGTGAAGCTGCCCTACCTTCAGATGGGCATGCGTGCCGCGCAGCTGGCCTGCGATCCGTCGCAGACGGGCAAGTTCAAGGAGCGCTGCGATGTTCAAACGCGCGCATCGGTAGCGGGCGTCACGAGCGGAGGGCGACGGTGAAGTGGTCCATCCCGGCGGCCCTCTCCCTGGCCGTTGGCGCCGCCCTGGCAGCTCCTCAAGAGCTGCACGTCTGGCGTCATGAAACCGGCGACAGCGAGATGGTCGCGAGTGCCCACGCCGTGGAGCGCTTCAACCGAAAGCAGAGTCGTTGGCACGTGGTCGTCGAGACCCTGCCGCAGGGGTCGTATCAGCAGGCCGTGATCGCCGCCGCGATGACCAAGAAGCTGCCCTGTGTGCTCGACCTCGATCAGCCCTCGGTCCCCAACTTCGCGTGGGCCGGGCATATCCAGGCGCTTGAGGGTCAGCTGCGCCCGGCCGGTGCCGACAAGCTAATCGCCGGCGGCCGCTCCACGCTCAAGGGCAAGCTATACGCGGTTGGTCAGTTCGACGTCGCGCTGGCCTTGTTCGCCCGCAAGAACGTGCTGGCGAAATACGGCATAAGGTTGGCCACGCTGGAGCAACCGTACTCGGCCGACGAATTCCGCGAGATCCTGCGCCGGCTCAAGAAGCAAGGCGTGAGGTATCCCCTGGATCTGAACGGTCAGCGCAACGGCGAGTGGGTGACGTACGCCTTCTCCCCTTGGCTGCAAAGCGCGGGCGCCGACCTGATCGACCGACGGAATTTCAAAGTGGTGGACGGCGTCCTGAACAGCGACAAGGCGCTGGCGGTTCTGGACTACTACCGTAGCCTGTTTGATGAGCGTCTTGCGTCACGCAGGCCGGTGGATGAGCAGGCTTTCCTCAGCGGCCGCGCGGTCTTCAACTACAACGGATCCTGGGCGGACAGCGAGTACCGCCGGAAGTTCAACGACGACCTGGCTGTGCTGCCGCCGCCGGCGTTCGGCGACAAGCCGCGCATTGGTGCTGGCTCCTGGCAATGGGCGGTCTCCAGCAGTTGCCCCCATCCCGACGGTGCCCGGCAGTTCATAGAACACCTGATCAGCACGGACGAGATTGCCCGGTTCTCGATCGAGACCGGCCTGATGCCCACCAGCGAAGCCGCGGCAGGCGCCACGCCGATGTACCGCGTCGGTGGCTATGGCCGGGACTACTTCGAGTTCGCGCGCCAGTTCGCCGTGCTGCGCCCAGAGACGCCGGCCTATCCCCTCATCAGCAGCAGCTTCGAGCGCGCCTTGAAGGAGGTCCGCGAAGGGGGCGATGCGGCCGAAGCGCTGGACCGAGCCGTCGAGGCCATCCAGCAGGATATGAAGCGGAACCGCGACTATGGCTTCTGATACCCAACATTTCGGCCACGCCCGCTGGGGCGAGGTGGCCACGCTCCTCGGCCCCGCGATGCTGCTGTTCGCGGGCTTCGTGGTGCTGCCGTTCATCATGGCGGTGTGCTTCAGCTTCACCAACGTCAAGCTGCTGCAGACGGACAACGTGGAGTGGGTCGGCCTCGACAACTACGTCCGGATGTTTTCGTTCAAGGTCGTCAAGGCGCCGTCTGAGGCTGAGGCACAGCCGCTGGCTCCCTCACGCCAGTGGCGCCAGCTCAAGCGCGCCGAACCCACGGCATTTGAAGGGTTCCAGTACCTCACAGACGTTCGGCTGGCAGGCTCGCACTACCTGATCGGCGCCCGTGATCCGCTGTTCCTGCGATCCATCGCGAACACCTTCCTGTTCGCGCTGCTGGTCGTGCCGCTGCAGTGCGGCCTGGCCTTCGCCATGGCGCTGTGGGTGAACCAGAAGTTCCGCGGTCGCGTCGGTTTGCGGACGGTCTTCTTCTCGCCGGTCGTGACATCCATGGTCGTCGTCTCGGCGATTTGGGGGCTGATCCTGCACACGGATGCGGGCCTCTTGAACCAGGTGCTCCGCGCCATCTTCGGCGAAGACGCTGCGCAGCCCGACTGGCTCGGCGACCCGCGGCTGGCCATGCTGTCCATAGCCATCATGTCCGCGTGGCAGGGCGCAGGCTTTCAGATGCTGATCTTCCTGTCCGGCCTGCAGGGCATATCGAACGACCAGTACGAGGCGGCGAGCGTCATGGGCGCCAACGCCTGGCAGAAGTTCATCTACATCACGCTGCCTGGCCTAAGGCGCACGCTGGTGTTCGTCATGCTGTCCACCACCATCATGGCCTTCGGCCTGTTCACGCAGGTGGATGTGCTGACCGGTGGCGGGCCGCGTGACTCGACCAGCACCATCATCTTCCACGCAGTCCGCGTGGGCTTCAGGGAGCAGGACATTGCCTATGGCTCAGCGATGACTCTGTTCTTCTTCCTGTTCGTGCTGCTGTTCTCCTTCGGTCAGAAGAAGGTCATGGAAAGGTTGGGATCATGAGCCGATCCACCGAAGGGGCGCGGGTGGCCGGTCGGCTCCTGCATGTCGCGTTGATGCTGCTGGCCGGCGTCGTGTTCGCCTATCCGATGCTGTTCATGTTCGCCGCCGGCTTCAAACCGAGCGAGACGATCTTCGCGGACCTGGGCAGCCCAACCGCGCTGATCCCCGACGCCAGCTGGACCCTGGACAACTACCGTGCGATGTTCGAGAAAGGCTCCATCGGCTCCTACCTCTTCAACTCGGGCGTGGTGTCGCTGGTGACGGTCGTCGCGGGCATCTTCATCAACAGCGCTGCCGCGTTCGCGCTGGCCAAGCTGAAGTGGCGTGGCCAGGGTCTGGCGCTAGCCATCGTGATCGGCCTGCTCATCGTGCCGTTCGAGGTCTTGGCCATCCCGCTGCTGCTCATCGTGTCCAAGCTGCCCTGGATCGACATCGCCACGGGTGCCGTTGTCGTGGGTTGGCTGGACACCCTGCACGTGCAGTTCATTCCTTTCCTGGCGAACGCCTTCTGCGTCTTTCTGTTCTACCAGTTCTTCAAGGATGTGCCCGACGAGCTCCTGGAGGCGGCGCGCATGGACGGCGCCGGCGCGCTGACGATCTACCTGCGTGTGGTCCTGCCCGTGTGCAAGCCCGTCATCGTGACGGCCGCGATCATCCTGTTCCTGGGCATGTGGAACCAGTACCTCTGGCCCGTGATGACCGTTCACACATCGCAGGCGCGTACCGTGATGGTCGGGCTCCAGCAGTTCTACGGCCGCACGACGCAGTGGGGCGAAATCATGGCCTACGCCTCGTTGATCACATTGCCGGTGCTTCTCTTCTTCCTGGCGTTCCAGAAGCACTTCATCCGGTCGGTCGTGGGCGCCGGCATCAAGGGCTGATACCCCCGCTGCACGCCAATCGCCCCCTTTTTTTGACCCTTCATGTCTATCGGTAGTCATCGCGGACTGTTCCCAGTTGCACCATGCCAAACATAGTTTTCGACCAAGTCGACAAGCGCTACGAGGAGCACTCGGACCGCTACGTCTTCCAGGGGCTGAACCTGCACATTCGCAAGGGCGAGTTCACCGTGCTGGTGGGTCCGTCAGGTTGCGGCAAATCCACCCTGCTGCGAATGATTGCGGGCCTCGAAGCCGTCAGCGGCGGCGAGTTGAGCTTCGACGGCGCGAGGGTCAATGAGCTGCCGCCGGTCGAGCGCGGTGTCTCCATGGTCTTCCAGAACTACGCGCTGTATGCCCACATGTCTGTGTACGACAACATCGGCTTCGGCTTGAAGATCCTCAAGACGCCCAAGGCCAAGCGCCACGAGATGATCATGAGCGCTGCGCGGCAGCTCCAGCTGGAGGACCTGTTGCAGCGCAAGCCGACCCAGCTTTCCGGTGGGCAGCGCCAGCGCGTGGCTATAGGCCGAGCGATCGTGCGGGAACCCCGAGCCTTCCTGTTCGACGAGCCGCTGTCCAACCTCGACGCGAACCTGCGTGGTCAGATGCGCACGGAGATTGCACAGCTCCACCGCCGCCATGGCATCACCACGGTCTACGTGACCCATGACCAGGTCGAGGCGATGACGCTCGCCGATCGGATCGTTGCCCTCAGCCGCCAAGGGTTGGAGCAGTTCGGCACCCCCGACGAGTTGTTTGATACGCCTGCCAACCTGTTCGTGGCCGGCTTCATGGGAACGCACCGGATGAACCTGGTCAAGGTCGCCCCCACCAACGGTGCTTTACTGCAAATGCTGACGGGCCGAACACATGCCGAATTGGCCGCGGCCGGTATCGGCACGGTCGGAGCTCGTCCTGAACACATTGATCTGGCGCCCGGCGACGCCACGACCGTGCGGCTGGTGGAGCGGTTGGGTGCTGAGTCCCTGGTGCACCTGGGCCTGCCGGAGATGCCAGATGACATCACGGTGCTGACCACCGACAGGACCACAGCCTTCGGCCAGGGCCGATCACTTCGGATCGCGCCCGAACGACTTCACTACTTCGATACCAGCGGCGCCCGCCTCGTGCCGTGTTGACCCGGCGCGTTTTCTACCTTGGCACTTTGGCGCTTGCCGGTTGTGGCGGCGGCGCATCTACCAACTCTCCTGAGACACCTCCCATCGTGAATCCCCCCACACCGTCGCCCCAGCCCCCGCTCTCGAAGTCGGAGGCCTGGCGCCCCCGCTTTCACTACAGCCCGCAACGCAACTGGATGAACGACCCGAACGGGCTCGTCCTGTTCGACGGTGAGTACCACCTGTACTACCAGTACAACCCGTTCGATGCGCAGTGGGGCAACATCAGCTGGGGCCACGCCGTCAGTACCGACTTGGTCTCCTGGCAAGAGCAGCCCGTGGCGATTGCTGCGACCGAGCATGTCATGGCGTTCTCCGGCTGTGCCGTGGTGGACCACGACAACACGGGGGGCTTCGCCCCGGCAGGTTCGTCGAGTCCGGCGCTGATCGCATTTTTCACGGGCTTCGATCCGACGACAAAGATCCAGTCGCAGCATCTCGCTTACAGCCTTGATCGCGGGCGGACCTTCGTGCCTTACGCCGGCAACCCCATCATTGACATCGGTTCGACAGAGTTCCGGGATCCCAAGGTGTTCTGGCACGAGCCAACGCGCCGCTGGGTGATGCTCGTCGTGGCAGCGTTGCGCCAGGAAGTCTGGTTCTACACCTCGGCCGATTTGAAGAACTGGAGCAAGGTGTCGACGTTCGGGCCGGCCGGCTCGGCGGCGAACAACATCTGGGAGGTTCCGGATCTGTTCGAGCTGCCCGTGGTGGGCGCGCCGGGCTTGAAGCGCTGGGTGCTGATCGTCTCGGTCAACCTGGGCTCCATCTGGGGCGGCAGCGGCGTCCAATACTTCGTCGGCGACTTCGACGGCACGCGCTTCAAGGCCGATCCCAGTGACACCGTGGATGCCGTCACACCGCCTTCCGGCGACCTGGTAGCCGACTTCGAAGGCGATCGCTTCCCAGCGGGATGGCAGGTCAGCGGCACGGCGTTTGGCAGCGGACCTGCCGGTGGTTCGCTCGCAGGGCAGCAGCACGTCAGTGGCTTTCTGGGTCGCGGCTTCGCTTCATCTTTCCATGGCGGCGATGGGAGTACGGGGACGTTGACGTCGCCGGTCTTCACGATCACGAAGCCGTTCCTGTGCTTTCAGATCGCGGGGGGGCGCGATCACGTGACGCGCATCGAGTTGGTCATCGGCGGGCGGGTCCTTCAGCAAGCCTCGGGCGACGACACGGAGATTCTGAAATGGGTGTCCTGGGATGTCGCGACGCTCATTGGCCTCGGAGCGCAGCTGCGTATCGTCGACGAGGCGACCGGCGGATGGGGGCACATCAGCGTCGATCACGTCGTCATGACGGACCGGCCGATACGCCAACCCAGCAATGCCGAAATCACGCTCTGGGCGGACCATGGACGCGACTTCTACGCTCCGATCACCTTCGCCAACATGCCAGCCAGCCGGGTGGTCTGGCTCGGCTGGATGAGCAACTGGGACTACGCGCGGGCTATTCCCACGCAACCTTGGCGCGGCCAGCAGTCGTTGCCGCGCGAGTTGAGCCTCGCGACCACGCCACGAGGTCTGCGCCTTTGTCAGACCGTCGTCGAAGAGGCGAGGGCGTTGGTCAATCCGCTGCCGCTGCAGCGTGCCTCCGATGCTCCCGCCAGCCAGGTGGCCGCCATGCTGTCGGGCACCGCGGGTGCTGGCCGTCAATTGCGGATGAAGCTGCGGTTGTCGCGAGCGGCGATCGGCGCACCCATCGGCGTGGAACTGTTCAAAGGCGCCGCCCGCGCGATCAAGGTTGGATTCGACCCGGCGGCGGAATCATTCTTCATCGACCGCACGACAGCTTCGCCCGAGTTCGCGGGCCAGTCCGAGCGACACACGGCGCCGCGCGTGCTGACTTCTGATGAGATCAGCCTTGAGATTTGGGTCGACGGCAGCACGCTGGAGGTGTTTGCCGACTACGGTCTTATCGCACTCTCCGACCTTGTCTACTGCGACCCGGCCGACATCGGCTTGGGCCTATTCCACGGCGCGGAGGACCCGCGGGTCGGGCTCCTTGAGCTCTGTGCCGTCCGCGGCACGATGTACGGCGCAGGCGCCTGACTCAGCAGAAAGGGTTCAACGATGTTCTTGGTTTGTGGTGAAGCACTGATGGATGTCTTCGCGGAGCAGGAGACGTCCTCTGGCGTGGTGCTCGACGCGCGCGTGGGCGGCTCGCCGTTCAATGTCGCTATCGGCCTAGCGCGCTTAGGACAGCCCGTGGCCTTCTTTGGAGGCATCTCGAAGGGCTTCCTTGGAGACCGGCTGCTCAAGGCACTGACGTCCGAACGTGTAGACGTCGGCTTCTGCCCGCTGGTCGACGCACCGACGACGCTGGGGCTGGTCGGACTGACGGCAGACGGGTCCGCTTCCTACGCCTTTTACGGCACCGGGTGCGCCGACCGCATGGTCACCTCCGATGACATTCCTGATCTGGGAGACGACATCCGGGCGCTGCATTTCGGCTCCTATTCGACGGTCGTTGAGCCGGTGGCCGCTGCACAGCGTGTTTTGGTCGAGCGTGAACGGGGCCAGCGCCTAATCGCTTACGACCCCAACTTGCGCCTCAATGTCGAACCGAACCTTGAGCGCTGGCGGGACTTGATGGCTTGGATGGCTTGCAGGGCTCACATCATCAAGGTGAGCTCTGAAGACTTGGATCTAGCCTTTCCCGGGGCGTCGACCCGGGAGATCGCGGCTGACTGGCTGCAGTCCGGCTGCAGCTTGGTCATTGTCACCCGCGGAGGAGCCGGCGTTGCCGCGTTTACGAGCCGAAGCGAAATCGAAGTTGAGGCACGGCCAGTGGATGTCGTGGACACCGTCGGAGCGGGCGACACCTTTCAGGCCGCCCTTCTTACCTGGCTTGCAGAGCAGAATTTGCTGTCGATCAACGCTGTCAAATCGCTTGAGGAAGACCAGCTTAAGCTCGCCCTAGAATTTGCATCAAAGGCGGCCTCGATAACCTGCACGCGGCGCGGCGCGGACCTCCCGCGGCGAGATGAAATGGATGATCTTGGTAAGTCGCTGCTCGGACATTGAAAGACCTCTTGAGCGCGGAGTGACCCTGCACGCACCATGCCTTGCTCACCGTCGAAATTGTTGATGCCGACGATGAGGATGTGCGCATGACGCGCACGCTATGCATTCCTGGAACAACGCCCAGCGGCGGGGCTGTGCTTGCCGGAAGCCAACCGCGTCAAGGGCATCGCTTGCATGATGCCCGCGTGGCAATCGGTCACGGGCCATTGGACCTCGCGCGAGATTCGGGAGGTCTGGCTGTGCAAGTCCGCCGCGGGTGAGAGCGTCTTGCTTTGCGACGCGAGTGGCGAGAGGTTTGACTTTGGCCTGTCCCTCGAACATCGCACGCCCATGGAGCAGGAACTGATGCCGCGGCTTGCCCCGCGCCCAAAGCCGGCGGCGCGCCGGCGGAACCGCGCATCTCGCCCTGCCGCCTGGTCTGCCGTGGGAGCACCTGCGGTGGCACTAGCCGCAGCCCTCACTTTTCGTGCTTCCTCGAGGTGGCTTCCCGCATCTTCTTTACATCGCGGTTCGGTGGCTCCCCGAAAAGTCGGCTGTACTCTCGGCTGAACTGCGACGCACTCTCATAACCGACACGAATTGCCGCGCTACCGGCATCCAGCCGTTCATTGAGCATCAGTTGTCGTGCGTCCAATAGCCTAAGGTTCTTGACGTACTGCAACGGGCTCATGCCGACCAACGCACGGAAATGCTGGCGGAACGTCGACGGACTCATGTGGGCCAAGGCCGCTAGGTCATTCATTGCAAGGTCTTCCGTGTAGTGCTGCTTGAGCCAGGTGACAACCTTGGCAATTTGCTGGCTCGGCGAGCCCGCCGCAACGAGGCGGCGCAAGCTCGGGCCATGTCCGCCATTCAGCAAGCGGATGACGATTTCCTGTTCGATCAAAGGCGCAAGCGATGAGACCAGGGAAGGTTCTTCAAGCAGGCGGACCAGCCGAGTCAACGCATCGCACAGGCCTTCATCCAGCTGCACCTGCGACATTCCCCGGGTCGCAGAATCCTGGAGCGGTGTAGCGAACTCCAGTTCTGCAGAGAGCTGGGCGATGACGCGAGCATCGAGTGCCAACAACATCCCGAGGAACGGTTCGGTGGCACTGGCGCGGGTGATGTACGCCACGACCGGCATGTCTACCGTTGTGATCAGCGTTTGCCCAGCCGCATAGTCGAAGACTTCATCGCCCAACAAGATCCGCTTGCCGCCTTGGACGATCAGTGCAAGGCTCAGACCATAGATGCAGGGCATCGGATCGGTCGTGAAACTGCAGCGACGCAGCTTCAGCGCCCGAATGGCCGTGTCGTAGTCACCGTCAGTTTGTGCAATCTTTCCCACGAGGCCGGCGAGCTCGAGGGCGTTCGCCCCTTCGTAAGTAAACATTCAAAGCCCCTTCGATGCTGCCAAAGCCTCCCAGCCATGCGGGAGGCAAGCCTAGCATCGCCAACGCTGGATCAACGCGATCTCCGATGGAACTCCGTCGAATCAGGCAAGAAGAACGACGGTTCCGACAAACGCCCATCAGACCTTCAGAACCATACTTTCCAGCATCAGATCGCACCCGAACTCGGTGCGGTTTTCACTGCTGGAGATCCAATGAGCCCCGCCTACTCACGGCTGTTTCAACCTTTCGCTTTCAGGAACGGCCTGACCTTGCGCAATTGCGCAGTGATGGCGCCGATGACGACGTGGTCGGCAAACCCGGATGCCACTGTCTCGGAGCAAGAACTGGCGTACTACCGCGCCCGCGTCCAGGGCGTCGGCATGGTGGTGACGGGCTGCACGCATGTGACTTCGAACGGCATCGGCTTCACCGACGAGTTCGCCAGTCATGACGACAGCTTCATTCCCAGCCTTCGTCGTCTCTCCGAGGCGGCGAAGAGCGGCGGCGCACTTGCGATCCTGCAGATCTTCCATGCAGGGAACAAGGCCTTGCCGCACCTTGTGCCGGACGGTCGCGTCGTCAGCGCGAGTACGTTGAAGGTGCCACCCAGCCCCTTCAACAGCGCCGAAGTGACCAGCCACGCCCTGAGCGAGAGGGAGATCGAAGCCATCATCAAGGCCTTTGGCGCCGCCACCCGACGAGCCATCGAGGCTGGGTTCGACGGTATCGAACTGCATGGCGCCCATGGCTTCCTGATCCAGAACTTCTTCTCACCGATGTACAACCAGCGCGAGGATGGCTGGGGCGGCTCGCTCGAGAAGCGCATGCGCTTCGCGCTCGCCGTGGTGCGCGAAGCGCGGCGCGTCATCGCACAGCACGCCAAGAAGCCCTTCCTGCTCGGCTACCGCATCTCTCCGGAAGAGGCGGGCGAGGGTTCGCTGCGCATTGCCGACAGCTATGTGCTCATCGACCAGTTGATCGACGAAGGCATTGACTACCTCCACGCGTCGCTGTTCGACATTCCGAACGCCAAGCCGGCGGACTATGCCGGTGAGCGAACCACCGCGGAACTCCTTGTGGAGCGTGTCGCCAATCGCGTCCCGCTGATCGCGGCAGGTCTTGTTCGGACGCCTGATGACGCCGAGAGCGCCTTGGCCAAGGGGCTTTCGCTCGTCGCCATCGGTCAGGGGTTGGTGATGAACCCGGATTGGGTGGAACTTGCGCGTGCTGGCCAGGCCACGGCCATTGCGACGGCGCTCGATGCCGGCCGCGTGCCGCAACTGGCGATCCCGGACAAGCTGTGGGGCGTCATTCAGGCGGCGCGCGGCTGGTTCCCGATGGTCGAACCCGCCGCGCCTGGGGCTTGAGCAATGAGCCCTTCTCGAGAGGAAAGCATCGTGAACCGATCTTCCCTGCAGCGCATTCAGTACGACAACTACGGTGGCCCGGAGTTGATGCGACTCGAAGACTTTGCATTGGCAGCGCCAGGCAAGGGCGAGGTCGCCGTGAGGGTGAATTTTGCAGCCATCAACCCCGTCGACTGGAAGCTGCGGAACGGCTATCTCAAGTTCGTCACAGGCAAGGCCTTCCCCCGTGCCATGGGCAGTGACTTCTCGGGGACCGTCGTGTCTGTCGGCCCGGGCGTGACGCGCTTCAAGCCGGGCGACGCGGTGTTCGGTCTGGCCCGGCTCAAGGAAAGCGGCGCATTCGGCCATGCCGTGGTGACGAAGGAAGGCTTCCTGGCCAAGAAGCCCGCGAACGTTTCCTTCGAGGAAGCGGCGTGCCTGGGAACGCCGGGCGTCACCGCCTGGAACGGTCTCCAGGACAAGGCGAAGCTGACCGCAGGCAAGCGTGTTTTCGTCAATGGCTGCACGGGCGCAGTGGGCGAGGCGACGGTGCAGCTTGCGCTGACGCTCGGGGCGACGGTCGCGGGCAGTTGCAGCGCAGGCGCCATGGCGAGGGCACGAGCCCTTGGCGTTGAAGCCGTCTACGACTACCGAACGACTGACTTCTCCAAGCTAGACCGGCGATTTGATGTGGTCTATGACACGGCGGGCACGATGACCACACAGACGGGCCTCGGCCTGCTAGGCCCGGGCGGCGTGTTCTTGGACATCGACCCGACACCTGGCAAGTTCATCCGTTCCATCTTTAATCGCCGCCTGAAGCCGATTGTGTGCACGCCCCGGGCGGATGTTCTGGAAGGCCTTGCGCGCGCTGCGGGCAACGGCAAGCTGAGGCTTCCGGTCGCGGAGATCGTTCCGCTGGCCGAAGCAATTCGGCTGATCACAAGCCTCGAAGGGGGCAGATCACTGGGTGGGAAGGGGCTCATCAAGATGGATTGATGAGTCTGCGAGCAAGTCACAGACGCGCCCGACCGGGCAGATGCCCTTGCAAGCCACCAAGACCTGTTCATCAGCACGCCAAAGCCCGACGGGCGCCAACCCACGTTTGAGAGAGCTCCCACATGACCACACTCCATATCAATGGCAAGCCGACCCGCATCGCAGCAGACGACGACACGCCATTGCTGTGGGCACTGCGTGACGAACTGCAGCTGACCGGTACCAAGTTCGGCTGTGGCATGGGTCTGTGCGGTGCTTGCACGGTGCACCTTGACGGACAGGCCGTGCGCTCCTGCATCACGCCGGTGTCCGCTGTCGCGGCAAAGAAGGTCGTCACCATCGAAGCCGTCGACCGCGGGCGCGTTGCAAAAGCGGTGCAAGAGGCCTGGCGTCGGTTGGACGTCGTCCAGTGCGGCTACTGCCAGTCGGGCCAGGTCATGAGCGCCGTGGCTTTGCTGGCGCAGAACCGCAAGCCCACAGACGCCGATATCGATGCCGCCATGAATGGAAATCTCTGTCGCTGCGCCACCTACGTGCGCATCCGCGCGGCGATCCACGAAGCCGCCCGTGCGCTTGCCTGAAGGACTGTTCGCCATGAACGACTCCACCCAAATCGAGAACGACAGCCGTCGCCGCTTCCTCCAAGGCGCTGCCGGGCTGACGCTGGCCCTGCACCTGCCGACGGCGCTCAGTGCCGCTTCAAACGCTGCCTCAGAGGCTGCCCGCTTTGAGCCGAACGCCTTCCTGCGCATCGGCACGGATAACACGGTGACCGTCATCTGCAAGCATCTGGAGATGGGCCAGGGCACGCACACTGGCCTGGCCACTATCCTCGCGGAGGAGCTCGACGCGGCCTGGCCGCAAGTGCGGGTCGAGGGTGCTCCAGCGGATGCCTCGCGCTACGCCAATCTGCTTTTCGGTGCCTTGCAGGCCACGGGCGGCAGCACGGCCATGGCCAACTCCTGGGAGCAACTGCGCAAGGCTGGCGCATCGGCCCGCGCGATGCTCGTGTCCGCCGCAGCCGCCCGCTGGAACGTGCCGGCAGAGGATCTGGCCGTGAATGACGGCGTGGTGTCCCACCCAAAATCCAAGAAGCGCGCCAGCTTCGGCGAGTTGACGCAGGCGGCGGCGCAGCAGCCGGTGCCCGCCGACGTGAAGCTTAAAGACCCCAAGGACTTCAAGCTGGTGGGCCGGCGCCTGCCGCGCAAAGACTCGGCCGACAAGGTCAACGGCAAGGCACGCTTCACGCAAGATGTGCACCTGCCAGGCATGCTGACGGCCGTGGTGGCCCACGCACCTCGCTTTGGCGCCAAGGTGAAGTCCTTCGACGCCACTCTGGCCAAGGCAGTCAAGGGCGTGGTGGACGTGGTGCAGGTCCCTACCGGCGTTGCCGTGCTGGCCAAAGACACCTGGAGCGCAAAGAAGGGGCGCGACGCGCTGCAGGTCGACTGGGACGAGACCGGCGCCTTCAAGCTGGGCACCGAGGAGATCCTGGCGCACTACCGCGAACTGGCGAAGGCACCCGGCACCGTGGCACGCAAGGATGGGGATCCCGAGACAGCCTTCGCGGAGCCCGCGCACGTGCTGCGCGCGTCTTACGATTTCCCCTACCTGGCGCACGCGCCCATGGAGCCCCTGAACTGCGTCGTGCAATTGAGCAAGGACGGCTGCGAGATCTGGAATGGCGAGCAGTTCCAGACCACCGACCAGATCAACGTGGCGCAGCGCCTGGGACTCAAGCCAGAGCAGGTGAAGCTGAACATGCTTTACGCTGGCGGCAGCTTTGGCCGTCGTGCCAACCCTTCCGCCGACTACGTCCTGGAGGCGGTCAGCATCGCTCAGGCCATGGGCGGACAGGCGCCGGTGAAGATGGTGTGGATGCGCGAAGACGATATGAAGGCGGGCTTCTACCGGCCGGCCTTCCACCACGCGCTGGAAGCCGCGCTGGACGCACAGGGGCGGCTGGTGGGATGGCGGCATCGCCTGGTCGGCCAATCCATCATGGCCGGCACCATGTTGGCCGGCTCGGTGCGCGGCGGAATCGACCCCGTCTCGGTCGAGGGCGCGGCTAACTTGCCCTACGCCATTGATAACCTGCAGATTGATCTGCACACGCCCTCGGATGTTGGTGTGCCGGTGCTGTGGTGGCGTTCGGTCGGCCACTCCCACACGGCCTACTCGACAGAAACCTTCATCGACGAAGTGGCCGAAGCCACAGGCCGGGATCCGGTCGCCTTCAGAATCCGCCTGCTCGCCAGGCACCCCCGTCACGCCGCCGTGTTGAAACTAGCGGCCGAGAAGGCCGGTTGGGGCACACCGTTGGCCGTCGGCGCCCACGGCGACCGCCGTGGACGCGGTGTGGCCGTGCACGAATCCTTCGGCAGCTACATCGCGCAGGTGGCCGAGGTGACCGTCAAGCCCGACGGCAGTCTCCACGTCGACCGCGTTGTCTGCGCCGTAGACTGCGGCGTGGCAATCAACCCGGACAACATCGTCTCGCAAGTCCAAGGTGGCGTGGGCTTCGGTCTGTCGGCGGCAGTGCGCGGTGCCATCACCTTGAAGGACGGCGTCGTGGAGCAATCGAATTTTCACGACTACGCACCGATCCGCATCGAGGAGATGCCTCGGCTCGAAGTACACATCGTGCCTTCCGCAGAGAAGCCGACCGGTATTGGCGAACCCGGCGTGCCGCCGCTGGCACCCGCGGTGGCCAATGCCATCGCCGCAGCAACTGGTAAACGATTGCGCAAACTGCCGTTCGACACCGCCGCGTTGAAAGCCTGACGGAAAGTGCCGCTCCCGAACGGCCACGCTGCTTTCCCTCGGTTGTGAGTGGCAGGTCACCGGCGCGAGAGGCAGGCTGATCTGAATTTTCGTTCAGGATTGTGGGCGCCGGATTCCCTATCATCGACCTCAAGAGTCGTGGCAAAGAACCCGTCAACTGGAGACTGTCGATGAAGATTCTGGTCGTTGAGGATCAGGACCGCCTGGGGCGATTTCTGCTTCAAGGGCTGTCCGAGTGTGCCTACACGGTAAGCTGGGTGCGCACCTGCACAGCGGCCTCCGATTCGCTGGTGGAGACCCACTACGACGTCATCGTGCTGGACCTCGGTCTGCCTGATGGCGATGGCCTGGATCTGTTGAAGCGCTGGCGCCAGAGTGGCTTCAAGGAGCCGGTACTGATCCTGAGCGCTCGGGACGGCGTGCAGGATCGCGTGAAGGGACTGGACCTGGGGGCGGACGACTATCTGCCCAAGCCATTCAGCCTTGAGGAGCTGCTGGCGCGCGTGCGCTCGCTGGTGCGCCGCCAATCCACTGTCAAGCAGGTGGTACTGGAGCACGCCGGCATCAAGCTCGACCTGCTCAGCCACACGGTGCAGGTCAACGGCGCGCCCGTGGACCTCACCAGCCGCGAGTACGCGCTGCTGGAAGTGTTCATGCAGAATCAGGGCCGCATCCTGCCGCGGACGCTGATCTCCGAGAAGATCTGGGCCTCCCATTTCGACGTGGACACCAACCTGCTCGACGTCTATATGAGTCGCCTGCGATCCAAGCTGGAGACGCAGGGCAAGCCGATCTTCAAGACTGTTCGCGGCGTGGGTTACCAGCTGATGTGATCGCGGCCACGATCAACCTGAATCGAAATTCAGTAGCGCGACAGGGCTTGTTCAGAAAGTCTTCATAAGCTGACCTCCAATGAGACGCGGCCCGCCACGAGGCTGCGCAAGCTGGAGACAACCACTTGGACAAGACTGCCCGCCATGCGGCGACGGGTGTGCTGATCGTGATCGTCAGCGCCGCAGCCTCCGCGACCACCGAGCCGCTACCGGCCTACGAGCCCGAGCAGGCAGTGGCCGGCACCATCCGCAACTTCGGCTTCGGTCTCGGCGGCGTGCTGAAAGCCTGGGAGGTCGGGTTCCAGACCTACCACCCGCAGATCCATTTCGACGATCACCTGCCCACCAGCGATGCGGCCATTCCGGCGCTCGTCACTGGCGTCACCGACCTGGCACCCGATGGAGGCGAAGCCACGCTGACCGAGAGCCTGTCCTTCTTCGAGGTCTACGGTTATCCGGTCACGGACATCACCGTCGCGTCGGGCGCCTTCGATGTCGAGGGCAAGTCCAACGGGCCGGTTGTCTTCGTACACAAGGACAACCCGCTTGCTTCGTTGAGCCTGAAGCAACTCGACGGCATCTTCGGCGCTGAGCGCACCGGCGGCATGCATGGCTTCCAGTGGACGCCGTCGCAAGGCCGTGACGCGGAGAAGAACATCCGCACCTGGGGCCAGCTCGGCCTCACCGGCGAGTGGGCCGACAAGCCCATCCAGACCTACGGCCACGCGCCGTCGGGCACCACGCGCTTCTTTCAGTGGAAGGTGCTGGGCAACGGCGACAAGTGGAACCCTAACTACCGCGAGTACGTCGAGTCCGGCAGCAAGATGATCGCCCCGGAGGACCGCGTGGAGCAGCGCCTGGGTCTGCAGTTCATGATGAAGGACGAGTTGGCGAACGACCGCTATGGCATCGCCTGGACCGTCATGCCGCAGGCCAGCGGCGTCGTTGGCATCAAGCCGATCGCGCTGTCGGACGGCGATGGTGGTCCGGCCGTCGTGCCGAGCCGGCAGAGCTTCGAGAACCGCAGCTACCCGCTGGTGCGCAGCATCTACATATTCCTGAACCGCAAGCCTGGCACCGCACTGGACCCGAAGCTGCGCGAATTCCTGCGCTACGTGCTGAGCCGCGAAGGCCAGCAGGCGGTGCTGCACAACGGCAGCTACCTGCCACTGCCCGCCGACGTCGCCGCGGCCCAGCGCAAGAAGCTCGATTGATAAACAGACATTCAGGTCCGGTTCAGGCGGGCTTCAGAGTGCCTCACTACTGTGAGGCCACTCGACAAAGGTTTCCAAGCAGTACAGCGAGTAGGTTCTACCCATCAAACATAAGGCCGGAGCGTGACTCCGTGCCGACCAGGAGACATCGTGAAACAGCCCTCGAAGAAGACTCTGTTGGCCTCACTGATCGCGTCGGGACTTGGTGTGGGCTTGCCCGCCATGGCTGCCGATGAGTCCGGTGCCACGCCGCCGGCGGCAGCGGCGCAACCCGCCGAGGGCTTGGAAAAGCAGGAGCGCATCGTCATCACTGGCTCGGCCGTGCCGACGACCCGCGACGCTGCGGCCGTGTCGGTCGCCGAGGTCGACCAGGAGAAGATCCAGAAGAGCGGCGCCAGCTCCGATATGCTGGACCTGTTGCGCAAGGCCGTACCGACCTTCCAGGGGCGCGGCAACACCGGCTCCACGAACGCGAACAACACCAACCAGAACACCGCTGGCGGCTCGCAAGTGCAGCTGAAGAACATGGACACGCTGGTGCTCGTGAACGGCAGGCGCGTGGCCATCAGCGGGATAGCCGCCATCGGCGGCAAGGCCTTCGTCAACGCGAGCCAGATCCCCACCTCGGCCATCGAGCGCATCGAAATCATCTCGGACGGCTCCTCCGCCATCTACGGCTCCGATGCCATCGGCGGCGTAGTCAACATCATCCTGAAGTCGAACTACAACGGCGTCGAGGCCGGCGCGCGCGTCGGCTCGGCCAACAACTACACCGAGCACTCCGCCTACTTCACGGCCGGTACGGCGGTCGACAAGTTCAGCCTGACCGTGTCGGGGAACTTCTCGCATACCGATCCGCTCTACCAGCGCGACCGCAGTTTCTCCAGCCCCATCACCGGCCGTGTATCCGTCGTGCCCGGCACCATTGGTGGCGGCTCGCCGGCCATCCTGGCGACAGCGCTCAACACGCCCAGCGCCAGCAATCCGACGGGGGCCAACGCCACCGCGCCCAATCTGGCCGCCCTGATTGCCAACGGCACCTACGTCGCGTCCACCAATCCGGCCATCGCCAGCAGCTACGACATCTCGCAGTTCCAGACGCTGGCGCTGAAGCAGGACCAGACGGCCTTTGCAGCGAATGCCAAGCTGGACCTGCTGGACAACCGTCGCCTCGTCGCCTTCAGCGACCTGCAGGTCGCCCAGAACAAGAGCTTCACGCAGTTCCTGCCGATCACGACGACGGTGAACGTGCCCCAGGGGGCGCCGTCCAACCCGCTGGCGAGCAATTTCGCCAGCGTGAACTTTGCGGACTGGAACGCTCCCAAGCAGTACCACAACGACCAGAAGTCACTGCGCCTGACGGCCGGCCTGCGCGGTGACCTGGGCGATGGATGGTCCTGGGAGTCCGCCTTCGTGCACAGCCGCAACACCTTGCAGCAACTGCAGGGCAATGTGCTCTTCAAGCCCAACATCGCACTGGCCATCGCCGGCGGTTACGACAGCAGCGGCAACGCCGTGGCAGGCGGCAACTACAGCCGCGTCTACAGTGGCTTCTCGACTTCCAAGCCCTTCGTCTTCCAGCCCGCACTTGACCCCTTCGCGCGCGCCGCGGCCCTGGCCCCGGCTTCGCTCGCCAATGTCTACGGCACCGAGGTCATCGACACGGCGAGCCAGCTCGACTCCTTCGATGCCTCTCTCACCGGCACGCTAGGTCGGTTGCCCGCGGGCAAGGTCGCCTTCGCGGTGGGCCTGGCCTCGCGCCGCGAAAAGCTGGAGGCGCACACCGATGAAAACGGCCACAACACCGGCCCAGGCGCGCAGCAATGGCTGGGCGGCACGTCGGCCGACGCCTTTGCCAAGAGCCGCACCGTCAACGCCGTGTTCGCCGAAGTGCGCGTGCCCATCACCAGCGCCAAGATGGCGGTGCCGGCGCTGAATGCGCTGGACCTCATCACCGCCGTGCGCGCCGAGAACTACAGCGACGCCGGCAAGTCCACGGTACCCAAGATCGGTTTTCGTTGGCAACCGGTCGGGCCGAGCCTGACCATCCGCGGCAGCTACTCGCGCTCGTTCACCGCACCGACGATGTATGCCGAGTACGGCCCCACCGGTACGCGCCTGGTGGGCAGCGGCGTCATCCAGACCGTTTTCGGCCTGGCCAATCCTGGCCTGCAGGGAGAGGATGGCAACAACCCCAATCTGCAGCCGAGCAAGGCCAAGACACAGTCGCTGAACTTCGTGTACCGCCCGGCGGACATCGACGGCCTGTCCCTGTCGCTCGAATACTCCGCTGTCGATCAGAAGGGTTTTCCCGGCGGCGTCGGCTTCACCAACATCCTGCAGAGCGTGGACCAGGCGGGTTCCGCGTCGCCCTTCGCGGGCAACCTGGCCAAGGGCAACTTCCCCGGCCTGCCCGGCGCCACGCCCTTCGCCAATCCCGGCGACTTGAGCGCCTACCTGAAGGCCGACCCCAACAACTCGCTGAACGTCTATGCCATCGATCGCTTCATGAATCTGGGCGGCGTCAAGGTCAAGGCATTCAATGCGTCCGCCGAGTACGAGATGGACCTGAATGAGTCGGGCGTGCTGACGATCGGCAGCGTCGGCACCATCTTCAAGTCGTACCAGTTCCAGGCCTTGCCCTATCAGAAGTACTACGAGTACGCCGGCTATGCCACCAACGGTGGCACGGGCGTGCAGGGCACGCTGCCCAAGTACCGCTTCTACACAACACTGGACTGGCAGATTGGCAATTGGAGCGCCACGCTCGGCAACACCTATGTGTCTGCGGTGACCGACATCGGCGCCGGTGGCATCGTCTACGAGACCAGCACCACGCTGAAGCCGAAACATGTGTCTGCCTACACGACCTGGGACCTGCGGCTGGGCTACAAGCACGAGGGACACGGCGGTTCGATGCTCAAGGGCTGGAACCTCGCGCTGGGCGTCAACAACATCGGCAACAGGATGCCGCCCGCCTCGCCGCAGGCCTTCACCGACAACCTTGCCGATGTGGCGACCTTCTCTCCCATCGGCCGATTGCTCTATGTGACGGGCAAGGCGAGTTTCTGAGGCAGCCGATGGCCACCCGTCACGATCCGCGAACGATCGCGCTGCACTGGGCGACGGCAGGCCTCGTCGTCCTGCTCTGGCTGAGCGCGCAGTTCATCGACTACTTCCCCAGAGGCCCGTCGCGCTGGAACGTGGTGGGCGCGCACATGGCGCTGGGCGTCCTGCTGCTGCTGCTGACCATTTGCCGCATCGGCTGGCGCCTGTCGGACCGCTCGTCCAGCCTGCCCCTGCCCGCAGGGCAGGGTAGGGCGGCCCGGCTCGTTCATGTCGCGCTGTACGCGTTGGTGTTGACCAGCCTCGCGCTGGGTCTGTGGAACGCCTGGACACGGGGCGAGCATGTCTTCAACCTGTTCCAGATCCCGGCCTTCGACGAGGGCAACAAGGCCTTGCGAAAGTGGGCTGGCAGCCAGCACAAGCTCCTTGTCAACGTGCTGCTGTTCGTGGCCGGAGCCCATGCGCTCGTCGGGCTTGCCCATCACTTCATCCGTCGCGATGGGGTCCTGCAAAGGATGCTGCCCGCGCGTTTCTCAATCTCGCGAAAGGCCAGGAAGCCATGAACATGCAACGCCTCTGGGCGCTATTCGTTGCCTTGCACATCGGTGTGGGCGCTGCCGTGGCCGCACCGGTCGACGCTGCCGCGGCGCGCGGCAAGCACGTGCTCTACGTCTACAACCGAACCAAGCTCGAGAACGCCAGGGCGGCCGTGCCGCCGCCGGCCGACCCGAAGCGCATCCCGACGCTCGAGAAATGGCGAAGCAATGATCGCAAGGCGATCGCCTATCTGGAGTCGCTGGGATTCGCGGTCAAGGAGAACAGCGAGAGTTCGCCGGAGTCCGACACGCAGGGCATGGACCTGATCGTGATTTCCGAGTCCGTCGATGCGTTGGACATCAGCACCAAATACCGCTTCACCCCGGTGCCGCTGCTGACCTTCGAGAACGACCTGCTGGGCGAACTGGGTATGACGGGGCTCAAGACCGGCCGCGACACGGGCACCGACGACAACCAGCGCTTCCTGTGGATGGTCAATGCACCGCATCCGCTGTCGGCTGGGCTGTCCGCCGGGCTGCAGAACGTCTTGCAGACCGAGGACCTGAAGATGAATTGGGGCAAGCCGGGCCTGGGTGCGATCACCATCGCCACCTTGCGCGGCGAACCCGACAAAGCGGCCATCTTCGCCTACGAGAAGGGCGCCACCATGAACGGGGAGGCCTTGGCGCCCGCGCGACGCGTCAGCTTCTTCCTTTGGCAGGATACCTTCGAGCAATTGCGTCCGGAAGGTCTGGCCTTGTTCCGCGCGGCCGTCCTGTGGGCCGTGACACCGCCGCAGTGATGACGGCGATGCTGACCCGCCGAGATCTCGTCGCCATCGCCGGGTTGATGCCGCTGGCGGCCCAGGCACAGGCCGCGCCTGTCGCGTTGCCAGGCTACGCGCCTGCTGCGACGGTCACCGGCCTGATCCGTACCTGGGGCCACGGCAGCCGCGACCGCGACATCCTCGGCGGCCTCGTGCGCGACTGGCAGGCGGCGTTCGCGCGCCGCCAGCCCGGCGTGCGGTTCGAGACCACGCTGCGAGGCGACGCCACCGCCATCGGCGGCCTCTACACCGGGGCGGCCGACCTGGCGTTGATGGAGCGCCCGCCACTGGCCATCGAGCTCGACGGCTACCAACCCATCTTCGGCCGCGACCCCTTCGAGGTGCAGGTGGCCACCGGCAGCCTCGACGTGACCGATCACGCCTTCGCGCCGGTGCTTCTCGTCCACCGCAGCAACCCGTTGCCGCGCCTCACCCTCGCCCAGCTCGACGCCCTTTTCGGTGCCGACCGCCGCCGTGGCGGAGCCGCATTGCGCACATGGGGCGACCTGGGTCTGACAGGCCCGTGGGCCGAGCAGGCGGTCCGCCTCTACAGCTTCGCCATCACCGACGACACCGCGCAGTTCTTCCAGCGTGCCGTCATGGCTGGCAGCCAGAAGTGGGCCTCGCCGCTGACCGAGTTCGATGGCGCCGACGCCGGCCGCCGGATCGCCGCGGCGCTCGCGCAAGACCGCTTCGGCCTCGCGCTGTGCGGCCTTCAGTTCAGTAACCCGCAGCTCAAGCCGCTCGCGCTGGCCGTGCAGGACGGCGGCCCGTTTGTGCTGCCCGCGCGCGAGACCGTTCGCAAGCGGCGCTACCCGCTGACCCGTGCCGTGTCCATCTTCCTGGATCGCCAGCCTGGTCAGCCCATGCCGCCGCACCTGAGGGAATACCTCGCCTACGTGCTCAGCCGCGAGGGCCAGCAAGCCGTCGAGCGCGATGGCCGCTACCTGCCGCTGACGCCTGAACTCGCGCGGCGGGAACGAGAGAAGCTGGCATGAGCGTGAACCGCCGTACAGCGCTGCAAACCCTGGCCCTTGCGTCGGCCTCCCTGATCGGCTTGCCGGCGCGTGCCGACGATGCCGACGCGCTGGCCGAGTTGACGCCCTACCGTCCCGCGCCCGAGCCGCTGCAAGGCGTCATCCGCGTCTGGGGCAATCCTTATATCCCTGGCTTGGTCAAGGCCTGGCAGGACGGCTTCCGGCAGCACCATCCGGGTGTGAGCTTCCAGACCACGCTGAAAGGCACCGAGGCCGCGATGGCCGGCCTGTACGGCGGTATCGCCGACGTCGTCTTCATCGGCCGCGAGCCCTACGCGCCGGAGGTCCAGGCCTTCGCCGAATGGTTCGGCTACCCGCCCACCGGCTTCAAGATCACGTCGGGCAGCTTCGCCACCCAGCACAAGACCTTTGCGCTGATGGTCTACGTGCACAAGGACAACCCGCTTGCGCAAATGAGCCTCGCGCAGCTCGACGCCATCTTCGGCGAGGAGCGCCGCCGCGGCGCGCGCGAGCCCATCCGTCGTTGGGGGCAACTCGGGCTCGGCGGCGACTGGGCCGATCGCCCCATCCATGTCTACGGCTACAACTTCGACACCGGCATGGCCGCGTTCTTCCGCCTGACCGTGCTGCGCGACAGCCACCGCTGGAACCCCGCGCTGAAGGACTACGACAACGGCCGCACGCCGACGGGCGGGGTCATCAACGCCGGTACCTACATCCTTGACGCCGTGGCCCGAGACCCTGCCGGCATCGGCTTCGCCAACGTGCTGTTCGAGAACACGGGCGTCAAGTCGCTCGCGCTGGCAGAGACCGATGCCGGCCCTTTCATCGCGCCCACCCGCGAGAATGCCTGGAGCCGCAGCTACCCGCTGACGCGCTACAGCACGATGTTCATCAACCGCGAGCCGGGCAGGCCGGTTGATCCCAAGATGCGGGAGTTCGTGCGCTACATCCTAAGCCGCGAGGGCATGGCCGCGGTGGTCGAGGACGCGGCCTTCCTGCCGCTGAATGCCGATGCGATACGTGCGGAGCTGAATCAGCTGGAGTGACGCGCACTCGACGATGATGAGCGCTGGCAGCGTGGCACACCTCGCCACTAGAACGCCCCTCCATGAGTTCCATCAGCACGAGGAAGGTCCTGATCGCAGTCGCCAAGGGCGTCGCCGCCTTGGTGGCCTTGCTGCTGCTGACCGTGCTGGCTCTGCTGGCTCTCGCCTGGGCAATGCATTCGCAAGCCGCGTCTTTGCTGGCGCCCAGCGGCACCCACGCAGTGGGCCGGTCACTGTTCCGGCTGAACGCGCCCGGGCAACGCGATCCCATGGCGCCCATGCAGGATGCACCAAGAGAGTTGATGGTGTGGGTCTGGTATCCCGCCGACGCAGCCGCCGCCGGGCAGCAGGCCGCGCCCTATCTGCCAGCAGCCTGGCGAGAAGCCATCGAGCAGCGCAACGGCTGGCTGGTTGGCCACGTGCTGAACCAGGATCTGGCGCAGGTGCACGCGCATGCCATCGAGAACGCCGCGATGGCTGCCGATCAGCGCGTCCATCCCGTCGTCGTGCTGCGGCCGGGCGGGGCCGCGTTGACGGCCGAGTACTCGACGCTCGCCGAGGACCTCGCCAGCCACGGCTACGTCGTGGTCGGCTTCGATGCGCCGTACCGCGCCCGGGTCGTCGTCATGCCCGATGGCCGCGTGCTGCGCCGCGCACCGCAAAACGACCTGGACCTTGTCACGGGCCAGGGCCTGGACGATCTGGCGACGCGCCTCGTGGAGGCCGGCGTGAATGACATCGCCTTCGTGCTGGATGAACTGGCGCGGCTGCCCGCGAACGAGCCTGGGCGGCCTTTCGCCGGTCATCTGGACCTGGGCCGTATCGCCGTGGTCGGGCATTCGCTGGGCGGCGCGACGGCGGCACAGTTCTGCCACGACGACGCACGCTGCAAGGCCGGCATCGACATCGATGGCGCCCTGTTCGGCGGCGTCGTCCATGACGGCCTGAAGCAGCCCTTCATGTTCCTGTTGAGCGACCACGGGCAACCCACCGACGCCTTTTCGCAACGTACGCAGCGCGATCTTCAGTCGGTCTACACCCGGCTGCCTGCGGCCTCGCGCCAATGGGTCAGCCTTCCGGGCGCCAACCATTTCGGGTTCTCGGATGTCAGCCGGACCAAGAGCCGCGTGCTGACCCGCGCGCTCGGGGTGCTGGGCCTGATGCCGCAGGCCGGCGATCTGCAGCTGGAGATGACCCGGCAGCAAGTGGAGAGCTTTCTGGACAGGAGTCTGTGATCGCGGATTCACCGGTCGCCACGGTCAGGGGCCCAGTTCAGCGACCTGCCCAGGCTTCCACTTGGCCAGCCGGTTCTGCAGCCGCGTGATGATTGCTCGGTCAACGAGCCGTTCGCCGCCAAGGGCCTGTTGCAAAGGAGCGGCACGGCGGTAGGCTTCACCAGGATCGGCTGACGCGGGCTGGTCGCGAATGCGGGCATGCGTGCGTTGGCGCTTGTGAATGCTGCCCAAACGCCCGAAGCCGTGCGGGCGCAGGACAAGGGGGCGACATGGCATCGAGAATCTGGATTCCCGGGGTCGAAGCGGATGGGGCACGCCGTCGAGTGATGCGCGGTGGCTTGGCCTTGGCGCTGGCAGCCATGAGCCGTGGCGCATGGCCGTTGTCGGTCAAGACGCGCGCCATCTTCGGTGACGATGGCTACCCGCCGGTTGTCTACCTCCAACAGGGGCGGCCTCAGGGTTTTCTCGTTGATGTGTTGCGACGGTCAGAGGCGCACCTTCATGATCGCTTCGACATCCAGCTGATGCCCTGGAAGCGGGCCTACGTGCTCGCCCTGCGTGGGCAGGGTGGGTTGATCGGCGTGTCGCGTAACCAGGAGCGCGAGACGCTGTTCGACTTTTCGCGGCCGGTCTACAACGACGACATCCGCGTGGTCGTCCTGAAGGGCAAGGCCTTCCCGTTTCGAGACCTGAAGGACCTGCAGGGGCGGCGTATCGGCGGTGTTAGCGGGGCCAGCTACGGCGAGCAGGTGGACGCGGCGATTCGGGACGGTGTGATCCTCGTGGACCGCGACATCGGACAGGTGAGCCGGCTGCGCAAGTTGCTGGCGGGGCACCTGGACGCCGCCTTCATCGGCAACGGCGAGCTCGGGTTGGGCTGGCTGATGTCCAGCAATGCCGAGTTGCGGCTCCATCGGGACGAATTCGAGCTGCTCCCCAAGCCGCTGACCAGCGATCCGCTGCACCTGGCGTTCCTGAAGTCCATGCAGGAGCGGGAGTTCCTGGACGCCTTTGACCGAGCCACCAAGGAACTGGGTTTACAGGTCTGACGACAAAACTGGGCCGCACCTGCGACTGGGTCGACCGTCCCAATCATGTCGAGGACGCGGCCTTCCTGCCGCCGAGCGCGGAAACGGTTCGGGCGGAGCTGAATCGGCTGGATTGGCGGCGAGGTCGCGGGGCGCGGGGATGCTTTGTCAGCCGCGCCGGACCCGTGCCGCCACAGCCCGCGAGAACGCTTCGGTGCTCGCCGAGCCGCCCAGGTCCGCGGTGCGCACGTTGTCGACGTTGAGCGTGGTGCCGATTGCACTGCGCAAGCGCGAGGCCAGGGGAGCGAGCCGCACGTGTTCGAGCATCATCGCGGCCGCCAGCATCAGGGCGACCGGATTCGCACGGCCCTGACCGGCGATGTCGGGGGCCGAGCCGTGCACGGCCTCGAAAATGGCCGCGTCGGCGCCGATGTTGGCGCCCGGTGCCATTCCCAGGCCGCCCACCAGTCCTGCGACCAGATCCGACAGGATGTCGCCGAACAGGTTCGTGGTCACCAGGACATCGAACTGGTGCGGATCGAGCACCAGCTTCATGGCGCAAGCGTCGACGATCACCGTATCCATCGCGATGCGCGTCCTGTAGCGCTCGTACATCTGCTCGGCCGTCTCCTTGAAGATGCCCGTGAGCGCCTTCATGATGTTGGCCTTGTGCACGATGGTGACCTTCTTGCGCCCCTGAGCGATGGCGTACTCGAAGGCATGCTCGAGGATGCGCCGGCAGCCCGCGCGCGTGTTGATCCCCGTGGCCATGGCCACGGCGTGCGGGTCGTCGTCGATCGGCACGTAATGTTCATGCCCGATATACAACCCTTCCAGGTTCTCGCGCACGACCATGAGATCGATGTTGTCGTATCGACCGCCAGGAATGAGGGTGCTTGCCGGCCGCAGATTGGCGTAGAGCTTGAACTCCTCACGCAACCGGACATTCGAGGAGCGGTAGCCCCCTCCCGAGGGTGTTTCCAACGGGCCTTTCAGCGCGAGACGTGTGCGGCGGATGCTTTCGATCGTGGCGGGCGGCAACGGATCTCCCGCAACCTGAATGCCGGCCAGCCCGGCGACCTGCCGGTCCCAGTCAAAGGGGGCACCCAGTGCGTCCAGTACCGTCAGCGTGCCGTCGACGATTTCAGGACCTATGCCATCGCCGGGAATCAGCGTGGCGGGAATGCGAGCAGTCATCGGGAGTCCTTGAAAAATGGGTGACGTTGGTGGGGGCATCGTTCGCGATGCGGTTTGCGGCGCGAGTCTCCGTACGCCGGAGGGCACCGGGATTGCGCCCTGAGCCGCGAATCAGCGTCGGAAGCCGCCGCGCGAGTCAATCACGCTGAGATCGGTGTACTGCAGGCCGGTGTGATCGATGGGGCTGTACCTGATCACCAACCCGCCGAGGTCGAAGCTGGACATGTCCTCCAGCGCCTGCCGCAAGCTCGCGCGGGTGGGGCGAGAGCCAGCGCGCTTCAAACCCTCGACCAAGACTCTGGCCCCGGCAAACCCCTCGACCATGGCGGGCGAAAGCTCGCCCAGCCCCTTGCGCCGCAGCAGGTCCATGGCCTCCTTGATCATGGGGATGGCCGAAGACCGCTCGCTGGGAAACACCTGGGTCACGATGACGCCGTGCGCGTTCGCCCCCAGCGCTGTGACGAAGCCGGACGACGCGTTGTTGGACAACGTCACGACGTAGGCCTTGGAACCCGTGGCGCGGAAAACCTCGACGAACTGAGCGACCGAGGCTCCCGCGCCGATCACCAGCACGGCCTGCGCATCGCCGTCAGCCACTTGCCTGGCGATGCCCGCGAACTCGGGCTTGGCCTTGTCGAACGCGCCCACCAGCAGTGGCTTGACGGCGATTCGGTGGAAGCCGCGTTCCGCACCCTGCATGGCGTCGTCGCCGAAGGAGTCCCGCGTCTTGAGAACGGCGATGCGCGAGACGCCCATGCTCGCCAGCTGATGGATCGCCTTCTCGGCTTCGTCCTGGTACGAGCTGCGCACGTTGAACACGTACGGCCTCGTCGGTTTGCGCAGCGTCATCGCTCCGGAGGACGGTGCCACCAGCGGCACGCCATGCTTCTCCAGCAACGGAAGAATGGCCTCGTTCTGGGGTGTGCCCCTCACCATGAACAGCGCGAGCACGTGGCGCTCCTCGATCAGCCGACGGGCGTTGGCTTGCGCCAGCCTGGTGTCGCCTTGATCGTCAAGCGTCACGACCTCGATCTTTTGACCATTGATACCGCCCTTGGCGTTGATGGCGTCAATCCACAACCGCTGGCCGTCCAGCGTCTCTTTCACGTTGGCGGCCGAAACGCCCGTGATGCCGGTGGTTTGCCCGATCACGATCTGGGCGGCTGCGCACGAGCACAGCATGCTCACCGCAAGTCCGGCGACGGCAGACCTCATGGCTTTGTCTCCTGAATTCTTGTTGTGTCGTCGGTGCAGCCGGGCCGCGGCGTCATGTCGGTTGTTTCAGGTGCCGAGGTACGACCGTTGCCCAGCATTCGGAACCACCTGGCCAGCGTTCTCTTGGGGGTTGGGGTCAGCTTTCAACCGTCGGTCACTGTAGGGTGCGCCACCTTTCAAGCCGCTTTAGGCGGCTGGGGAAAACCGGGCGGAATCATGCGTCGGGGGGCGTGGCATGGCGGCCCTGCATGCCGGCGGTCGCTACCGCCAGCCGGATCATTCCAGCTTGGCCAACTCGGCCGCCACCTCTGCTGCCGTCAACGGAAAGTAGCCCGAATACACCACCGGCTCCTGCCCCTGCCGGCTGAGAATGAAGCGCAGGAACTCCCTCACCGGCGGGGGCAGTGCCTGGCCTGGTTGGGGCTGCAGGCGGATGTACATGTAGCGGGTCAGTGGGTAACGCCCGTTGGCGGCCGTCTCGCCATTGAGCTGGACGGGCGGGCTGCCCTCACCGGGCGCGACGGCCAGCGCCTTGAGGCCAGGCGCACCATCTTCCAGGCCACCGAAGCCGATAGTGGCGGGATCTGCGGCAATCGCCTTGGCGGTGTCGGCGACCGACGCCTCGCGTGCCGCAGCATTCCACGCGCGTCCCTTCAGCACCATCATCTGCATGGACATCGCGTTGGGCGTGATGCGCGGGGGCATCGCGACGGTAATGGGGCGGTTCGCCCAGTCACCCGTGAGGCCGAGTTGTCCCCAGCGCGTGATCGTCGGCGCGGCGCCCAGCACCGCGGCAAGCTGTGGCAGCGTGATGCTCTGAAGCGGGTTGCCGGCGTTGACGAACACGGCCTGCGCGGTGGTGCGCTGCGGCGTGTTGAAGCCGCCGCGGGCGACTCGTATCTCCAACGGCTGCTGACAGCCCTGTTGGCTGGCGTACGCGGCGGCTTCGTCGGGCCAGAGCTCCCGACCCATGGGCGCCAGATCGGTCTCGTTGGCCATCAGTGCGTGAAAGCCGTTCAGCGTTCCCAGATGCTCCCAGCGCTGGCCACGCCGCACGCCCGGTTGCAGCGCGCGAAAATCGTTCATCCAGCGCTCCATCAGCGACTTCATGCCGTCGCTGCCCACGCTGCTTATCTCGCCCTGCACCGGGGCGCCGGCGACGTATATCGGCAGCGCCGGATCCAGCGGGGCGACGTAGCCGTCGACCTTGCTCAGCTCCCGGGACAGCTCGGCGCCGGTCAGCGGACGCAGGCCAGGCTGCTGCGCGACCAGCCTCTGCCCGGCTGGGCCGAGGGCGAATCCGACCCAGGTGCGCACCGCGGCGGACGGCGGTGTGTCCGGGCGCTTGTTGAAGGCCAGATACATGGGCTGCTCCCCGCGCATCGCAACGCGCACCAGCACGGGCGACTTCATCATGTCGCCGGCAAACTGATGGGCGTAGGGTGCCAACTCGGCGGGCAGCGGTGCGCGAGACAGCGGCGCCACGTCGGCCAGCTCGAACATCAGTGCGCCGATGGCCGCAACGTCGCCGCCGCGTGGCCAGCGCAGTGCGCCGGCCACGTCGGGCTGCTCCTGCGCCAGCGCCTGCTGCCAGGCCGCCATCAGTGGCAGCAGGCTCCGGTCGTTGGCGACGGCCTGAGCCGGCGTGCCGCCGGCCTGCCAGCCCAGCAGGAGCATCAGGGCTGCTGCGGTCCAACGCCTCATGGGTCCAGTTCCTCCAGTGCCACCGGGCTCGCCGCGACGCGGGCCTGCAACTCGTCGCGAAGCGCCACGGCCTGGGCCAGCAGGGCCTTGGTGTCAGAGGCGTAGCGGTAACCGACGTTCATCGTGCCGATGGCGGTGCCGCCGGCGTCGCGCAATGCCAGGTCGACGCCGAAACGCTTGCCGTTGGAATACACGCCGGTCATGGGCGCGGCGCTGTCCAGCACCTTCATGTCGTCGGCGTCGGCCTTCTTGCCGTGGCGGCCGAAGGTTGAGCCCAGCAGCACCAGTTCGCCGCTGGGTTTGACCTTGGCGCGTAGTGCCAGCACGGTGACCTCCGGATGGCGCAGCAACGCGTCGTCCACCAGCGTCTGGGCACGCGAGCGGGTCGTGGCGAGCGGGTCCAGCGGGTAGGCATCCATCAGGCAGGCCACGCTGAGGATGCGCCTTGCCAGCATGTCACGGATGACGCCGGCGCTGTGCTCGAACTCCGCATGGTTGCCACCCACCGGGTAGCGCCACACCAGGCCCAGCGAGCCGATGATGTCGCCGCCCACGTCGTGCAGCGCGAGGTGCACTTCGATGCGCTTGTTGCCGGTGTCCATCGTCACGCGGGTCTTGCCGGTGGCGATGACGTCCAGGTCGGCCGCTTCGCTCGGCTTGCCGATGCGGCCGATGCTCGACGCGATGACGACGTTGCCGCCGGCTTTGGGCGGCGTCACGTGCATGACGACGGCACGCAGGTCGGGATGCTGGGCGATGGTGCGGTCCACGAGTTCCTGGGCATAGATCTTGACGGGGATCTGGGGCGCCGACTGGGCTGCCGAGGCGAGCGGCGCCGCCAGCGCCAGCACGAGGACGGCACCGGAAAGGAAGGGTGTCATGGGTGTCTCCAAGCCACCACCGCCGCATCTCGCGGCCGGTGGCGGCAACGGTGGTCAGTTCGTGTCTTGCAGCGGCGCAGGGCGCCACTTGGCCAAGCGGTTCTCGACCAGCGTCATCAAATACTCCGCGGCCAGGGCCACGACCATGATGATGACGATGGCGGCATACATGCCCGCCGCGTCGAACGAGCCCTTGGCGATGTTGATCAGCAGGCCGATGCCGTAGCGCGCGCCGACGAACTCGCCCACGATGGCGCCGACGATGGCGAATCCGAAGCTCACGTGCAGCGACGCGAAGATCCAGCTCATCGCCGACGGGATGACGACCGAGCTCGTCAGCTGCCAGCCGCGTGCGCCCAGGATCTGCGCGTTGGCCAGCAGGTTGCGGTCGGCCTCGCGCACGCCCTGGAAGGCGTTGGAGAACACGACGAAGAACACCATCACGAACGATAGCGCCACCTTGGACGTGAGGCCCAGGCCGAAGATCATGATGAAGATCGGCGCCAGCACCACGCGGGGCACGGAGTTGATGACCTTGATGTAGACCGAAAACACGTCGGCCAGCATGCGGTTGCGGCCCAGCGCGATGCCGGCCACGATGCCCGCCACCGAGCCGGTGAAGAAGCCCAGCAGCGACTCCTCCATCGTGACCCACAGGTGGTACCAGAGCGAGCCTTCGGACGTGCCCTCGACGATCCAGGTCCAGAGGCGGTCGCAGATGTCGGAGGGCTTGGAGAAGAAGAACTCGTCCATCACCTTGGCGCGCACCAGCGCCTCCCAGCCGCCGAGGAAGACGATGAGGATCAGGTAGCGCCAGAAGAAGACGGTGCGCACTCGCTTCCTGGCGGCCTTGGCTGCGGCGGCTTCGATCTCGGCCGCTGAGGTGCCGACGGACGCCACGTGGACGGCCGGCGGTGAAAGGGTGGCATTGCTGTTCATGCGGCCACCTCCGCTGCACTGGTCACTCGGGCTTCGTCGCGGGACGCACCGCGCATCACTTCGCCACGCAGGTCGTCCCAGATCGTGCGCGAGATATCGATGAACTTCTGCTCGTAGCGGATCTCGCTGGCCACACGCGGGCGCGGGATGTCGATGGTGTAGACCGACTTCACCGTGGCCGGCCCGGCTGTCAGCACGTAGACCTTGTCGGCCAGCGCGATGGCTTCCTCCAGGTCGTGCGTGACAAACACGACCGAGGCCTTGGACTGCGACCACAGCCGCAGCAGCTCGTCGTGCATCATCACGCGGGTCTGCACGTCGAGCGCCGAGAAGGGCTCGTCCATCAGCAGGATCTGCGGGCCGTTGATGAAGGTCTGCGCCAGCGACACGCGCTTGCGCATGCCGCCCGACAGTTGATGCGGGTACTTGGTCTCGTGGCCCGACAGGTTGACGCGCGCCAGCCACTCGCGGGCGCTGGCGTAGGCCTCGTCCTTGGGCGTGCCGCGGAACAGCGGGCCGGCGACGACGTTGTCGATGACGCTGCGCCAGGGGAACAGCGCGTCGGTCTGGAACACGAAGCCGATGCGGTCGTCGATGCCCTGGACCGGGCCGCCGAACACGCGCACCTCGCCCGCCGACGGCGTGGCCAGGCCGGTGACGAGGTTCAGCGTCGTCGACTTGCCGCAGCCGGTGGGGCCGACGACGGCGACGAACTCGCCGCGCTCGACCGTCATCGTGAAGTCGCGGATGGCGGTCATGGACTTGCCATCGGGGGTCAGGAAGCGCCGGCTGACGTTGATCAGCTCGATCGCCGGACCCGTGTTGGGTGCGGTGTTTGCGGCCATGGTCACTTCACCTGCTTCACGAACTCGGTCGTGTAGGTCTTGTACAGGTCCACCTTCTTGCCCTGCACGTTCTTGGAGAACGCGGCCAGCACGGACAGCACGGTCTCGGGGCCGCCCTGCGGCATCACGCCGTCGGCCGTGAACATGCCCTTGCCGTCTGCCAGCGCCTTGACATAGCCCTCCTTGTCGCCGACGTAGAAGTCCTTGGGCATCTTGTCGGCGATCTCGGCAGCCGAGTGCGTGTTGATGTAGCGCAGCGTCTTCACGAAGGCGTTGGCCAGCTTCTGCACCGTGGGCTTGTTCTTCGCGATCCAGTCGTTGGGCATGTACAGCGCCGCGGCGGGGTAGGTGCCACCCAGCGCGGCCTGCGTGGTCTCGCGGGTGCGCAGGTCCACCAGCACGCGGGCCTGGCCGGTCTTGATCAGGCGCGAGATCGTCGGCTCGGTCGTCATGCCGGCCTGGATCTTGTCCTGCGTCATCGCGGCGATAAAGGTGGTGCCCGCGCCCACCGGCAGCGACGTGAACTGGCCCAGCGGCACGCCGGCCTTGACCATCAGGAACTGCGTCAGGAAGTTGGTCGACGAGCCCAGGCCGGTCACGCCGAGGTTCTTGCCCTTCAGGTCGACCATGCCCTTCACGTTGGGGTACTTGGTGGACACCAGCTCCACCTCGCCCGGCGCGTGGCTGAACTGCACGACGGACTCGATGTACTTGCCCTTGGTCTGCAGGTCCACGCAGTGGTCGTAGAAGCCCACCACGCCTTGCACGGCGCCGGCCAGCATCTCGTTCTCGGCGTCCACGCCGGCGCCTTCGTTCAGCAGCTCGACGTCCAATCCCTCGGCCTTGAAATAGCCCAACCCCTCGGCGAGCTTGGCGGGCAGGTAGATGATCTTTTCGTAGCCGCCGACGATCAGCTGGATCTTCTCGGCGGCCTTGGCGGCGGGGGCCACGCCGAGCGTGGCGGTGACGGCAGCCGCCAGCAGGAGCTTGTCTCGAATATTCATGGTTGTGGTCCTCGGAGGGCAGGGGAAACGTGATGACGCTCATCGGTCGCATCGGACCGTAGCGAAATCTTGATTTCCGACCCTGTCTCCAACGTGAACTCTTCCTGAACTTCCGTTCAGGCTGCCGCAGCTCAGGCGCGTTGCGTGGCCGGCAGTTCGATGACCACGCGCAGGCCGCGGCCCACGTCGCGGCTGGTGGCCCAGATGCGGCCCTTGTGCATCTTCACAATGCTGCGCGAGATGGGCAGGCCCAGGCCCGCGCCTCGCGTGTCGCCACCCGCGGCGTTGCCGAAGCGAACGAAGCGCTCGAACATGCGCTCGCACTGCTCGGTCGTCAGGCCCGGCCCCTCGTCGACGATGCTGATGCGCCAGCGGTCGTCGACCAGCGTCGAATCCATGCTGACGCCGCTGTCGAGCGGCGTCACCTTCAGCGCGTTGGTGAGCAGGTTTAGCAGCACCTGGCGGATGCGCTTGCCATCGATGCTGACGCTGCCTTCGCCCGTGTGCGTCCACACGAAGTGCTTGCCGTCGTACTCAGCCAGTGCGTTGGCGTCCTGCGCGAAGGCGCCCAGGAAGGCCGCGGGGCTCTGCTGCGCCAGCTCGATCAGCACGGCACCCGCGTCGGCGCGCGACAGGAAAAGCAGCTCGTCGATGATGTGATTGACGCGGCCGATCTCTTCCAGCTGCACCATCACCGAGTCGCGCTGGGCCTCGGTCAGCGTGTCGTCGCCCAGCAGCCGCTCGGCGTGCAGCTGCATCAGCGACAGTGGCGTCTTCAGCTCATGCGAGGCCTCGGCCGAGAAGCGTCGGATCTCGGAGAAGGCGTTCTCCAGGCGGTCGAACATCTGGTTCAGGAAGGCCGCGAGCTGCGACATCTCGTCCTTGACGTTGCCGACCGGGATGCGCTCGGTCAGGTTGTCGGAGCGGATGCGGTTGGCCGTTTCCTGGATGACGCGCACCGGCCGCAGGAACAGCTCGCTGAGGCCATAGCCGATCAGCAGCGCCAGCACCAGCGCGAGAAGCAGCAGGCCAAAGAACACCCTGCGGTAGCCGGCCATCAGGTCGCGCACCGGCGCCAGCGGCGTGGCGACCATCACGTCGAACGGCCGCAGCAGGAATTCGCCCACGCGCACCTCGCCGACGCCATCGACCGAGATCGAGTAGATGTTCTGCCCGACGATGTCCGGGATGGACTGGCCGTGCAGGTTGCTGGAGCGGAAGAAGCGGTTCGTCATCGGCCCGTGCATGTCCGTGTAGAACATGGACGACGCCGACTCGGTGGCCTCGCGGATGCGCTCGTCGATGACGGCGGGCGTGAGGCTTGCATAGTCCTGACCGAGCACGGCACGCAGGTGCTTGAACTGGTTCTCGTTGAGCTCGTCGAGCTGGCGCACGAGGTAACGTTCCAGCAGGTAGTGGCCGGCGATGAAGAGCGTGGCCAGCGTCGCGGTGAGCGTGATGGCGTACCAGAGCGTGATGCGCGAGCCGATCGACTTCATGGCCGCGGATGCTAGACCGTGAGGCACCTTTTGAGACCGGGTGTTTTGCAGGGGAGCTACCTGAACGACCTTTCAGAATCGAGACAGGAACCGTACAGGGTGCCTGCCTAAATTCCATCCTAGCCTCCAGCCTCATGGATGCCGCTTTCACCTCAACGGAGACAACATGAATCCCATCCTCAAGACGGCGCTCGCGGTAGCCGCCGCCAGTGTGCTGGCCCTGGGCACCGCCGCCAGCCGGGCCGCCGATGCACCCGCCAAGAACTGGACACCGCCGACCCACAAGACCTACGCCCAGAAGCTGTCCGACGACACCATGGCCGCTCATCCCGAACTGCTTAGCGTCACGTTGCACGGCGTGCCGCCGGGCATGAGCGAGGTCTATACGATGTTCGCCGGCTCCTTCCCCGAGCGCGTGGGCAACCCGGACGACCCGGACGACATCGACGTCATCAAGAAGGGCATCACCATCGTCGACCCGCGCTGGAAGCGTGTGAAGGACAACCCGAAGAAGATGGTGGTGCTCATGCCCATGCGCGATGCGAAGGGCGAGAACGTCGGGTTGGTCGTCTACGCGTTCAAGAACCCGCCGGCCGACCCGAACAGCAGCGCTGCCGAGATCGAGTGCCTGCAAAAGTCGACCGTGCTGCGCGACGATCTGGCCAAGAAGATCTTCAGCTACAACGCGCTCTTCGATGCCGCCAAATGATGGCGCGGCCCTACACGCAAGGCAAAGGACTGGTCATGTTCAAGCAGACCCTGGCCGCTGCGGCGGCCCTGCTGGTGCTCGGTGCCGCGGCACCCCTGGCGGCCGCGGCGGATGGCGCCGCGTTGCGGCTGCTGGGCCGCACCGAGATTCCGAACTACGACGGCGACTTCGACCACTTCGGCGCCGACATCAAGGGCAACCGGCTCTTCCTGGCTGGCGAGGACGGCGGCACGCTGGAGGTGTTCGACCTGAAGAGCGGCGCCCGCGTGAAGACCGTGCCCGGCATGGAAACGCCGCACGCGGTGCATTTCGACGCGAAGAAGAACCGCCTGATCGTCAGCAACAGCGGTGACGGCCTCAGCAAGGTGCTGGACGGCAAGACCTACGCGGTGCTGGACACGATCAAGATCGCACCCGGCGCCGATGTGATGAGCTACGACCCCTCGCTGAACCGGCTGTGGTTCGTGACCGGCGGCAAGAACGCGGTCACCAAGCTGCCGAGGACCATGGTCACGCAGGTGGACGCCGCCACCGGCAAGCCGGTCGGCGAAGTGGTGTTCGACACCGACTTCACCGAAGGCATCGTGGCCGAGCAGAAGGGCTCGCGCGCCTTCGTCAACGTGGCCGGCAAGAGCGAGATCGCGGTGCTGGACAAGAAGAGCGGCCAGCAGCTGGCGTTGTGGCCGGTCAAGGAAGGCGAGAACAACTCGCAGATCGATCTCGACGAAGCAAACAAGCGCCTTTTCATCATCACGCGCAAGCCGTTCAAGCTGGTGGTCATCAACACCGACACGGGTGCCTCGGTGGCCAGCTTCGACGCGCCGGGGCGCACCAACGGCATGATGTTCGACGCGGCCAACCGCCGCATCTACGCGGCTGGCGACGACTATGTCGGCGTGTTCCGCCAGGTGGACGCCGACCACTACGAGGAGCTGGCGCGCGTGCCGTCCGAAAAGGGCGCCAAGACGGCCTTCCTTGTGCCCGAGCTGAAGCGCCTGTACGTGGCCGTGGGTGGCTCGGACAAGACCAAGGCCGGGTTGCTGCGCTACGAAGTGCTGCCGGCCGGCGGCAAGTAAGCAACACGGCGGCAACGCACGCGGCGCATGGTTCCACCCGTGCGCCGCGCTCAGCCGCGCCTGCCACGCCGCCCGCACGGCGATCTCCAGAAGCAAGGAATCTTTATGCGTTCTTCTCGACCCCGCGGCCGGCTGCGAAGCCTGCTCGTGTTGGGCGGCCTGTTGGCCGCGACCGGTGCCGCACTGGCCCAGGGCGGCCCGCCCATGGTCACCGATGACCCCGATACGCCTGGCGCCGGCAAGTGGGAAATCAACCTCGGCGCCATCGCGTCGCGCACGCGCGGGCGCCGCGTGCTCGCCGCGCCCGATGCCGACATCAACTACGGCTGGGGCGAGCGCATCCAGCTGAAGGCGGACGTGCCCTGGGTCACCGCGCGCGACGACGGCCAGGGTTCAAAGGCTGGCCTCGGTGCCGGCAATTTCGGCGTCAAGTGGCGCTTCGTCGACGAGGACGACGCCGGCTACGCGCTGTCCACCTACCCGCAATACACGCGCAGCCTGCTCTCGTCTTCCACGCGACGCGGGCTGGCCAGCGCGGGGCATGAGTTCTTCCTGCCGGTCGAGTTGTCGACGGACGTGGCCGGCGTGGGGGTGGTGGCTGAGGTGGGACGCAACTTCGTGTCGGGCGGCGGGGCCAACCAGTGGGTGGCGGGCGTCGTGCTGGCGCATGGCTGCGGCGAGGGCGTGGAGTGCCTGGCCGAAGTCCATCGCACGCAGTCCACCGGCGAGCACCAGACGCTGCTGAACTTCGGCCTGCACTGGAAGCTGCAGGAGTCGCTGACACTGCTGGCCGCGGCCGGCCGCGAGTTCGGCACCAGCACCGACGAGCGGCGCCAGTCCATGGTCTACCTGGGGCTGCAGTTCACGCGCTGAGCGCGCGGGCCGAGCCCCGTCCGGTGTGCGGGCTCAGCCCTTGGGCTGCAGTGAGTCGAAGGTCGCGAGCAGCTCGGCCACGGCCTTCTGGCAGTCGGCGGCGCTGGGCTTGTCGGCACGCAGCGCCGCCAGTGCACGGTCGATGGCCTTGTCGAGCACATGCCAGTCGGCCGCGGCGCGGGGCTTCAGGCCAGCCTCGGCCTTGTCCCAGGCCAGCTCCAGGTCCTTGATGCGCGCCTTGCCCTTGGCAAGATCGCCCGACTGGACGATGGTGCTGACGTCGGCCGCAATGCTGCGGAATGGCGTGAGGTCGCCGAGCTTGCTGGCTGTTGCGGCGGCAGTGGCTGCCTTGGCCATGCCCGCATGGCCGGCACCGAGGGCCAGCAGGAAGACGCTGGAAGCGACGACGAGGGCGCGCGAGACGGGACGGAGGACGGGACGGAAGACTTGCATGAGAATATTCCTTGTCGGGTTGAAGATCATTTGCCGGCCAGGGAGCGGCCGGGCTTGACTTGGCGCTGGGCCAGCGTGACCAGCGAGACGATGAAGGCGAGGAACAGCGCGCTGGTCCACATCGCGCCGATGCCGAGGCCGCCGTAGGTGCGGTCCTGGGTCAGCAGGTCGCCGATGGCGGCACCGAATGGGCGGGTCAGGATGTAGGCGATCCAGAAGGTCAGCACGGCGTTGGCGCCGAGGCGCCAGGCGGCATACGTCGCGGCGATGAGCAGCCCGAACACCAGCGACCCGAGGCTGAAGCCCAGGCCCAGCGCCTCGGTCGCCAGGTCGCCCACGGCAGTGCCGAGCGCGAAGGTGCACAGGATGGCGGCCCAGTAGAAAAGCTCGCGCCGGCGCGTGACGATGTGGTGGATCGACAGGTCCCGCTCGACCGCATGCCAGCTCGCGAAGATGGCGGCCAGCGTGATGGCGAAGACCGTGCTGCTCAGGTAGAGGCTGACGCCCAGGCCATCGGTCAGCAGGTCGGTGATTTGCGTGCCGACGACGCTGACCAGCACGGCGCTGAGCCAGTACATCCACGGCACGTAGCGCTGCGCGCGCAGCTGCAGGGCCAGTGCGCCGCCCAGCAGCGTGGCCATCAGCGCGCTCGTTAGGCCCTGGCCCCAGCCGACCTGCACGGCGAGGAAATCGGCCCCAGTCTCACCCACCGTGGTGGACAGAATCTTGATGACCCAGAAGGCCAGCGCGATGGCGGGCACTTTGTTGCGCGGATCGGGCAGGGAAATGGGCATGGCCGATCAGTCCTCGCCGTCGTCATGTTCACCGTGGCGCCCGTCGCGATCGAGCTTGTCCAGCTCCGACGACAACACCGTGCCGTTGGTGGCGTCGACGTGCACGTCGAAGACGCCCGCGTTGCTGACCACCTCGACCTCGTAGACCCAGCCCTGGCGGCCGTGCGTGTACTCGGCCTGGCGGGCCTTGCCGGCGGCGCGCAGCTCGGCGGTCTGCACGGCCTGCAGCAGCGAGATGGGGGCCTGCGTGACCGGCACGGCGTCGGTCTCGGGTTCGCCGCTACGCGGCTCACCGCTCTCGGCGTACGCCAGTGCGCCGGCTGCGATCAGGCTTGCGCTCAACAGCGCGTAGATGTAGCGACGATTCATGGTCTGCCTCCCAAAAAAGGCGCGACCGTCGCGCCCTGGCGGGCAGTATGTTTTTCGGGCGCTTATCGGCTCCTTAAGAGTCGCGCGGACTAGACTTTGATGGCGAGCGTGAGCACGCCGGCCGTGATCAGCGCGATGCCCAGCCACTCCTTCGGCGCGGGCCGCTCGCCGAGGAAACTGACCGCAAACAGCGCCACCAGCACGACGCTGAACTTGTCCACCGGCGCGACGAGCGACGCCGGGCCGAGCTGCAGTGCCCGGAAGTAGCACACCCACGACGCGCCGGTGGCGAGGGCCGACAGGGCCAGGAACAGCAGCGTGCGCGGCGCCAGCGTTATGGGGTTGGCCCACTTGCCCGTGGCGCCCACGAACAGCGCCAGCAGCACGGCCACGATCAGGGTGCGCACGAGCGTGGCGAGGTCGGAGTCGACACCCTGGATGCCCACCTTGGCCAGCACGGCCGTGCCGCCCGCGAAACCGGCGGACAGCAGCGCCCACCACAGCCAGTTGTTGGAAAAACTCATGTCATGGTCCTTGCTGATCGTTGGGGGTGGGGAAGACGACGCGCACTTCGAGGCCCGTGCCGGCAGGCCGGTCCAGCAGCCGCACGGTGGCGCCATGGCGGTCGGCGATGGCCTTGACGATGGACAGGCCCAGCCCGCTGCCGTCCGTCGTGCGCGCCGAGGGCGACGGCGGGTCGCCGCGGTAGAAACGATCGAAGACGCGCTCGCGCGCCTCGTGCGGGATGCCCGGCCCGGTGTCCCGCACGAAGAGCAGGGCCTGCGCGTCGCGCACCTCGGCGCCCACGTCGACGAAACCGCCGGCCGGCGTGTGGCGCAGCGCGTTCTCCACCAGGTTGTTCAGCAGCACGACGAGCTGCGCCCGGTCGCCCACGGCCGGGACCGGCCCGTGCAGTTCGGCGCCGAGGTCGATCTGCAAGGCTTCCGCCTTGAGGTTCAAGCCCTCGACCACCTCGCGCACGATGTCCGCCAGATCCAGCGCCACCATGGGTGCGAGCTGCGCTTCGGGCTCGGTGCGGGCGAACTGCAGCAATTGCTCGATCAGCCGTTGCGCGCGGGCCATGCCTTGTTGCAGCTCGTCCATTGCGGCCGTGCGGCCGGCGTCGTCGGGGCTGCGGCGCAGCAGCTGCAACTGCAGTCTCAGTGCGGTGACGGGGCTGCGCAGCTCGTGCGCCGCGTCCGCGAGGAAGCGGCGCTGCGCGGTGAGCGAATCGTCCAGCCGCGCCATCAGGCCATTGATGGACTGCACCATCGGCGCCAGCTCGCGCGGCAGGTTGTCGCTGGCGATCGGCGCCAGCGACCGGGCGCTGCGCCCGGCCACGTCGCGCGCCGCGGCGTCCAGCGGCCGCAGGCCGCGGCGCAGGCTGAAGATCAGCAGCGCGCCGATGCCCAGCGCCAGCAGCAGCATCGGCGGCAGGATGCGGGTGGCCGACTCCTGCGCCATCTCCAGCCTCGACGTGACGCGCTGCGCCGCCTGCGCCAGACCACTGCCGTGTCGGGCTGTGTAGACGACCCAGGCTTCGCCGTCCAGCTGCTCCTGCGACAGCCCTTCGGTGGCGATGAAGTGCATCGGGATCGCCCGGTTCGAGCTGTAGAGCAGGTGGCCGGCCGCGTCCCAGGCGAAGGTGACGATCTCAGTTTCCTCCGTGTCGCCAGCCTCGTTGTCGGAGGGCTCGGCAGAGGCCAGTGGTGTGGGTGGCGGGTTGGCCTGCTGGAACCGCGCGAGCCCGGTCGCGACGTTCTTGAGGTCGGCGTCGAAGACCTCGTTCATCTCCTCCAGCGTCACTAGGTAGACCACCAGCACGATCATGGCCGCGCCGATGGCCAGCGCAGCCATGATCCAGGCCAGCAGCACGCGCTCGATGGACCGCATCACTCGTTGACCACGCGGTAGCCGATGCCGCGCACGTTTTTGATCACGGCCGCGCCGAGCTTGCGGCGAAGGTTGTGCAGGTGCACTTCGATGGAGTTGCTGGCCACCTCCTGCCCCCAGCCGTAGACGGCTTCCTCCAGCCGCTCGCGCGACAGCACGGCGCCGGGTTTCTGCATCAAGGCCTCCAGCACCGAGAACTCGCGGGCCGACAGCTCCACCGCCACGCCGGCCTTCGTCACTTCCTTGCGCGTCGGGTCCAGCACCAGGTCGCCCTGGCGCAGCCGCGGGTCGCCGCTGCCCGCATGCCGGCGCAGCAGGGCGCGGACGCGCGCGATCAGCTCGTCCAGGTCGAAGGGCTTGAGCACATAGTCGTCAGCGCCGGCCTCCAGGCCGTCGATACGGTCCCGCACGGTGTCGCGCGCCGAAGCGATCAGTACGGGCAGCGAATTGCCCGCGGCACGCAGCGCCTGCAGCAGCGACATGCCATCGCCACGGGGCAGGCCGAGGTCCAGCACGGCGAGGTCGTAGACGCCGTGAGTCAGCGACAGCTCGGCCGCCCGGCCGTCGGTGACCCAGTCCACGGCAAAGCCAGCCTGCAGCAGGCCTTCGCGCACGGCCTTGCCGATCATCAGGTCGTCCTCGATCAGGATGAGTCGCATCGTCGGGTCTCGGCAGGGCCGGGGTGGGCGCGGTCGGCGCGGTTGTTGGTGCAAGGATATCGAGGCAAGGCCCTGCCGGTGTCGGGCCATGCCGGGTCAAAGGATTTCGGAGAGCCGCACGATCGCCAGCCGCGTGGCCAGCCATTCGCCGAAGGCCGGGCCCATCAGTACCTCGTGCTCCACCTGGCGCGCCGCCGCGATCGGGTCGCCCGGCGCTGCGCCGATCGCGGCGTGCGTCATCAGCAGGTCGCCGTCTGCCATCACGTCGCACCAATCCGCCAGTCGGTATGCATGGTCGGGGGCCGGGCCGGAGAAGTCGTAGACGCCCAGCAGGCTGCGGTTCTGTGGGTAGCCTTGTTCGCGAGCCAGGGCGGCCAGCCGCTTGGCGCCGAGGGCCGCGATCGCCTGCTGCTTGAGCGGTACCCGGCCGTGGTGCCGCAGCGCCTGAGGTGCCTGCGTGTTGCGCAGCCAGGGCGGACGCATGGGGTAGCGCCGGGCCAGCTCTTCCAGCATCAGCTCGCGGACGACGGGGAGCTGGTGCACGTGCTGGTGGCCGTCGACGAAGTCCGGTGCCTGGCCCATCGCGTCCTCGAACGCGTCGAACTGCGTGGCGATCTCGGCGCGCACCTTGCCGGTGGGCAGGGTGCGGGCGCAGGCGCCCAGGCAGAGCATGGGCAGGGGCAGGTGCCAGGCGTCCGGTGTGAGTGGTTCGCTGAGGTTCAGGTGCAGGCCGACGTCAGTGCGCCGCTGCGGCAGCGCGCGCAGCGTGGCCGCACCGGCGCGCCAGGCAGGCCCGCGCGTGAGGCAGCTCAGCGCGGAGGCGCGGCCGGCCTCCGCCAGGCTCAGGGCGCCGGCGTTGACGGCACCGTTGAGGCCGAAGTCGTCCACGCAGACGGCGACGCGCCGGCGCGCCGTCACGGCGCCTTCGCGCGCACGCGCAGCAGCTGCTCGTCGCCGAAGCAGCAGACGCGGTGCTCCAGCTGCAGGCCGATGTCCTGCAGATCCTGGGTCATGTCCAGCTTGGACTCCAGGGCGACGTAGCCGGCCTGCTGGCCCAGGGCCGCGGGCAGCGCGGCCAGCCCAGGGATCTGCAGCGCCCGGCCCTGGCTGTAGAACGCCGCGGAGTAGGGCCGTTGCGCCAGGTACAGCAGCGGCTCGCCGGCCTTGGCTTCGGCCAGGTAGGCCTGCACCAGGTGGCGGGCGCTGCGCTGGTCCTGGTGGCGGTCGAGGCCCAGCCGGCCCAGACCCACCACACCCCCCAGCAGAGCTGCGGCCAGGCCGGCGGCGACCCAGGCCTCGGCATGGGCGGAGCGCAGCACCAGCCAGCGGGCCATCAGCAAGGCCACGGCGGGCAGCGACGGCAGCGCGTAGGTCCAGATGATGTTGCGCGCCGCGGTGAAGAACAGCAGGGGCAGCAGCGCCCACAGCCACAGGTACAGGCGCAGCGACGCCTGCTCGTCAGCCACTCGCACGCGCCGCCAGCGCCAGGCCGCGAGCGGCACCAGCAACGACCACGGCAGCAAGGCGCCCCAGGCGAACACCCAGATCGAGCCGATGGGCATCTGGTGCGCATGCCCGTAGCGGTCGCCGGACCAGCCCGGCGTGAAGAAGCGGTGCCAGTGCTCGCCGACGATGAAGTAGTTGATGAAGCCGGGCGTGCGCTGCTCGGCCAGCAGGTACCAGGGCGCGGCGAGCGCCAGCGCCAGCAGGCTGCCGCGCAGCCAGGGCAGGGCCCGCCAGGTGTCGCCCACGCGCCGTTGAAGCATGGTCCAGAGGACGACGGGCAACCCGGCCAGCACCACGGCTACCGGGCCCTTGGCCAGCAAGCCCATGCCCAGCGCGATGAAGAACATCCAGCCGTGGCGGCGGCGCCGGGCTTCGTCGGCCGCGTGGAGCGCGAACCAGAAACTGCAGAGCGCCGCCGTCGTGCACAGCACCATCACTGTGTCGGTCATCACCGCGCCGACCGACACGAAGAATAGGGCCGCGCCGCCGAGCAGGGCCACGGCGAGCAGGGCTTCGCGTGCGTCGCCGCGGCGCCGTGCGAACTGCCACACCAGCAACGCGATCCCGCCGCCGCACAGCAGGTGCGGCAGGCGCGCGGCGAACTCGCTGATGCCCAGCAGCCGCATGCTGGCCGCCGTGGCCCAGAACGACATCGGGGGCTTGCCCCAGAACGGCACGCCGATGTCGAACCAGGGCGTGACCCAGTCGTCGAACACCATCATCTTGCGGCCGATCTCGCCGTAGCGAGCCTCCGTCGTGTCCATCAGCGGCAGGCCGGCCATCGCGGCCAGCCGCAGCACGAGCAGCAGCGCGAGCAGCCCGCAGATGGCGAGTTGCGGGCGGGTCATCGGCCACGCGCGACCGGGTGCTGGCGCGCTCAGCCCTTCGGCGGCGGGGTTCACGTGAAGCTCCATGGGATGTTCTGATTGTCAGGGAGCAGGAACAACCTCAACGTGCGGCTGTCGGCTTGTCGTCAACCCTTGTCCACGCGCCTCTCGCACGATGAACAGCGGCCTTGCCTTGCCTTCTTCGAACCTGCGGCTGACGTACTCGCCGACGATGCGCAGCGGCCGGAAGTGGTTGCGGGCCAGCGGCGTCGGCACCGCGGGTATCGGGCCTGGCAGGCGGCGAGGCTGCACAGGCGGTTCGGTCTTGAGGGCGGATGCCATCCCAGCAGTGTTCGGGCCCGATGCTTATCGAGTCCTTAAGGCCGCACAGCGACTGCGAGCCAGAGCCGGCCGGCGACGGCTCGCAGAAAGTTTGGTGCCGCGCGAGGCGTAGATAACAACTTTGTCAGGTCGGCTTCAGCCTCCCGTTAGCGCGGCCTTCCTACAGTCGCGGTCGAGTTGATGCCCTGATGTCTTTGATGCCCATGATCGAGTTCGCAAGGAAACGCCCGGCCCTGCTGCTGGCCGGTGGTGCAGTGCCGTTGGCGCTGGCCGCCGCCGCCGTGGCTCTGAACAAGGCGCCGGAGAAGGCCGCCGCGCCCAAGCCGCTGCCGCTGGTCAGCGTGGCGCCCGCGGTGGCGCGGGACCTGCCTGTCAAGCTCTCCGCGCAGGGCCACCTGGTGGCGCTCACGCAGGTGGACGTGCGCCCGCAGGCCACCGGCACCATCCGCGCCATCCATTTCAAGGAGGGCGACGAGGTGAAGGCCGGGCAGCTGATGTTCACGCTGGACGCCAGCGACGTGGCCGCCCAACTGGCCAAGGCGCAGGCCACGGCCGCGCAGGTGCAGGCGCAGCTGGACGAAGCCCAGCGTGACCTCGTGCGCACCCAGCAACTGGCCAAGGCGCAGTTCTATTCGCCCAGTTCTGTGGATGCCGCCGAAGGCAGGGTCGCAACGCTGCGCGCCCAGCACCGCGCGATGCTGGCTGACATCGAAAACAGCCGTGTGCTGGTGGATCGCACCCGCATCCTGGCGCCGATGGCCGGGCTCACCGGCGCGTTGTCGGTCCATCCCGGCAGCCTGGCCCAGCCGGGCGCGGCATCGCCGCTGGTTAACGTCGCGCAGATGGACCCGATCGGCGTCGAGTTCACGCTGCCCGAGGCCAACCTGCCGGCGTTGCTGGCCGCGCGCGATGCCGGCAAGGTGCAGCTGTCCATCGCCGCGGCGTATGGCACGCCGGTGCAGGGCAAACTCGTGTTCGTCAACAACACCGTCAATGCCGACACCGGCACCATCAGCCTGAAGGCCGCCTTCCCGAATCCGCGCAAAGCGCTGTGGCCCGGCGCCTACGTGAAGGTGCAACTCACGGCCGGCGTGAGCCCCGGTGCCGTCACGCTCGCGCCGCAAAGCATTCTGGACAGCCCGGGCGGGCGCTTCGTCTTTGTGCTGGACGCGCCCGCTGGCAAGGTGGTCGCGCGGCCTGTCACGCTGCTGCGCATCCAGGAGCAACTGGCCGTCGTCGAGGGCCTGGCCAACGGCGAGCAGGTCGTCACCGAAGGTCAGTTGGGCTTGAAGACCGGCGCCGCGGTGCGCGTGGCCGCAGCGGCACCGGCCGCCAGCGCGGGGGCGGCGCCATGAACCTCTCTGAAGCCTGCCTGCGCCGGCCCATCGCGACGATGCTGTTCTGGATCAGCGCGGTCGTCGCCGGCTTCATCTGCTGGACCAACCTGCCGATCTCTGCGCTGCCGCAGTACGACACGCCCATCATCCAGGTCACGGCCTCGCTGCCTGGTGCCAGCCCGGACAACCTCGCCACGTCGGTCGTCACGCCGCTGGAAAAGCAGTTCTCGTCCATCCCGGGGCTGCTGACGACGTCGTCGACCAGCATGCAGGGCCAGGCCTGGATCACGTTGGAGTTCGACGCCAGCCGCAGCATCGACGCCGCAGCCGCCGACGTGCAGGCTGCGCTGTTCCGCGCCGCGCGGCAACTGCCCGCGGAGATGCGCACGCCGCCGTCGTACAGCAAGGTCAACCCGGCGGACGCGCCCATCCTGCTGGTGGCGCTGAGCTCGCCGACGCTGTCCTTCGCGGAGCTGAACGCGTTCAGCGACAACCTCATCGTGCCGGCGCTGTCCACCATCTCGGGCGTGGCCCAGGTGCAGGTGTCGGGGCAGAAGCGCTACGCGGTGCGCATCCAGGCCGACCCCGCAAGGCTGGCGGCCGTAGACCTGACGCTGGACGAAGTGGCCACCGCGCTGCAGGGCGCCAACTCCGGAACGCCCATCGGCCAGCTGGACAACAGCCGCCAGATGCTGACCGTGCAGATGAACGGCGACCTCATGAAGGCGGCGGACTTTGCCAGCGTGGCGGTGGCCAGCCGTCAGGGCCGCACGGTGCGGCTGGCGGACGTGGCGTCGGTGGCCGACAGCATCGAGAACGTGCAGAACATGAGCGACGTGAACGGCCGCCCGTCCATCCTGCTCAGCGTGCGCCGCCAGCCCGGCGCCAACACGGTGGCGGTGGTGGACGCCATCCGAGCGCTGCTGCCGCGCCTGCAGGCGCAGCTGCCGGGCTCGGTGGTGGTGCAGACGCTGAGCGACCGCTCCATCTCCATCCGCAATGCCATCCACGACGTCAACCTGACCATGGTACTGACCGTGGGCCTGGTGGTGCTGGTGATCCTGCTGTTCCTGCGCCGCGCGGCGGCGACGTTCATCCCGTCGCTCAGCGTGCCGATCTCGCTGTTCGCCACCTTCGGGCTGATGTTCGCGCTCGACCAGAGCCTGGACAACATCTCGTTGCTGGGTCTGACCATCGCAGTGGGCCTGGTGGTGGACGACGCCATCGTCGTGCTCGAAGCCATTATCAGCCACATCGAACGCGGCATGGCGCCGGCCGAGGCCGCCGCCGCTGGCGCCCGCGAGGTGGGCTTCACGGTGATGTCGATCTCGGTGTCGCTGGTGGCGGTGTTCATCCCGATCTTCTTCATGCCGGGCGTCGTGGGGCGGCTGTTCCACGAGTTCGCCATCGTCGTCTCCATCGCCATCCTCGTCTCCGCCGCGGTGTCGCTCACGCTGATCCCGATGCTGGTGCCGATGCTGATGAAGCCCGAGTCGCTGCACCGCCCGGTGCCGGCCTGGAGCCGCTTCTTCGAGCGCGCATTCGACCGCACGCTGGCCGCCTACACGCGCGCGCTGGACGTGGCGCTGGCCCACCGCGCGTCGGTGCTGCTGGTGGGCGTGGCCACGTTCGCGGTCACGGCAGGGCTGTACGTCACGGCGCCCAAGGGCTTCTTCCCGCAGGAGGACATCGGCCAGGTCGTGGCCAACGTGGACACGCCCCAGGACATGTCCTATGCCGGCCGCCTGGCCGTCATGCAGCACCTCGAGAAGACCGTGTTGGCGGACCCCAACGTGGCCGGCGTTGCCACCAAGGTGGACCACGACACCACCCAGCTCACCATCGACCTGAAGGACCGCGGCCAGCGGCCGCCGCTGCCCGCCGTGCTGAGCCAGTTGCGCCAAGAGACGAGCGACCTGCCGAGCATCCAGGTGTTCTTCAGCCCGGTGCAGAACCTGCGCGTGGGCGGTCGCTCGTCCAAGAGCACCTATCAGTACACGCTGCAGGCCGTCAGCGCGAATGCGCTGGACCAGTGGGCCGACAAGCTGATGAACGCGCTGAAGGCGTCGGATGTGCTGGTCGGCGTGACGAGCGACTACGAGAAGAACGGCCTGGAGGCCCAGATCAGCGTGGACCGCGACAAGGCGGCGCAGTTCGACGTCGACATGGCAACCGTGCGTGCCGCGCTGTTTGCCGCCTTCGGCAGCCGCCAGGTCTCCACCATCCGCGCGCCGGAGGACAGCTACCAGGTCATCCTGGAGGTGGCGGACTCTGCCAGGCGCGACGAGAGCGACATCCTCGGCCTGGAGGTGCGCAGCGGCGCCGGCAAGCGCGTGCCGCTGAGCGCCTTCGCCACCGTGACGCGCGGCAATGGCGTCATAGCCGTCAACCACCAGGCGCAGCTGCCGGCGGTGACGCTGTCCTTCGACCTTGCGCCGGGCAGGTCACTGTCGGATGCGGCGGCGGCCATCCATGCGGCCGAGGCGCAGCTCAACCTGCCGGCCACCGTCTTCGGCGCCTTCAGCGGCCAGGCGGCGCTGTTCCAGCAGTCGCAGACGGCGCAGCTCTGGCTCATCCTCGCCGCGGTCGCCGTCATCTACGTGATCCTGGGCATGCTCTACGAGAGCTGGGTGCACCCGCTCACCATCCTGCTGGGCATCCCGTCCGCGGCCGTGGGCGCGCTGCTGGCGCTGCGCATCGCGGGCATGGAGCTGAGCTTCATCGCGATGATCGGCATCCTGCTGCTGATTGGCATCGTCAAGAAGAACGCGATCATGATGATCGACTACGCCATCTCGGCGCGCCGCGATGAAGGGCTCGGCGCCGTCGACGCGATCCGCCAGGCCTGCCAGCAACGTTTCCGCCCGATCATGATGACCACGATGTGTGCCCTGATGGGTGTGCTGCCCATCGCACTGGGCCTGGGTGCCGGCGCCGAGCTGCGCCAGCCGCTGGGCGTGGCCATCGTCGGCGGGCTGCTGCTGTCGCAGCTGGTCACGCTGTTCGTCACGCCGGTGCTCTACCTGCTGTTCGACCGCGGGCAGGCGCGGCCGGTGCCGTCGCTCGCCGTGCCGCAGGAGGCTTGACGCCATGCCCCGCATCCTGCTCGTCGAAGACCAGGCCACGGCCGCCAAGTACATCGCCCGCGGGCTGGGCGAGTCGGGCATGCTGGTGGACGTGGCCGGCAGCGGCCCCGACGGACTGCATCTGCTGCTGACCGGCGAGTACGACCTCGCCATCCTGGACATCATGCTGCCCGGCCTGGATGGCTGGAGCATCCTGGAGACGGCACGCAAGGCCGGGCGCACGGTGCCGGTGCTGTTCCTGACCGCGCGCGACGACATCGACGACCGCGTTCGCGGCCTGGAGGCCGGCGCGGACGACTACCTCGTCAAGCCCTACGCCTACCCCGAGCTGCTGGCGCGCGTGCGCGTCATCCTGCGCCGCCACGCCACGGCGCACACGCAGGAGAGCGAGCGTGTGCTGCGCCTGGCCGACCTGACGCTGGACCTGCTGAAGCACCGGGCCGCGCGCGGCGCGGACCGCATCGACCTGACGGCCAAGGAGTTCGCGCTGCTGCGCCACCTGATGAGCTTTGCGGGCGAGGTGCAGTCACGCACCGTGCTGGCTGCGCACGTCTGGGAGATGAACTTCGACTCCGACTCCAACGTCGTGGAGGTGGCGATCAAGCGGCTGCGCGCCAAGATCGACGACCCCTACGAGACCAAACTGCTGCACACCGTGCGCGGCGCCGGCTATGTTCTGGACGACACCGCCCGATGAACCCGCGACTAGACCCGCGGCGCTGGTCGCTGCAACTGAGGCTGACGCTGTACTTCTTCGTCTTCACCACGGCCTTGCTGTGTGTGGTGGGCTGGGCGCTCAACGACCAGCTTGCCCACCAACTGTGGGAGAAGGACGAGGACAACGTGCGCACGACGATGGACGTGCAGCGCGCGGTCATCGAGGCGATGGATGCCGGAGGCGTGGGTGCCCGGAACCCCTGGCAGAAGGAGTGGGCAGAGCACACTTTGCGCAATAGGAACCTGGCGATGCGGCTGACGGCGCCCGACGGGCAGGTGCTGGATTCCCCCCCGACTCCGCCAATACCGCTGGATGCCTTCCCGGCGGCCAGGAAGCGCGCCGCGTTCAAGCGCTACACCGTTGGCCACGGGAGCGCGGAGGTGCGCTACATGCTGGCCGCGACGATGGTGGAAACGTGGCCCGGCCGCGTCTGGCTGCTGCAGGCGGCCTATAACCTGCACGAGGGGCAGGAGCTGGGCGAGGCATTCCGCCGCCGCCTGATCCTCGTGGTGACTCTGGCCGTGCTGGCCGCTTCGGCACTGGCCGCCTACCTCGTGCAGCGTGCGTTGCGGCCGTTGCGTGTGATGAGCGAGGCCATCGGCGACATCACCGCCGACAAGCTCGATGCGCGCATCGCCCACCAGGCCTGGCCCAGCGACCTGCGCCAACTGGCTGAATCGTTCGATGCGATGCTGGGCCGCCTGCACGCCGCATTCGAGCAGCTGTCGCGCTTCTCGTCCGATCTGGCCCACGAGTTCCGCTCGCCCATCACCAACCTCGTCTCGGCGGCGGGCGTCATGCTGTCGCGCGAGCGCTCGGCCGGCGAATACCAGGACACGCTGGCCGTCGTCGTTGAGGAGGGGGACCGGCTGGCACGCATGGTCTCGTCAATGCTCTTTCTGGCCCGGGCGGACAACGCGCGCCAGGCCTTGAACTTCGAGACCCTGTCTGCTCAAGGCCAGCTGCGTGACATTGCAGAGGCCTATGGCGCCGTTGCCGAGGAGCGGGGCCTGCGTCTCGAACTGGGCGCCGCGGCCGACATCAGGTTGCAGGCCGACCCTCTGCTGTTGCGCAATGCGCTGTCCAACCTGGTGTCCAACGCGTTGCAGCACACACCCGCCGGCGGCCTCGTCACATTGACGGCCTGTGCACGCGATGGTGGTGTGGAGTTCATCGTGACCGACACCGGCAGTGGCATTGCTGCGGAACATCAGCCGCACATCTTCGAACGCTTCTACCGTGTCGATGCCGCTCGCAGTTCGGGCGACCGAACCGGCCTGGGCCTCGCTGTCGTGCGGTCCATCGCCGAGCTGCACGGCGGGCGTGCCAATGTCAGCAGCGAGTTGGGAAAGGGCGCTCGCTTCACGCTGTGGCTACCGTTCGACGCGGGTGAGCAGCGAGCCTGAAGTCAGCCCGGGCGCGGCGTACCAGTATCGATGAGGAGGCTTGCCCGAAGTGCCTTTGCTAGGTGTGATGTGCCTGAGCTTTGTTGCGCACCTCGGCTTGCAGGCGCGATTCCCCCGACTCCAGACGTAGTCGGGCCACCGCAACCTTCACGGGCGTGCTGGGCCGAGGAAAGCGGTTGGGCGGCACGCGGCCGGTCGCGCACTCTAGCCACGGCCGACGCTAAGGGCTTGTCTTGCGCTTCCCTGTCACTGCTGCGAAATGTCAACAGGGTTGCCCACGGTTTGGGCGGACAGCCGCCCGGGGCATCAGGCTCTGTTGTGCTGTCACATGCGCAGGCCACGGACGGACGGGTGTTGGCGGCGAGCTACTCGACGGCGTTGACGATCAGGTCCGTCAGGAGGGCAGAACGGTGCTCGGTATGGCATGGAATACGCAATAAAAAGCCCGCAGCTTTTTGACGGGCTGCGGCCTTGCGCGGAGCGCTGATGCGCTTACTGCGTCTTGGTTTCAGTCTTGGCGTCAGCCTTGACTTCGCCGTGCTTCTTGCCGTGCTTGTGAGCATGCTTGGTGGCGCTGGCGGCGTCGGCCGGAACAGCGGCCGTTGTGGGCTTCGCGGTCGTGACCGGCGTGGCGGCGGGGGTGGCAGGTTGGGCCAGCGCAATGCCTGAGGCGAGCGTGATGAGGGCGGTGGCGATGGTGGTCTTCAGCGTGTTCATCTTGGGCGTTCCAGGGAGTTGGTTTCGGTTGCTTGGGCTTCGCGAATGCTTGTGTCCACAACGACGGCTTCTGCCGCGTCGTTTACGGCGTTGCAAAGGTTTACAGGCGCCGGTCGTCGATCTTGGTGCCCGCAGCATGCAGTTCGGCATCGCGCCGATACCTGCGTGAGGTGCCGAACCGGCTACCAGCGATGACCTTGCATGCATCTTTGATGCGACAGCTTCTGGTAAGTACGCTCATCCTATGATTGCGAATCATTCTCATTATTGTTTGATGGTGCGGCGCCATCGAACCCGATGGTGGCGGCATGCGGATCTGGAAGTTCTGGTGTGGGAGGCTGAGCCTGGCGATGGTCGCGGCCCTGCTGGCGAGCTGTGGTGGCGGTGGTGGCAGCGCGGCGGCGACAGCTAGCGTGCCCAAAGCGGCGACGCTGTCGGCGCAAGCCGCGTTGGGCGAGAAGATCTTCAACGACGTCTCCCTGTCAGCCTCTGGCCGGCAGTCCTGCGCCAGCTGCCATGACGCGAGCCAGGCCCATGCGCCGGCGAATGCACTGACTGCCCAGCTTGGTGGCCCGCTGCTGGACCAGCAGGGACGGCGCAGCGCACCGTCCATCAACTACCTCTCCTTCAACAGCGCCTTCCGCTTCGAGGCGGATGGCACGCCCACTGGTGGCTTCTTCTGGGACGGCCGTGCCGCCTCGCTGCAGGCGCAGGCTGCCGGGCCTTTCACCAACCCCTTCGAGATGGCCAACGCCGACGTGCAGGCCGTGATCAGCCGGTTGGCCCAGGCCAGCTACGGCGACGAGTTCAAGCGAGTGTTTGGTGCTGACATCCTCAGTCGGCCCGCCGATGCGATGGACCGCGTGACGCTGGCGCTGGCCCAGTACCAGAAGGAGGACACGGACTTCCGGCCCTTCTCGAGCAAATACGACGAGTTCCTGCGCGGCAAGGTGGCTTTGAGCGATCAGGAACTGCGCGGACTGGCCCTGTTCAACAACCCCAGCAAGGGCAACTGTCAGGCCTGCCACCCGTCGGCCAAGGCGGCCAACGGCAGCTTCCCGCTGTTCACGGACTTCAGCTTCGACAACCTGGGTGTGCCGCGCAACCCGGCCATCGCCCGCAATGCCGACCCGGTCTACTTCGATCTCGGCCTGTGCGAGCGTCCCGAGCTGGCCTCCCGTACCGACCTTTGCGGCGCCTTCAAGGTGCCGTCGCTGCGCAACGTGGCCAAACGCCAGGTGTTCTTCCACAACGGCCGCTTCACGTCCCTGAAGGAGGCGCTGACCTTCTATGTGCAACGCGATACCAACCCCGAGAAGTGGTATCCGCTCAATGCGGACGGCAGCGTGCACAAGTTCGACGACCTGCCGCGAGCCTATGTGGGCAACGTCAACACGGCGGAGGTGCCCTACAACCGCAAGCCCGGTGACTCGCCCGCGCTGACCGACGCCGAGGTCGATGACGTCATCACCTTCTTGCGCACGCTCAACGACGGCTATGCGCCGCGTTGATCCCACAAGTTTGCCAATTCCGCCGGAGTTCCTATGACCGCTTTCCGCCCGCCCGTCCGCAGCCTCCTCGCCGCCGCCTTGGCCATGGCGCTGGGCAGTGCCCAGGCCCAGACGGCCACCGAGGCCGAACTGGCCCGCAGGCTCGACCAACTCGCCAACGAACTCGCCGCCGTCAAGGCGCAGCTGGCCCAGCTGCAGCAGCGCACCGCGCTGCCGGTACCGACGCAGCCTGCACAGCCGCAGCCGGCCCAAGCCACGACGCCCGCACCGGTGTCCGCCCCCGTCGCAGAGGCGCAGACGCTGCGCACCGGGCCTGCCACCGTGCTGACGAGCTATGGCGAGATCAACTACAACCACCCGACCAAGGCCAGCCAGAACGCACAGGCCGACATCCGCCGCTTCGTGCTCGGGTATGAACACCGCTTCGACGACAAGACCAAGGTCGTCACCGAGTTGGAGGTCGAGCACGCGGTTTCCTCTGCCAGCGACCCCGGCGAGGTCGAGGTCGAGCAGGCCTACATCGAGCACCAGATCCACCCCAATCTCGCGCTGCGCGCCGGCCTCTTCCTGATGCCCGTGGGCCTGCTCAACGAGAATCATGAGCCCACGGCGTTCTACGGCGTGGAGCGCAATTTCGTCGAGACAGCCATCATCCCCAGCACCTGGCGCGAAGGTGGCGTGCAGTTCGTCGGCAACTTCGACAACGGCCTGACGCTGCAGGGAGGCCTGACGACCAGCTTCGACCTGACCAAGTGGGATGCGACCTCCACCGAAGGGCGCGAGTCGCCGCTGGGCAGCGTCCACCAGGAGATGGCCCTGGCCAAGGCCCACGACGTGGCCGTGTTCGGCGCCGCCAACTGGCGCGGCATCCCCGGCGTGCTGGTGGGGGGATCGGTATTCAGCGGCAATGCGACGCAGGCGCAAGCCGTGGCCAAATCGCGCATCACGTTGTGGGACGTCCACGCGCGATGGGCGCCCGGCCGCTGGGATTTTTCCACCGTCTACACCCGCGGCAGCATCAGCAACACCGCTGCGCTGAACACGCCGCTGGTCGGCAACGGCACGCTGATCCCGAAGACCTTTGACGGCTTCTATGTGCAGGGGGCCTACAAGCTCTGGTCCAGCGGCGACTACGCGCTGTTGCCCTTTTTGCGCTGGGAGCGTTTCAACACGGCCAAGTCCTATGCCGACCTCGGCCCCGGCCTGACGCCTGATGCCGCACGCAGCGAGCGCGTCATCACGGCGGGCGCCAACTTCAGGCTCTCGTCCAATATCGTTTTCAAGGCCGACTACCAGCGCCTGCGCGAGGCCACGGACGCCAACCGCTACAACCTCGGCGTCGGGTGGAGCTTCTGATGCGACTGACCCTGGCCCCAGCCGCCCTGGTCGCACTCGCGCCAGCCAGTGCCTTCGCGGTGACCTACCTCAGCCCCGAACAGGCTGCCCAGTTGATGTTCCCGGAGGCCGACCGCTTCGAGAGCCTGACGCTGCCGACCGAGGGCGGCAGGCCGCTCGGTGTACGTGTCGCCAAAAAGGGCGGTGCCGTGCTGGGCTATGTCGTGCTGGACGACGTCATCGGCAAGGTCGAGCTGATCAGCTATGCCGTCGGCATCGCGACGGATGGCAGCGTCCGCCAGGTGGAGATCCTGGCTTACCGAGAAAGCCACGGCAGCGAGATCCGGCTGCCTGCCTGGCGCAAGCAGTTCATTGGCAAGACTGCCGCCGCGCCGCTGCGCATCGGTGAAGACATCGCCAACATCAGCGGCGCGACGTTGAGCTGCACCCATGTCACCGACGGCGTGCGCCGCATCGTCGCCACGCTGGGCGCGGCTCGCCGCGCCGGCGCGCTCGGGTAGCCGCATGCAGCGACGCGCCCGCCCGCTGCTCGGCACCTGGGTCGAGATCGGTGCGACCTCGGGGCACGAGTCGGGTTTCGGGGCGATTGCCGCGATTCAGGCGCGCCTGTCGCGCTTCGAGCCGGGCAGCGACATTGCCCGCTTCAACGCGATGCCCACCGGCGGCGAACTGTCAGTGCACCCTGTCACTGTCGAGGTGCTCACGGCCGCGCACAGATTGCACGTCGACAGCGATGGCCTCTTCGACATCAGCCTCGGCAGCGGTTCCGACGCCTGGTGTCTCGACGGTGACCGGCTGCACAAGCTCGCCGACGGTGTCGTGCTGGACCTCGGGGGGATCGGCAAGGGCCATGCCGTCGACCTCGCCGTGCTGGCGCTGCAGGCCGCGGGCGCCGCAACCGGCTGGGTCAACGCGGGCGGCGACCTGCGTGTGTTTGGCGAGCTTGAACTACCCATCCTTTTGCGCAACGACGCCTGCGGTGGCGGCGTGCGCGAGTTTGCACGCCTGGCCGATGGCGCTTTTGCGACCAGCCACTACGCGCCTGGCAGCCGTTCGGCAGCGAGCCGCGCCGTGCAGGCCCACGTCAGCGTGGCTGCGCCACGGTGCCTGTGGGCCGACGCACTGACCAAGGTCGTCGCACTCAGCAGTCGCTGCGATCACCCGCTGCTGGCCCGTTACGATGCCGCCGCCTGGCAGCACGATGCGCCACGCCTTGCATGACCCGCCAGCACCACCCCCGCGCCCATCCGCACCCCGCACACCCGCCACGGCATCGCCTGCCGCGTTGGCAGCGTCGCGTCCTGTACGGGAGTGGTGTCCCGCTGCTGCTCACGGGCCTGGTCTGGCTGGCCGTCCATTACAGCGTCGGCGCCGGCGCCGGGGAGCTGCCGCATCCGCTGGAGGCCTGGTGCCTGCGCCTGCACGGCCTGGCCGCCATGGGCGCTCTGTTCGTGCTGGGTGCGCTTGCGGCAGCTCACATGCCGCAGGGCTGGCGGCTGAGCCGACGTTGGCAACTCCTCCGCCAGCAGCGTACGGGCGTGGCCCTGTGCGGGCTGGCGGCGCTGCTGGTGCTCAGCGGCTACCTGCTGTATTACTTCGCGCCGGAAGACCTGAGGCCTGCCCTCGGTGGGCTGCATGCCGCTGCAGGCGTTGCAATGGCCGCCCTTGTGCTGTGGCATCGACGCGGCAGCGATCCTGCAGGCATCGCGGCGTCGTAGGTTGCCCCTGATCGTCGTCGGCCCTTCTCGTCGCCATCTGACGCCGACACCTATCTCGCATTTGCCCCCATTCACCCGCGACACCGCGGTCCACAAGATCTGCCTGGCCGAGGAAAGTTGGAATCGTCGTGATCCGGGACGCGCCGTGCTTGCCTACGGTCCGGACAGCGTCTCACGCAATAACGACGAGTTGCTTCGTGGCCGCGCAGAGGCGCAGGCGCTGTTGGAGCGCGAGTGGGCGCGGGAACTCGACTGCCACTGCATCAGGGAGTGTTGACGCCGACTGAAATTTGACCCACCCGTGAGGGCCCTGCCGACCCAAATTTGACCCAGGTGTTCAACCTACCCTGCCCGAGATATCCACAGCTGGGCGGGGGTGTGAGGAGTGATCACCATG
>NZ_JBIGIC010000016.1:0-106717 GCF_043555985.1 Pelomonas candidula | reverse complement strand
GCGACGAGGCGGGCTGACCGAGCTCAGCGCTACAGTTGTCCACAGCCGGCGTCAGCCGATGCCGGCCCCAAGCCCTGGGTCAAAGTTCAATCGGCAGGGTGGGTCAAATTTAGATCGGCGCCAACAAGCTTGGCGAGCCGGCACATGGACTGGACTTCCTCGATCGTGTCGGCAGGCGTGTAACGCTGCTTGCTCAGATAGAACCGTTCGACCACGGCATCGATGATCTTCTCAAGTTCGCCCGAGAGCATCCTGGTGCCAGGTTTGCGGCCCCGCCTCGCCGGAACGAGCGCTGACACGTTGCCCACCCTGAGATAGTCGTTCAGCCAACGGTACAGAGTCGCCACGTGGACGCCGGCCGCCGCGGCTGCTTTCTCGGCCTCCTCGCGAGTACGGCAGGGCGATGCCAGCAAGCCCTTGATGTGTTCGAGCCGACGTTGGGCTTCCTTCCATTCCTCGTCGGAATAGAGGCTCAGATCCCTTGGCCGGTCACGCGGATCAATCTCCGCCGGCTCCGCGGACAACCGCAGTTGTTCAATGGGCAGTCGACAGGATTCAGCAGATTCAAGGTCGACCGCCAGCACCATGTCCATCGAGATCAGGTGGGTGACCTTGTAGCGGCGCGATTCCTGGCCGACCGTCACCACGGTGCCAGGCTCGACCTTGAAGAACTGCGGAGCGATGACCGACCTCATCCGCGCGCGTCCCAGATCGAGCTGTTCATGGTCAGAGGAATGCAAAGGTCGACCATGATTTCTCCCACCGCCACAAGGCGCCAGAGCTCGCACAACGCCGCCATCTGCTTTTCCTTGTCGAACCAGGTTGCGGCCAAAAGGGTCTTTGGCGTCGTCGGCCCGGTGATGGACAGGCTCTGTCGCAATGCCGCCCGGTGCAGTTCCTGCGGCTGCAGGTGCTGGTAGCGGCGAAGAAACCGGATGTTCTCGATCTCTGGGCCACGAATCTGATGCTCGGTCATCAGCTTGAATCGCCAGCCGTTGGCCCGGCAATGCGCTGTCGCCGCCTTGAAGCGCGGCCGATAGAGCAACCAGTTCTCCTGCAGGTCTTCACGGTACTTGACCTCGTAGACCACAGACCACTCCTTGCCGTCTTCAAGGAAATCAGCCTGAACGTCAGGGGTGTAGCGGTGCTCCTTGCCTTGAAGGTCGTAGTACAGCCGGAATGGTTGCTCCAACACCCGCTGCACGCGCCGGTCGAAGGCCAGCATCAAAAGCAGATCCCGCTCGAGCGTGGACTCATGTGCCGCCGATCTGCCGGACGGCATCACGACCCTCCCGGTGATCCCCCGCCTCGTCGGTCTAAGGCGCCGAACGGGTCCAGATGAATCCAGTATTGACATTAGCTGTAATAGCGAAACTAGTCGCGTTATATCGAGTTTTTGAGTCGCATTTTTGTGTGGTGAAGCATCGCCGCCCTATGAGAAAAGGTCAACACCAATGGTCGCGCATTCAAATGGAATTGACAGCGGCTCACCGCCACGGCCAGGCGAGATCTCGCTGGCCCAGCACGGGGTCCTGTTCCTGGACGAACTCCCCGAGTACCCAAGAGCTGCCCTTGAGGCCTTGCGCGAACCGCTGGAGACCGGACGCATCCTCATCTCCAGAGCCGCGCGTCAGGCCGAGTTCCCCGCGCGCTTCCAGCTGATCGCGGCGATGAACCCCTGCCCCTGCGGCCACCTGGGCAATCCGCTCAAGGCCTGCCGCTGTTCGCCCGACCAGATCGCCCGCTACCAGGGCCGGCTCAGCGGGCCCTTCCTGGACCGGCTGGACCTGCTCATCGAAGTGCCCGTCATCCCGCCGCGCGAGCTGCAGGACCTGGCCCCGGGCGAGCCCAGCGCCGTCGTCGCCGAGCGCGTCGCCTTGGCGCGTGAGCGGGCCATACGGCGCCAAGGCGTCGCGAACGCCCAGTTGCAGGCGCAGGACCTGACCGGCCACGCCACGCTGGAGCCCGCCGCCAAGGCGCTGCTGGAACGCTCGGCAGAGAAGCTGGGCTGGTCGGCCCGCAGCTTCCACCGCGTGCTGCGCGTGGCCCGGACGGTGGCGGACTTGGCCGCGGCAGACATCATCGCTGCGGCCCACGTGGCCGAGGCCATCCAGCTACGGCGAGGGCTGCCAGGCAGCACGGCCTGACCCCGGCAACCTGTGTGCCGCGAGGCCGTCAGGTGCGCGTGAAGCCGTTCTCGCTCAGGCGCACTTCGTCGCCGACGCGCAGGCCCGGGTCGCTGCTGCGCTCGAAGCGGCGCGTGCGGCCGTCGCGCTCTTCCACCTTGACGACCCAGACGGTATAGCTCTTCTGGTTCTTCTCGATCTCGTTGCCGGCATAGCCGCCGCCGACGGCACCGGCCACGGTGGCCAGCTTCTTGCCGGTGCCACCGCCGACCATGTTGCCCAGCAGGCCGCCGACGACGGCGCCACCCACCGCGCCCACGCCGCTGGCCTTGCCGTGGCGGGTCTCGGTGTGCACGTCGGTCACGCGACCGCAGCTCTCGCACAGCGCCGGCTGGGCTTCCACGGCGGCGGGCTCGGGCCGGGCCTCGTGCCGCGTGTCGGCGCTGGCCAGACGTTGCGGCTCGGCCTTCGCGGCTTCAGCGGGCGGCGTGGTGTCGGCGCTCTGCGAGCGGCCCACAGCGTAGGCACCGCCGAGCAGAGCCATCACGACGGCAACGCCGGCAACGATCTGGGTGGACTTGACGGACGGGGTGGACATGGCGCTCTCCAGAGGCTTATTGGAATGACTCAAGGATGCCGCCCCGGCCGGGCCGCCCTTGTAGGACAAAACCGCGGCACCGGGTCGGCGAAGTAAGCAGATGTTCGGCGTCAGCCCAGCAGCGGGGCCAGTGCGCGACGCGCCTCGGCGTCGCTGAGGCCGCAACGCACGGCCCAGTCGGCGAGCTGGTCGTCGCCGATGCGGCCGACGTTGAAATAGGCCGCGTCGGGGTGGGCCAGGTAGAAGCCGCTGACGCTGGCGGCCGGCGTCATGGCCATGCTGTCGGTCAGGCCCATGCCAATCTCTTCCGGCGCCAGCACCTTGAAAAGGTCGCGCTTGGCAAGGTGGTCCGGGCAGGCCGGGTAGCCGGGCGCGGGGCGGATGCCACTGTACTTCTCGGCGATCAGCTCGTCGTTGCTCAGCGCCTCGTCGGCTGCGTAGCCCCAGAACTCACGGCGCACGCGCTCGTGCAGCCACTCGGCGGCGGCCTCGGCGAGGCGGTCGGCCAGTGCCTTCAGCATGATGGCGGAGTAGTCGTCGTGCTCGACGAGGAACTGCGCCTCCTTCTTGTCCACGCCCAGGCCGGCCGTCACGGCGAACAGGCCGATGTGGTCGCCACTCTCGGCGACGAAGTCGGACAGGCAGCGGTTGGGCCGCTTCACGCCGTCGACGACCGGCCGCTCGCTCTGCATGCGCAGGCCGTGCCACGTCATCGGCGGCTCGCTGCGGATGGCGATGTCGTCATCGTTGACGCGCGCGGCCGGGTAGAGGCCGAACACCGCATGCGCCTGCAGCCAGCGGCCGTCGATGATCTTCTTCAGCATCGCCTGCGCGTCGGCGAAGACCTTGCGCGCTTCCACGCCGACGACGGAGTCATCAAGGATCGCCGGGTAGGGACCGGCCAGGTCCCAGGTCTGGAAGTAAGGGCCCCAGTCGATGTACTTCGCCAGCTCGGCGAGGTCGAGGTTCTTCAGCACGCGGCGGCCGGTGAACTTCGGCGCGGGCGGCACGCGGCTCAGGTCCAGCCGCGCCGCGTTGGCGCGTGCGGCAGCCAGCGTGACCAGCGGCGTCTGCTTCTTGTTGGCGTGCAGCTGGCGCGTCTTCTCGATGTCGGCCCGCAGCTCGGCGATGTAGGCGGCGGCACGTTCATCCGACAGCAGCTCGGAGCACACGCCCACGGCGCGCGACGCGTCGGGCACGTAGACGACCGGGCCTTCGTAGTGCGGCGAGATCTTGACGGCCGTGTGCACGCGGCTGGTCGTCGCGCCGCCGATCAGCAGCGGCATGTGGCGCGAGGAGAAATACTCGTCGCGCTGCATCTCGGCGGCGACGTGCTGCATCTCCTCGAGGCTGGGCGTGATGAGGCCCGACAGGCCGATGATGTCCGCGCCCTCGTCCTTGGCCTTCTGCAGGATGTCCCGCGCCGGCACCATGACGCCCATGTTGACGACTTCGTAGTTGTTGCACTGCAGGACCACCGTGACGATGTTCTTGCCGATGTCGTGCACGTCGCCCTTGACGGTGGCCATGACGATCTTGCCCTTGGCCTTGACGTCGCCGCCGGCCGCTTCGAGCTGGCGCTTTTCTTCCTCGATGTAGGGCACCAGGTGGGCCACGGCACTCTTCATGACGCGGGCGCTCTTGACCACCTGCGGCAGGAACATCTTGCCCTGGCCGAACAGGTCACCGACGACGTTCATGCCAGCCATCAGCGGCCCCTCGATGACGTGCAGCGGTCGGCCGCCCGTCGCCTGGATGGCCTGCCAGGCCTCCTCGGTGTCCTCGACGATGAAGTCGGTGATGCCATGCACCAGCGCATGCGAGAGCCGCTGGTTCACGTCGCCCGCGCGCCAGGCCAGGCGCGCCGAGTCGTCCTTGCCGGCGCTCTTGGCGCGGTCGGCGATCTCGATGAGGCGTTCGCCGGCGTCGGCGCGGCGGTTCAGCACCACGTCTTCCACACGCTCGCGCAGCTCGGCGTCGAGGTCGTCGTAGACGCCCACCATGCCGGCGTTGACGATGCCCATGTCCATGCCTGCCTGGATGGCGTGGTACAGGAACACCGTGTGGATGGCCTCGCGCACCGGCTCGTTGCCGCGGAAGCTGAAGCTCACGTTGGACACGCCGCCCGACACCTTGGCACCGGGCAGGTTCTGCTTGATCCAGCGCGTGGCCTCGATGAAGTCCACCGCGTAGTTGTCGTGCTCCTCGATGCCCGTCGCGATCGCGAAGATGTTGGGGTCGAAGATGATGTCCTCGGGCGGGAAATCCACCTCGTCGACGAGGATACGGTAGGCCCGCGCGCAGATCTCGGTCTTGCGCGCGAAGGTGTCGGCCTGGCCCTTCTCGTCGAACGCCATGACGACGGCCGCGGCGCCGTAGCGCTTGACGAGCTTGGCCTGGCGCTTGAACTCGGCCTCGCCTTCCTTCAGCGAGATGGAGTTGACGATGCCCTTGCCCTGGATGCACTTCAGGCCGGCCTCGATGACAGCCCACTTGGACGAGTCCACCATGATCGGCACGCGCGCGATCTCAGGCTCGCCGGCGATCAGGTTCAGGAAGCGCACCATGGCCGCCTGGCTGTCCAGCATGGCCTCGTCCATGTTGATGTCGATGACCTGGGCGCCGTTCTCGACCTGCTGGCGGGCCACGGCCAGCGCGTCCTCGAACTGGCCCGCGAGGATCATGCGGGCGAAGGCCTTGGAGCCGGTGACGTTGGTGCGCTCGCCGACGTTGACGAACAGGCTGCCGGCGTCGATGGCGACCGGTTCGAGACCGGAGAGTTTGAGAGGGGGCGGCGAAAGAGTCATCGATGACGGTCCACGGGGGAGATCGATGAGCGCCGTTGGAGAAAAATCCGAGCCTGGCAGGTGCAGACCCTGTCGCAGCGCTCCTCGGATGAAGGCGGGAATTCTACGCAGCCACCCCTTCGCCGTCCCTCAAGTTCGCCTTGCTGCTGCCGAAGCCGACACAGAATCCGCGCTCTGATGGCTACCGACCTCATCCAGCTCCCCGCGCAATCGCTGCGCCTGGGCATGACCCTGCCCTGCGACGTCTACGACGCGGCTGGCAAGCTCCTCTTCGCCCGCGGCCAGGTGCTGCACGACTCTTCCGGCGCGCGCAGCCTGCTGGCCGGCGGCGCCTGGGTGAGGTGCGAAGACACGCTGGAGTACCAGCGCGCCCGGGCCCACCGGCTCGACACGCTGGTGCTGCAGGACAAACCGCTGGCCGACATCGCCAAGGCCGACACCAGCTTCCGGCTGGACACGCCGCCTCCCACCAAGGTCGAACAAGGCCCGCGCGAGGCCTGGTCGGACCTGCTGCTGCACACGCACACCCTGCTGCGCGACAGCGAGCCGGCGGACTTCCCCGCCCGCGTGGCCCAGATCCGCGACACCGCGCTGAAGCGGCTGCACGCCCACCCCGATGCGACGCTGATGCTGCTGGTCTTCGAGAGCAGCCATGCCTTCGAGGACTACAGCGCCCGCCACGCGCTGCTGACGCTGCTGCTGTGCGACCTCGTCGCCCAGCAAATGCAGCTCGCCGCCCCGCTGCGCGAAGCGCTGCAGGGCGCCGCGCTGACGATGAACTTCGGCGCCGGTGCCGCGCACGACCGCCTCGCCAGCCAGGTCGACCCCGCCACGCCGGCACAGCGGCAGGCGATGGCCGCGCACGGCGACCGCGCCGCGCAGCGCCTGGCCGCGGCGGGCGTGACCGACGAGGTCTGGCTGGCCGCCGTGCGCCTGCACCACGACGCCGGCCCCGGCCCGCTGGCGACCCGCGGCGACGGCGAGAAGCTGGCGCGGCTGCTGCGCCGCATCGACATCTTCGGCGCCCGCCTGTCGCCGCGCCGCAGCCGCGCCGCGATGAGTGGCGCCGCGGCGGCCCGCGCCGTCTTCCTCGACGAACTGGGGCAGCCCGACGAAGCCGGCGCCGCCCTCATCAAGACCGTGGGCCTGTACCCGCCCGGCAGCATCGTGCGGCTGGCGAACGGCGAGATCGGCATCGTCTTCAAGCGCGGCTTCAGCGCCAACGAGCCGCTGGTCGCCGCGCTGATCGGCAAGAGCGGCAGCCCGCTGAGCAACCCCGTGCCGCGCGACACACGACTGGCCGCGCAGGCCATCGCGGCCAGCCTCGCGCCGGCCGAGATGAAGCTGCGCGTGAACCTGGATGCGCTGCTGAAGCTCTGACCGGCCGGCGCGGCCAAGCCAAGGGCGGCCCGCGGGCCGCCCTTGTTCATTCGGCACTTGCGCTGGCCTGACTGTGCATATATTCTGTGTATACACATTATGCACAGCAGTCTTTTCATCTCCCAGACGGACGCGCGGCCGATGTATCTGCAGATCGTCGAGCAGATCCGTCAGCGCGTCGCCGCCGGGGACTGGCCGGCGGGGCAGGAGCTGCCGTCCATCCGCGCGCTGGCGGCCGACCTGCGCGTCAGCGTCATCACGGTGAAGCGCGCCTACCAGGATCTCGAATCGGAGGGTGTCATCGTGACCCGCCACGGCAAAGGCTCCTTCATCGCCGACGCGCAGGACGCCGCCCAGGCCGTGCACCGCGCGGAACTGGACACCCACCTCGCCGCGGCCGGCCGCATCGCCCGCACGCTGGGCATGCAGGAAGCCGATCTGGTCGAACGCCTGCGCAACGCGCTGAACAACCAGGAGGCCACCGAATGAAGGCCATCGAAATGACCGGCGTGCGCAAGGCGTTCCGCTTCTTCACGCTGGAAGACGTGTCGCTGGCGCTGGAGCCCGGCCAGATCATGGGCCTCGTCGGCCCCAACGGTGCCGGCAAGAGCACGACGATCCGGCTGCTGATGGGCCTGCTGAGCCCCGACGCCGGCAGCATCCGCCTGCTGGGCCACGACATGCCGCGCGACCAGGCCGCGGCCAAGGCCGACGTCGGCTTCGTCAGCGACGACATGAAGCTGCTGCCGCAGGCCACGCTGGCCTGGCACATGGACTTCGTCGCGTCCGTCTACCCCGGCTGGGACGCGGCCTACGCCGCCACGCTGCTGAAGCGCTTCGGCCTGCATGCGGGGCAGGCGGCCAAAAGCCTGTCCAGTGGCGAGCAGGCCAAGGCGCTGCTGCTGCTGGCGCTGGCCCGCCGGCCGCGCCTGCTGGTGCTGGACGAACCCACGGCCGGCATGGACCCGGTCGCCCGCCAGGAGCTGATGACCGAGTTCATGGACGTGCTGCGCGACGACGAGCGCGCCATCCTGTTCTCGTCGCACAACACGCTGGACGTGGAGCGCATCTCCGACCGCCTCAGCTTCATCGACCGCGGTCGCGTCGTCGCGTCCGACGACAAGGAGGACTTCCTCGAACGCTGGCGCACGCTACGGCTGAGGCTGCCCGACGGCGTCCCGGCGTGGACGCTGCCCGAGATCGTCCAGCGCGACATCGACGGCCCCAACGTCACGCTGACCGTCGACGGCTTCAACGACGACTTCCTCGCCCGCCTCGGCGCGCCGGTGCAGGAAGTGCATCGCATGAGCCTGGAGGAAGTCTTCGTCGCCACCGTCATGCACAGCCGGGAGGTTCACGCGTCATGAACCGGCTCACGCGCAAGCTCATCGCCAAGGAGCTCTACCTCTACCGCTGGCTGCTCGTCGGTGGCACCGCGGCCGGCTTCGTGGGGCTGCTGATCGCGGCCACCGGCGAGGTGGGCTTCAACGTCGGCTTCATCGTCTGGCTGACGGCCGTCATCGCGCTGGGCGTCATGGTGGCGCTGTTCGGCGTGCAGCAGGAGCGCAAGGAGAAGTCGCTGCTCTTCATCCTCAGCCTGCCGCTGTCGCCGGGCGGCTACGTGCGCGCCAAGCTGCTGGGGCTGCTCGCGTGCTTCCTGCTGCCCTGGGCCTTGCTGAGCGCCGGCGCGCTGGGTTTCATCGCCGCACTGCCCGGCGTGCCCGACGGCCTGCTGCCGTACGCGGTGCTGCTGTGCTGCTTCCTGCTGCTGAACTTCTCGGTGGTGCTGTGCGGCGCGCTGCACATCCACTCCGACGCCGGCGTGGGCGGGCTGATCATCCTCACGAACATGTCGATCTCGCTCTTCATGATGGGCGTCGGCCGCGTGCCGGAGATCGGCCGCCACATGAGCCAGGCCGAGCCGGTCTGGAACGCGACTTTCTGGCTGCTGCTGGCAGCCGAACTGGCCACCACGCTGGTGGCGCTCACCCTGCCCCTGCTCTTCGCCGCGCGACGACGCGACGCTCTCTAGAAGGGAATTTCATGACCACCCAACCCAACGGCGAGAGGCTGCACGCCCTCGACGCAGTGCGGAGCTTTGCCCTTTTGCTGGGCGTCGCCTTCCACGCCGCGATGTCCTTCATTCCCGGCATGCCGCCGGGCCTGTGGGCGATGACCGACAACTCGCCCAGCGCCTTCCTCGGCGACGCGAGCTTCGTTGCGCACAGCTTGCGCATGACGCTGTTCTTCTTCATCGCCGGCTTCTTTGCGTGGCTGCTGCACCAGCGGCTGGGCACGCGGGGCTTCTGGGCCAACCGCGCCCGGCGCATCGCCGTGCCGCTGGTGGTGGGCTGGCTGCTGCTGTTCCCGGCCATCGCCTTCGTGTGGATGCTGGGCATGCAGAAGGTCTTCCACGGCGCACCGCCGGCCATGCCCGAGACGCCCAAGGCTACCGGCGCCTTCCCGCTGACGCATCTATGGTTCCTCTACCAGCTGCTGTGGCTGTATGCCGGCGCGCTGCTCGCACGCGGCGTCATCGTGCGGCTGGACCGGCGCGAAGCCTTGCGCGGCCTCGTCGACCGCGTCGTCGCCGCGGCCATCCGCTGGCCGGCCGGCGCGCTGATGCTGGGCTGGCCGCTGGCCGCCTGCCTGCTGGCCACGCCCACGTGGTTCCCGTGGGCCGGCATTCCCACGCCCGACCAGTCGCTGATCCCGCAGCTGCCCGCCACCGTCGGCTTCGGCACGGCCTTCGCGTTCGGTTGGCTGGCGCACCGCGCGCCCGGTGCACTGCCGGCGCTGCGCGCCCGCTGGCTGCCGCACCTGCTGCTGTCCATCGCATCGTCGGCCGTCTGCCTGGTCGTGCTGAAGACACAACCGCCGTTCGGCATGCCCGACAGCCCCAGGCTGGTCTTCGCGCTGGCCTTCGTCGCCTCCGCGTGGAGCTGGACCTTCGCCATCACCGGCGCCGCGCTGCGCTTCCTGTCCGGTCACAGCGCCGTGCGCCGCTACATCGCGGATGCGTCGTACTGGATCTACCTCGTCCACCTGCCCGTCGTCATGGCCCTGCAGGTGTGGGTGGGCGACTCGCCGCTGCACTGGAGCGTCAAGTACCCGTTCGTCGTGGCCGCGAGCCTCGCCCTGCTGTTCCTCAGCTATCACGTCCTCGTACGCTCCACCGTCATCGGCAAGGTGTTGAACGGCAAGGTTTATCCGCGCCGCGCGGTCGCGGCGCCCGTCGCCGAACCCGATGGCGACGTGGTCGCATCGCTGCGCGGTGTGTCCAGGCGCTACGGCGCGCTCGAAGCGCTGAGCTGCGTGGACCTGGACCTCAGGCGCGGCGAACTGCTCGCGCTGCTGGGCCCCAACGGCGCCGGCAAGTCGACCGCCATCTCGCTGTGGCTCGGTCTGCACGAGGCCGACGCCGGCATCGTGCAGTTGCTGGGCGGCGCGCCGCAGGACATCGCGCGGCGCCAGGGGCTGGGCGTCATGATGCAGAACGTCGAGCTGCCGAAAGACCTGAAGGTGCACGAGCTGGTCGCACTGTCGGCCAGCTACTACGCGCAGCCGATGACGGTGAAGCAGGCGCTGGAGCGCGCCGGCATCGTCGAGCTGGCGAACCGCGCCTACGGCAAGCTTTCCGGCGGCCAGAAGCGCCAGGTGCAGTTCGCGCTGGCCATCTGCGGCCGGCCGCGGGTGCTGTTCCTCGACGAGCCCACCGTGGGTCTCGACATCCAGGCCCGCGAGGCCATGTGGGCCAACATCCGCGCGCTGCTGCGCGAGGGCTGCTCGGTGCTGCTGACCACGCACTACCTGGAGGAAGCCGAGGCGCTGGCCACGCGGGTGGCGGTGCTGGCCAAGGGCCGGCTCATCGCGCAGGGCAGCGTGGCCGACATGCGTGCGCTGGTATCGCGCCGCCATATCCGCTGCGAGACGACGCTGCCCGGCGTCGAGGTGCGCCGCTGGCCGGGGGTCGTCGACGTCAGCTGCGATCACGACAAGCTCGCCATCGTCGCGACGGACGCCGAAGCCGTCGTGCGCCGCCTGCTCGCGGCCGACCCGCGGCTGTCGCGGCTGGAGGTGAAGCAGGCCGGGCTCAACGACGCATTCCATGAACTCACGCGGGAGGCTGCATGAACACGACATTGACCCAATCCGCCCCATCACTCGCGCCGGCACGTCGCGCCCCATCGCCCTACGTCGTCGAGATCCGGCTGGAGCTGCTGCGCCTGCTGCGCTCACCCGCCTTCGCGCTGCCGATGTTCGTGCTGCCGGTCGCGCTCTACCTGCTGTTCGCGTTCGCGGTGGCCGGCGAGCAGACGGCGAAGGACCCCGACGCCGCGCGCTTCATGTTCGCCGGCTTCTCGCTGATGGCCGTGACGATGGCCGCCGTGTTCGCGACCTGCCCGTCCATCGCGATGGAGCGCGAGCTGGGCCTGCTGACGCTCAAGCGCGCCCAGCCTGCGCCGCCCGGCGCGTGGCTCGCGGCCAAGATCGTTGCGGGCGTCGTGTGCGGCGCGCTGGCCTATCTGCCGCTGCTCGTCGTCACCGCCGCCAGCGGGCAGACGCTGCTGACGCCCGGGCAGCTCGCCGCGATGAGCGCCGTGCTGGTGGCCGGCGCCATCCCGTTCTGCGCGATGGGCGTCATGGTGGGGTCGCTGGCCAGCGGCTCGGCGGCACCGGCCTACGCACACCTGCTCTACCTGCCAGGGCTGTACCTGTCGGGCGTGTTCTTCCCGCTGCCCCAGTCCATGTGGTTCCAGACCGTGGTCTGGCCGCAGTTCCACCTCAACCAGCTCGTCTTCGCGGCGGGTGGTGTGGCCAAGTTCCGCTACGTCCCGCCGGAAATGGCACTGGCCGCGCTGCTGGGCTTCACGGTGCTGTGCAGCGGCGTGGCGATGTGGCGCCTGAGCCGCAAGGGTTGATCAGTGTGCGGGCGGCCAGGGCGGCGGATTCAGCGAGCGAGTTGCTGCCGCATGTCCATCGTCAGGCGGTACAACTCCTCGGCAGGCACCGCCCTGCGCGAGCGCTCCTCGATTGACGGCCCTTCGGCCCAGAGGAATGGATCCACGGACAGCGCACGGTCCCCCGCAATCTTGGCCACCTCGTCCTGCCAGCCCGGCCACCGCAAGTGCTGATAGAACTCGCTCAGGCCCCGGGACAAGGCCCACGCCAGGAACTCCGAGTAGCCAAGCGCAAGGTTCTCCCAATCCAACGTGTCAGGAGCCAGGTAGAACACCATGCCCAGCTCGTTACCCAGCGCGCCGCCGTTGATGGCGAACAGGCCACCCAGCACGTCATCGGCAATCAGCAGGAACGTTGGGCGGCGTGTCGCGTCGAGCGGTGCCTTGCCGTCATTCCAAGCCGGCAGTGATCTGGGCAGGCGGCGGCTGCCGCAACCCAGAACGCGCAGCCAGCCATGCTCGACAAGCAGCCCCCCCGGTGTGATGCACCACCGCGCCCATGGGCGAGCGGAGCGTCGCCTGCAGTTGCAAGAGGGCGGCGTCCGCCTCGTCCTCGTCAGCAGCAAGCACTTCCACATGCGGCGCCTCGGCAATCCACGCTTGGACCAGCGGCCACGCCGGATCGTTGGTGTTCGTCAATTCGGTCAGAGGGCGCATGGCAAGGTGAGGTTGTGCCAACACTTTGCCACGAGCCGGGGGCGCGGCAATTGTTGCGCGCACCGAGAACGTCGCGGCCGCGTTTGCACCCATATCGGGCTGAAGCATCTGCCTGAATGGCAAAGGGCGCCCCGCAGGCCGCCCTCTTCTTCATGCCGACTGACGATCAGCGCTTGCCCGACGCGTCGGCCGAGGCACTCACCGACACCGAGCGGTCGGCGCGCGATGCGTTGGTGGCGGCGCTGCCCGAAGCCTGGGCGTTGCGGCCGGTGGCCTGCGTGCTGGTGCTGCCCGCGGCGGCGTTCTTGCTGGCGTTGCCGGTGGCCGCGGTGGACAGGGCCGGCGACGTGGAGGCCGTCGTCGTGGCGGGCGTGCTCGCCGTGCTGGGCGTGGCGGCCGTCGTGGTGGTCGCGGCCGGTGTGGTCGTGGCGGTCGGGGTGGTTGCCGCGCCGCTGCCGTTCGCCGCGCCCGCCAGGTTGCCGCTGATGCCGTTGGCCGTGCCGCTGACAGCACCGCCCAGCGACCCGTTCGCGCCGCCCGACGTGTTGGCGGCGGTGGACGACAGTTGGTCTTTCAGGCCCAGGCCGGCCGTCTTCACGCCGCCGACCTTATCGGGCACCGTCGTCTTGGCGCTGTCCGCGCCACCCTTCACGGCGGTCTTGGCATCGGCGGCCTTGTCGGTGACGGTCTGCTTAATGTCGCCCACCTTGTCGGTCACGCCCTGTTTGACATCGCCGACCTGGGTCTTGGTCTGGTCGACCGTGTTCTTGATCAGCGAGCCGTCGGGCGAGGCGGTGGCATTGCCCGCGGCGTTGCCGCCGATGTTGAGCGAGCGTGGCGACAGCGCGCCGGTCAGGCCGCCGGTGAGGCCGCCACCGGCACCGCCGCCGAGCAGGCCGGCGTGGGCATTGGAGGCCAGCAGGCCGGCGGACAGCGCGGCGATGCTCAGCGTGGCGCGGATGACGTGGGTGCGACGGGTTGCAAACATGATGGATCTCCGAGGGTGGTTGTCCTGGAAGGGCCAGCCATTCCGGCCCTTTCACTGAGTACAACGACCGCCGCCCGAAGATCCTTCCCGGCGCGAGTGAAACGAGTTGTGTCAGCGCGACTGCCGCGCCTGCAACTGCTCGGGCACGACACGCAAATCCTCGGCAATCAGCCCGCGGCCGTAGACCGGATCGCGGCCCGGTGCGCCGAGGTCCACGGCCCCCGCTGCAAGCTTCTCGACGGCGGCCGCCGCTGCGGCGACATCGGGCTCGCGCAGCTCGGCAGCCAGCAGGCCCGCCACCAGCGGCGCCGCGAACGAGGTGCCGCGCGCGACGCCGTAGCCGCCGCCGCTGCGCGCCACGGCCATGTCCGCGCCAGGCGCCGCCCACATCACCTGCGGTCCCTGCGCCGCCTCGGGCAGCACGCGGCGATTGAGGTTCACGCCCGTCACGCCGACGACGCCGGCATACGACGCCGGGAACAGCGGCGGCGCGGCCGGGCCGTCGTTGCCGACCGCGGCGACGACCAGGTGGCCGCGCTTCACGAGCGCCGCCACCCCCTGCTCCAGCAGGCGGTTCTGCGGCCCGACGAGGCTGACGTTGACGACGGCCACGCGCTCGCGCGCCATCCAGGCCAGCGCACGCACGACCTCCTCGGCCGAGCCGCCATCGGGCTTGTCGCAGTACACGTCGGCGGCAAACAGCTCGGCCTTGACCGCCGCGCCTTCAAAGCCGCGGTCGCGCCCCACCAGCAGCGACGCGACTGCCGTGCCATGCTCGCTGGGCACCACCGTGCCACCGCAGCCGAAGCTGCCGCCGCCCGCGTGGCGCAGCGCCGCATGCTTGCGGTCCACGCCGCCGTCGATGAGGCCCACGCGGATGGGGCCGGTCTGCTTGACCGCCACACCGGGTGCCCCAGGCGCAACGTCGCCGCTGCGCGAGTAGAGATGGTTGAAGTCGGCCTGCAGATCCGGCTGCGCCGCGCGCAGCTGCGCCAGCGTGCCCGCCGTGTCCAGGCCTGCCGGCACACGCAGCACGACCTCGCGCAGCTCCAGCTCGGGCCAGCTCTCGTCGCGCAGCTTCACGAGGCCCAGCGCCGCCGCCGCGGCCAGCGCCGCGTCGCTGGGCGACACCAGCACCAGCTCCGCACGGCGGATGGGCTCGCCGGCGGGGTCGGCCTCGATGAGGTCCGGGTGGCGGCGCAGCAGGTCGCGCGTGGCCGTCACGCGCTGGTCCACGAGCTTGACGGTGGACGACAGCAGCTCCGGCAACGGCTGCACGACGCGGTCCACCACGCCGCCCAGACGCGACACGCCCGGCAGTTGCAGCGGTGGCAGGCGCAGCTGGGCCTGGGCCGGCAGGCTGATGGCGGCGGCGATGGACAGGGCGAGGACAGGCTTCATGGCGTTCGCGGACGGTTTGATGAGGATAACGAGCGAGGCCCGGAAGAAAATCCATGCCTCGTCCGTTGTCCCTCGTGTAGATGCCCGATTCGCTTTCTGAGCTTCGCCAGGAGATCGCCGCCCTGCTGCCACGGCTGCGCCGTTTCGGCCGCACGCTGGCGCGCTCCCCCGAAGACGCCGACGATCTCGTGCAGGTCGCCATCGAGAAGGCGTTGACGCGCACCGACCAGTGGGCGCCTGGAACGCGCCTGGACAGCTGGATGTTTCGCATCATGCAGAACGCGTGGATCGACGAGTTGAGGGCGCGCGAGCGGCGCGGCCAGACCTTCCTGCCCGAGGAGGAAGGCGAGAACGTGGGCGACGGCACGGCGACGGGTTCGCAGCTCGACGCCATCCTCGTGCGCAAGGCCGTGGCCAAGCTGAGCGAGGAGCATCGCGTCGTGGTGGGCCTGGTGCTCGTGGAAGGCCTGAGCTACCAGGAAGCCGCCGAGACGCTGGGCGTGCCGGTCGGCACCGTCACCAGCCGCGTGGCGCGTGCACGCGAGGCGCTGCAGGAGTTGCTGGGGGAGTGGCCATGAATTTGAACGACGAACAATTGAAGACCGAGCGGCAACGACTGTCCGCCGCGTTCGACGGGGTGCTGAACGAGCCGGTGCCGGACCGCCTCAAGGCGCTGCTGGCCGAACCGGCGCCCACACCGCAGGTGGTGGACCTGGGCGCCGTGCGCGCGCAGCGCAGGGCGATGTCGAACTGGGCCGCCTGGGGCGGCATGGCGGCCACGCTGGTGCTGGGCACGCTGATCGGCACACGCCTGGCGGCGCCCGGCACCGACGACTCGGGCCGGCTGTTGGCCAGCGGTGCCGTCGCCAAGGCGCTGGATCAGCAGCTTGCCAGCGCGCCGGCCGGAAAGGTCGCCGTGCAGATCAGCTTCCGGGCCGTGGATGGCCGGTTCTGCCGCAGCTTCTCGACAGCGACCACGGCCGGCCTGGCCTGCCGCGAGCCCGACGGCGCGTGGGCACTGCAGCAGCTGGCCGCGGCCAACGAGCTCAAGGGCGACATGCGCCAGGCCGCCAGCAGCCTGCCGCCCTCGGTGCTGGCCGCCATCGACGCCACCATGGACGGCGAGGCCTTGAACGCCGAGCAGGAGAAGGCCGCGCGCGACAAGGGCTGGCACTGAGCGGCCAGGCCTGGGCTAGCATCGCCTCGGGTCATCTCTGAGGCTCGCATGCTCTCGCGCTCTTCAACCCGGCTGCCGCGCCTCAGGCGTCGCCTGATTCTCGGCAACCTTGCCGTCCTGGCGGCGTTCGTGCTGATCGGGGCGCTGGTGTTCGACCGCAGCCACCGGACCCGCGAAGCGAGCGCCCGCCAGACGGCGCTGAACCTGGCGCACGCGCTGGGCCAGAACATGGGGGCGGGCTTCAGGCAGGTCGACGACGGCCTGCAGGCGCTGCTGAAGCGGCTGGACGATCTTCAGGCCAAGGGCACGCCGCCGCCCAACGAGGTGGCGCGTGCGGCCGAGAACGAGCGGGCCCGCCTGCCCGCGGTCGAGGCGCTGCGCGTGACCGATGCGAGCGGCCTGGTGCTCAACCCCGGCGACCGGCCCGCCATCTCGATGGCCGACCGCGACTATTTCCAGGCAGCCAGGGCAGCGCCCGCGCAGATGGTGGTCTCCGAGCCGCAGCGGGGGCGCATCGTCGGCGGCTGGGGCCTGGTGCTGGCACGCGCCCGCACCGGTGCTGACGGGAAGTTCGCCGGCATCGTCTACGCCAGCATCAAGACGGAGCGCCTGCGGGAGGAACTCAAGCATGCCGACGTCGGCCCCCAGGGCGCGGCGACGCTGCGCTCACGCTCGCTGCAACTGATCACGCGGTATGCGCCGCGCGATCCCGATCCCGAGGCCGGCATCGGCACGAGCAAGGTGTCCAGGCCGTTGCTGGCCTCGCTGGCCCAGGATGCAGCGCGGGGCAGCTTCGTCTCGCGCACGGCGCTGGACGGTGTCGAGCGCGTCACCGCCTATGAGGCCGTACCCGGTTACCCGATGCTGCTGCTGGTGGGCCTGGCCACGGAAGACTCCCGCACCGCCTGGCACCGCGAGACCGGCCTCGTGGCCGCGGGGCTGCTGCTGGTGCAGGCGCTGCTGGCGTGGGGTTCGGTCGTCATCTACCGCCGCGCGCGACCCGACTGAGCCGAGGCCGGGCCAGGGCTTCAGCCGACGGCCTGGAAGTGCTCCACCGCCGGCGGGCCCGCGAAGAAGCTGCCGATGTGGCCGCGCCAGACCGCGAACAGCGGGCCGTTGCGGAAGCCTTCGGTGTGGTCCTCCAGCGTCTGCCACTCGATGAGCAGCACGTAGCGCTCGGGCGACTCGACGCCGTGCTGCACGTTGATGCGGATGAAGCCCTTGGACTTCGACAGCGCGTTGGCAATGCCCTCGCGCAGCGCGGCTTCGAAGGCGGCCTGCTGGCCGGGCTGGATGCGGATGTCGGCAATTTCGAGAATCATGGACGCGACTCTGCCACGCCTCGGCGGCAAATGATTTCAGCCAGGCTGAGCGCCGGCCTCGGTGGACCGGCGCGCGACTGGGCGAGGGGCTCAAACTTTCAAGCTGTGCCAGATCAGGTGGGTGATGAGCACGCGGGCGCGCTCGAAGTCGGCCTCGTCCAGCGCCGGCTTGCCCATGTAGAGCGAGAACTGCGGGCCCAGGTCGGCGTAGGCCTGCGTGGACGACCAGATCAGGAACATCAGGTGCGTGAAGTCGAGCTGGCGGATGCGGCCCTCGTTGGCCCAGCGCTCGAAGCGGGCCACGTCGGCGTGCAGCAGCGGCATGACCTGCGCCTTCAGCACGTCCTGGTAACGCGGCGCGCCGGCCATGATCTCGCGCGTGAAGACAGCGTTGCCACTGGGGCGCTCACGACTGAAGCGCAGCTTGACCGCGACGTAGTTCTGGATGGCCGTCTCGGGCTCGTCGGCCTCGGTGATGGCCGTCATGCTGGCCATCCACTCGCCCATGACGCTGTCCAGCACGGCGCGGTAGAGGTCTTCCTTGCTGGGCCAGTGGTAGAGCAGGTTCTGGCGTGACAGGTCCAGCGCAGCGGCGATGCTGTCGAGGCTGACGCCTTCGAAACCGAATCGGGCGAATTGACGTTCGGCTTCGGTGAGGATGGCCTCCTGCTTGCGCAGGGTGGCGGCGCGCGGCGTGCGCACGGCAGGAGCGGTCACGGTCATGCACCGGATTCTGCCGTTACGCACCAAGTGCTTGCTGCGGGTTTTTACGCTTCGGTCAAGTTTTACTGAGTAGTAATGTTTGCCCGTTTTTCCCCTGGGAGACCCCTGTGGACCTAGCCGACCTGAAGTCCGGCCGCCTCACGCCCGACGACTACGCGCGCAACTTCGCCGACGCGCATCCGCCGCTGAACCGCACGCAAGCGCTGATCGAGGCCGAGCGCTGCTACTACTGCTACGACGCCCCGTGCCAGACGGCCTGCCCCACGGGAATCGACATCCCGACGTTCATCCAGCGGGTGGCGCAGGACAACGTGCGCGGCGCCGCCGAAGCCATCCTGACGGCCAACCCTTTGGGCGGCATGTGCGCCCGCGTCTGCCCGACGGAGGTGTTATGCGAACAGGCCTGCGTGCGCAACACCAACGAGAGCAAGCCGGTCGAGATCGGCCTGCTGCAGCGCTTCGCCGTGGAGGGTCACTTCGCGAACCCCGGAGCCCGACAGCTTTTTGAAAGAGCCCAACCGACCGGCAAACGCGTGGCCGTCGTCGGTGCCGGCCCGGCCGGCCTGGCCGCCGCGCACGGCCTGGCGTGGCGCGGACACGACGTTGCGCTGTTCGACGCCGCACCAAAGCTGGGCGGCCTCAACGAATACGGCCTCGCCACCTACAAGGTGGCCGGCGGCTTTGCGCAGAAGGAGATCGACTGGCTGCTGTCCATTGGCGGCATCACGCCGAAGCTGAACTGCCGGCTGGGCCGCGACATCACGCTCGACGGCCTGCTGGCCGAGTACGACGCCGTGTTCCTGGGCCTGGGACTGGCAGGCGTCAACGCGCTGGGCATTGCCGAGCCCGAGCTGCCGGGGTTGCGCAATGCCGTCGACTTCATCGCCGAGCTGCGCCAGAACGCGCCGGAAATCGTACCGGTGGGCCGCAAAGTCGTCGTCATCGGCGGCGGCATGACGGCGGTGGACGCCGCCGTGCAGAGCAGGCTGCTGGGTGCCGAACAGGTGACCATGGTCTACCGCCGCGGGCCGGACGGCCTGTCGGCCTCCACGCACGAGCAGCACTGGGCGCAGACCAACGGCGTGACCATCCGCTGCTGGGCGCGACCTCTGGGCGTGGAAGCACAAGGCGGCGTGCTGCGCGGCATGCGCTTCGCCGCCACCAGGCTCGACGGCGGCAAGCTCGTCGACACCGGCGAGCAGTTCTTCATCGAGGCCGACCTCGTGTTGCGCGCCATCGGCCAGAGCTTCGTGGCCGAGCCCATCGGCACCGCAATCGCGCTGGAAGGCGGCCGCATCAAGACCGATGAAGACGGCCAGACCAGCCTGGCCCGCGTCTGGGCCGGCGGCGACTGCCGCCACGGCGGCCGCGACCTGACCGTGGAGGCCGTGGAGCACGGCAAGCGCGCCGCCGTCAGCATCGACCGCGCCCTGGGCCTCGCCACCGCCCGCCATCTCGACAAGGAGGCCACCCATGGCTGACCTGAGCACCAACTTCCTGGGCATCAAGAGCCCCAACCCGTTCTGGCTCGCGTCGGCACCGCCGACCGACAAGGAGGTCAACGTGCGCCGCGCCTTCGAGGCCGGCTGGGGCGGCGTGGTGTGGAAGACGCTGGGCGAGGACCCGCCGGTCGTCAACGTCAACGGCCCGCGCTACGCCACGCTGTTCAGCCAGGACCGCCGCGTCATCGGCTTCAACAACATCGAGCTGATCTCCGACCGGCCGCTGCAGACCAATCTCGACGAGATCAAGCGCGTGAAGCGCGACTTCCCGGACCGGGCCATGATCGTGTCGCTGATGGTGCCGGTGAACGAGGCGAGCTGGAAGTCCATCCTCGAACGCGTGGCCGATACCGGCGCCGACGGCGTGGAGCTGAACTTCGGCTGCCCGCACGGCATGAGCGAGCGCGGCATGGGTTCGGCCGTGGGCCAGGTGCCCGAGTACATCCAGCAGGTCACCGAGTGGTGCAAGAAGCACACGCGCATGCCGGTCATCGTGAAGCTCACGCCCAACATCACCGACGTGCGCTTCCCGGCGCGCGCCGCGCATGCCGGCGGTGCCGATGCGGTCAGCCTGATCAACACCGTCAACTCGGTGATGGGCGTGGACCTGGACCGCATGATCATGAGCCCGCACACCGACGGCCTGGGCTCGCACGGCGGTTACTGCGGCCCGGCCGTGAAGCCCATCGCGCTGAACATGGTGGCCGAGATCGCGCGCGACCCGACCACGGCGGACCTGCCCATCAGCGGCATCGGCGGCATCACGACGTGGCGCGACGCGGCCGAGTTCATCGCCATGGGCTGCGGCACCGTGCAGGTCTGCACCGCCGCCATGGTCTACGGCTTCAAGATCGTGCAGGACCTGTGCTCGGGCCTGTCCAACTTCATGGACGACAAGGGCTATAGGACGCTGGCCGACTTCCAGGGCCGCGCGGTGCCCACGGTGAAGAACTGGAACCAGCTCAACCTGAACCACGTCGAGAAGGCGGTGATCGACCAGGACTCGTGCATCCAGTGCGGGCGCTGCCACGTCGTCTGCGAAGACACCTCGCACCAGGCGATCTTCGCCACCAAGGACGGCAAGCGGCACTTCCACGTGAACAACGCCGAATGCGTGGGTTGCAACTTGTGCGTGTCGATCTGCCCCGTCCCTGGCACCATCTCGATGCGTGCGCTCCAGCCCGGCGAAACCGATGTGCGCACCGGCCGCGTCATCGACGGCAGCTACGCGAACTGGACCACGCATCCGAACAACCCGATGCGCACGAGCTGCGCCTGAAGGACGAAAGATGAGTCAGTATGAAGTCGGCCACTGGATCGCCGGCGAGATCAGCCGCGGCAGCGGCACACGCCAGCAGGACATCCACAACCCCGCCACCGGCCAGGTGCAAGGCCAGCTGCTGCTGGGCAGCGTGGCCGACCTCGACGCCGCGGTCGCGTCCGCCATGCAGGCCGCGAAGAGCTGGAGCCAGACGCCACCGCTGGCCCGCGCCCGCGTGCTGTTCAAGTTCCTCACGCTGCTGCAGGAGCGCAAGGAGCAGCTCGCCGAAGCCATCGTGCGCGAGCACGGCAAGACGCTGCCCGACGCGCTCGGCGAGGTGGCCCGCGGCATCGAGGTCGTCGAGTTCGCGACGGCGATGCCGCAGCTGCTGAAGGGCGAGTACACCGAGCAGATTGCCCGCGGCATGGACGCATGGAGCATGCGCCAGCCGCTGGGCGTCGTGGCCGGCATCACGCCGTTCAACTTCCCGGCCATGGTGCCGATGTGGATGTACCCCATCGCCATCGGCTGCGGCAACGCCTTCATCCTCAAGCCCAGCGAGCGCGACCCGTCGGCCTCGCTACTGATGGCGCAGTGGCTGAAGGAAGCCGGTCTGCCCGACGGCATCTTCAGCGTCATCCAGGGCGACAAGGACATCGTCGACGCCATCCTGGCGCACCCCGGCATCGCCGCGGTCAGCTTCGTCGGCTCCACGCCGGTGGCCGAGCACATCTACAAGGTCGGTTCGTCCTTCGGCAAACGAGTGCAGGCGCTGGGCGGCGCGAAGAACCACATGGTCGTCATGCCCGACGCCGACCTCGACGGCGCGGTGGACGCGCTGATGGGCGCGGCCTACGGCTCGGCCGGCGAGCGCTGCATGGCGATCTCGGTGGCCGTGGCGGTGGGCGATGTGGGCGACAAGCTCGTTGCGGCCCTCGCACCCAAGGTGAAGGCGCTGAAGATCGGCGAAGGCCATCAGCCAGGCGCCGAGATGGGGCCTCTGATCACGCGTGCCTCGCAGCAGCGCGTGGAGCGGCTCATCGGCGAAGGCGTCGAGGCCGGCGCGAAGGCGGTCGTCGACGGCCGCGGCCTGCGCGTGCCGGGGCACGAGGACGGCTTCTTCGTCGGCGGCACCATCCTCGACGGCGTCAGCGCCGACATGAGCTGCTACACGGAAGAAATCTTCGGCCCCGTGCTGTGCGTCGTGCGCGTACCCGACCTGGCCGCGGCCATCGCGCTCATCGAGGCCAACGAGTACGCCAACGGCGTGGCCATCTTCACGCGCGACGGCCACGTGGCGCGCGAGTTCGTGCACCACATCCAGGTCGGCATGGTGGGCGTGAACGTGCCGCTGCCGGTGCCCATGGCCTTCAACAGCTTCGGGGGCTGGAAGCGCAGCCTGTTCGGCGACCACCACGCCTACGGCCCCGAGGCGGTGCGCTTCTACACCAAGCACAAGGCCGTCATGCAGCGCTGGCCCGACTCGACCCCGAAGGGCCCGCAATTTGCTTTCCCGCAGAACACGTGAGCCCCTCGCCCAATCTCGCCCCGCTGAACGCGGGCGAGCCTGGTCGGTCCCCCGCGGGGACGGCGATGCTCGTGGCATCGAGCCACGAGCACATCGCCTAGGGCGGGCCGGCTTGGGAGCGGCCCGGCGCTCGCCCCGCAATGCGACATGCACCACTGAGCACAAGGAAGCACCATGACCGACCCCACGCTGAGCAATCCTGATCTGGTCCCGACCACGTCCGCTCAGCGAACGTGGCGCTGGTACCACTTCGCCGCGCTGTGGGTCGGCATGGTGATGTGCATCCCGGCGTACACGCTGGCGTCCAGCCTCATCGAGTCCGGCATGAGCTGGAGCCAGGCCGTGGGCACGGTGTTCCTCGGCAACCTCATCGTGCTGGTGCCCATGCTGCTGATCGGCCATGCCGGCGCCAAGTACGGCATCCCCTATGCCGTGCTGGCGCGCGCCTCGTTCGGCACGCAGGGCGCGCGGCTGCCGGCCCTGCTGCGCGCACTCGTGGCCTGCGGCTGGTACGGCATCCAGACCTGGTTTGGCGGGCAGATGATCTACACGCTGATGGGCGTGCTGGTCGGCCATCCGCTCAGCGTCGAGCCGCTGCCCGTGCTGGGCATCAGCGCGGCGCAGTTCGGCTGCTTCCTGCTGTTCTGGGCGCTGCAGTTCTACTTCGTTGTGCACGGCATCGAGGCCATCCGCAAGCTGGAGACCTACACGGCGCCGATCAAGATCGTCATCTGCTTCGTGCTGCTGTGGTGGGCGTGGGACAAGGCCGGTGGCTTCGGCCCCATCCTCGACCAGCCCTCGGCCTTCGTCGAAGGCGGCAAGAAGGCCGGCCAGTTCTCGTCGGCGTTCTGGCCGTCGCTCACCGCGATGGTGGGCTTCTGGGCCACGCTGGCGCTGAACATCCCCGACTTCACGCGCTTCGCCAAGAGCCAGCGCGACCAGCTCGTCGGCCAGGCCATCGGCCTGCCGGTGCCGATGGGGCTGCTGGCGGCGCTCGCCGTGTTCGTCACCTCGGCCACCGTCGTCATCTACGGCAAGGCGCTGTGGGACCCGGTGGACGTGGCCAGCCGCATGACCGGCGCGGCCGTGCTGATCGGCCTCATCGTGCTGCTGATCGACACCGTCAGCGTCAACCTCGCGGCCAACCTCGTCGGCCCGGCCTACGACTTCTCGGCGCTGGCGCCGGGCAAGGTCAGCTACAAGCTGGGCGGCATCATCACCGCCGGCATCGCCATCGCGATGATGCCGTGGAAGATCCTGGCCTCCACGCAGGGCTACATTTTCACGTGGCTGATCGGCTACTCGGCGCTGTTGGGGCCGGTGGCGGGCATCCTCATCGTCGACTACTACGTGCTGCGCAAGACGGAGCTGGTCGTCGATGACCTCTACCGCGAAGGCGGCCGCTACAGCTACCGCGGCGGCTGGAACACCGCCGCACTGATCGCCTTCGTCATCGGCGTGGCACCCAACATCCCCGGCTTCCTGAACGCCGCCTTCCCAGCCGCCTTCCCCGAGGTCGGCGCGGCGTTCAAGGCCATCTACACCTACGCCTGGTTCGCCGGCCTGGCGCTCGCCGCTATCGTCTACGGCGCGCTGATGGCGGGCAAGACCCAACCCCAACCGCTCACGAGGAGCGCGACATGAGCCTGTTGATCCGCGGTGCCGTCGTCGTCAATGCCGACGCCGAATCCCGCACCGATGTGTTGTGTGTCGACGGCCGCATCGCCGCCCTCGGCGAGCGCGCTGTGCGAGAGGCCCCGGCCGGAACGACGACGCTGGACGGCACCGGCCAGTACCTGATCCCCGGCGGCATCGACCCGCACACGCACATGCAGCTGCCCTTCATGGGCACGGTCACGCAGGATGACTTCTTCACCGGCACGGCGGCGGCGCTGGCCGGCGGCACGACCAGCATCATCGACTTCGTCATCCCCAACCCGCAGCAGCCGCTGATGGACGCCTACCGCACTTGGCGCGGCTGGGCCGAGAAGAGCGCGGCGGACTACGCCTTCCACGTCGCCGTGACGTGGTGGGACAAGACCGTCAGCGACGACATGGGCATCCTCGTGCGCGAGGAAGGCGTGAACAGCTTCAAGCACTTCATGGCCTACAAGAACGCCATCATGTGCGACGACGAGACGCTGGTGAACAGCTTCAAGCGTGCGCTCGAACTGGGCGCCATGCCGACCGTGCACGCCGAGAACGGCGAGCTGGTCTACCTGCTGCAGGCCGAGGTCGCCAAGATGGGCATCACCGGGCCCGAGGGCCACCCGATGTCGCGCCCGCCCATGGTCGAGGGCGAGGCCGCCAACCGCGCCATCGCCATTGCCGATGTTTTGGGCGTGCCGATCTACATCGTGCATGTGTCGTGCATCGAAAGCGCCGAGGCCATCGCCCGTGCGCGCGCCCGTGGCCAGCGCGTCTACGGCGAAGTGCTGGCGGGCCACTTGCTCATCGACGACAGCGTCTACCGCGATCCGGACTTCGCCAAGGCCGCCGCCTATGTGATGAGCCCGCCCTTCCGTCCCAAGATCCACCAGGAGTTCCTGTGGCGCGGCCTGCAGAGCGGCCAGCTGCACACGACCGCGACCGACCACTGCACCTTCTGCGCGAGCCAGAAGGCCGCTGGCATCGACAACTTCGCCAAGATCCCCAACGGCTGCGGCGGCGTCGAGGAGCGCATGGCCGTGCTGTGGGACGCCGGCGTCAACTCCGGCCGGCTGACACCCAGCGAGTTCGTCGCCATCACGTCCGCCAACGCGGCCAAGCTGTTCAACTTGTACCCGCGCAAGGGCGTCATCGCCGAAGGTGCGGACGCCGACCTCGTGCTGTGGGACCCGGCCGGCATCAAGACGCTGAGCGCCAGGACGCAGTTCTCCAAGAACGACTTCAACATCTTCGAGGGTCGCACCGTGCGCGGCATCCCGAGCCACACGATCGCGCAAGGCCGCGTCGTGTTCGCCCGCGGCGAGTTGCGTGCCGAGCAAGGCACCGGCCGCTACCTGAAGCGCCCGCCGTTCGGCCCGCAGTTCGACGCCGCCATCAAGCGCTCGCACGACCTCGCTCCCACCGCCGTCGCGCGCTAAAAGGATTCACGATGGACATGCCCAGCACCAAGCCCGACATCACCAAGCTCCGCGTCAACGGCCAGCGCCTGTGGGCCTCGCTGATGGAGCTGGCGCAGATCGGTGCGACAGAGAAAGGCGGTGTCTGCCGCCTGACGCTGACCGACCTCGACAAGCAGGGCCGCGACCTCGTCACGCGCTGGGCACGAGAGGCCGGCATGACGGTCACCATCGACCAGATCGGCAACGGCTTCATGCGCCGCGCGGGCCGCAACAGCAGCCTGCCGCCCATCATGACCGGCAGCCACATCGACACCCAGCCCACCGGTGGCAAGTTTGATGGCAACTACGGCGTGCTGGCCGGCATCGAGGTCGTGCGCACTCTCAACGACCACGGCATCGAGACCGAGGCGCCCATCGAGGTCGCGTTCTGGACGAACGAGGAAGGCTCGCGCTTCGTGCCCGTCATGATGGGCTCGGGCGTGTTCGCCAAGGCCTTCACGCTGGAGCACGCCTACGCGGCCACCGACACCGAAGGCAAGACGGTCAAGGGCGAGCTGGCGCGCATCGGCTACATCGGCGATCAGGTGCCCGGCGACCACCCCATCGGCGCCTACTTCGAGACCCACATCGAGCAGGGCCCGGTGCTGGAGGACCACGACAAGACCATCGGCGTCGTCACCGGCGTGCTGGGCATCCGCTGGTACGACTGCGTCGTCACCGGCATGGAGGCCCACGCCGGCCCCACGCCGATGGCATTACGCCGCGACGCGCTGCAGGTCGCGACAAAGCTGATGCAGGAGGTCGTCGCCTGCGCCCACCGCCACCCGCCGCACGGCCGCGGCACCGTGGGCATGGTGCAGGTGCACCCCAACAGCCGCAACGTCATCCCTGGCCGCGTGAAGTTCAGCATCGACCTGCGCAACGCGACCGACGCGCTGTGCGAGGCGATGGATGCCGACATCCGCGCAGTGGCGGCGAAGCTGAGCGCCGAGAGCGGCCTGCCCATCGAGATCACGCCCGTCAGCAACTACCCCGCGCAGCCCTTCCACGCCGACTGCATCGCCGCCGTGCAGAAAGCCGCCGACGCGCTGGGCTACAGCAACATGCCGGCGGTGTCAGGCGCCGGCCACGACGCCGTCTACATGGCCCGCCTGGCCCCCGCCGGCATGATCTTCATCCCCTGCAAGGACGGCATCAGCCACAACGAGATCGAGGACGCCAAGCCCGAGCACATCGAGGCGGGGTGCAACGTGCTGTTGCAGGCAATGTTGGAGCGGGCTGGTTGATTTCAGCCCGCCAGGCCGACGGGTGACATCACCGTCGCGACGCCTGCTCGCCGAACTGAAACGTCATGGTCGATCTGCCCTTCGAAGCGCTGCTCTTCGCATTGACGTTCATCGGTCTGACGGGGTTCTCGACTGCCCCTTATCGCGCCTACGAAGCTGCCCGCTTCGTGTATCGCTCCAGGGCGAGCATAGAGTCCCTGTCGGCGATGCTTGCCGCTGGCCTACTGTTGTACGCATGGGGCTCCATCTACCAGCGCATCATCTTCGGCTGCCTCGTCAATATGGTCTGCGGTCCAAACCGTTCACAAGGCATCCTCCTGCTCGCCGGATTTGGAATCGTCGTTGCTGGCTATGAGCTGCTTCGGCTCATAGCCATGCGTCTCTATCGCCGACAGCGCACCTGAAAGAAAATGCTCTCACCTGATCCGCCGTCGGTCTTCACGGGTCTCGTTGGTCGGGACCCAAGGTATTCACCGCGTGAAAACAGACACCGGGCGGCTACACGGTGTGCCGCCGCGACTGCCGCGCGCCTCAGCCCTCCAGCTGACTCAAATCCCGCACCGCGCCCTTGTCCGCCGACGTCGCCAGCAGCGCATAGGCCTTCAGCGCGGCTGACACCTTGCGCGGACGCGCCTCGGCCGGCTTCCAGCCCTTGGCGTCCTGCTCGGCGCGGCGCTTGGCGAGTTCCTCATCGCTGACCAGCACGTCGATCGTGCGGTTGGGGATGTCGATGCGGATGCGGTCGCCGTTGCGCACCAGGCCGATGGCGCCTCCGGCTGCCGCCTCAGGCGAGCAGTGACCAATGGACAGGCCCGACGTGCCGCCGGAGAAGCGGCCGTCAGTCAGCAGCGCACAGGCCTTGCCCAGGCCCTTGGACTTGATGTAGCTGGTCGGGTAGAGCATTTCCTGCATGCCGGGGCCGCCCTTGGGACCTTCGTAGCGCACCACCACGACGTCGCCGGCCTTGACCTTGTCGTCGAGGATGTTGGCCACGGCCTCGTCCTGGCTTTCGACGACGTGGGCCGGGCCCTCGAACACCAGCAGGCTGTCGTCCACGCCGGCCGTCTTCACGACACAGCCGTCCAGCGCGATGTTGCCGCGCAGCACGGCCAGGCCGCCTTCCTTGCTGAAGGCATGCTCGACCGAGCGGATGCAGCCCTCGGCGCGGTCCAGGTCCAGGCTGGGCCAGCGGGTGTTCTGGCTGAAGGCCGTCTGCGTCGGGATGCCGGCCGGGCCGGCCATGTAGAAGGTCTTGACGGCGTCGCTGGGGTTGCGGGCGATGTCCCACTGGTCCAGCGCGTCCTTCATCGTCTTGGCGTGCACGGTGGGGGCATCGGTGTGCAGCTTGCCGGCGCGGTCCAGCTCGCCCAGGATAGCCATGATGCCGCCGGCGCGGTGCACGTCCTCGATGTGGTACTTGTTGGTGTTGGGCGCCACCTTGCACAGCTGCGGCACGTCGCGCGACAGGCGGTCGATGTCCGTCATGTCGAAGGCGATGCCGGCTTCCTGTGCCGCGGCCAGGATGTGCAGGATGGTGTTGGTGGAGCCGCCCATCGCGATGTCCAGCGTCATCGCGTTCTCGAAGGCCTTCTTGCCGATGGCGCGCGGCAGCACGCTCTCGTCATTGCCTTCGTAGTAGCGCTTGCACAGCTCGACGGCCGTGCGGCCGGCCTGCTTGAACAGCTCCTCGCGGTCCGCGTGCGTGGCCACCACCGTGCCGTTGCCCGGCAACGAGAGGCCCAGCGCCTCGGTCAGGCAGTTCATCGAGTTGGCCGTGAACATGCCCGAGCAGCTGCCGCAGGTGGGGCAGGCCGAGCGCTCGACTTCGGCGAGGTCGGCGTCGCTGACCTTGCTGTCGGCGGCCATGACCATCGCGTCGATGAGGTCCAGCTTCTTGATCTCGATCTTGGCCGTGCCGGGCACCGCCAGGCGCACCTTGCCGGCCTCCATCGGGCCGCCGGAGACGAACACGACGGGGATGTTGAGCCGCATCGCGGCCATCAGCATGCCGGGGGTGATCTTGTCGCAGTTGGAGATGCACACCAGCGCGTCGGCGCAGTGGGCATTGACCATGTACTCGACCGAGTCGGCAATGATGTCGCGGCTGGGCAGCGAATACAGCATGCCGTCGTGGCCCATCGCGATGCCGTCGTCCACGGCGATGGTGTTGAACTCCTTGGCCACGCCGCCCACGCGCTCGATCTCGCGGGCCACCAGCTGGCCCAGGTCCTTCAGGTGCACGTGGCCGGGCACGAACTGGGTGAAGGAGTTGGCGATGGCGATGATGGGCTTGGAGAAGTCGTCGTCCTTCATGCCGGTGGCGCGCCACAGCGAGCGGGCACCTGCCATGTTGCGGCCGGCGGTGGAGGTCTTGGAGCGGTAGGTAGGCATGGCGGTGCGGGCGGGTCGATGCGGAATCGGGAACTCGCGATTGTCCGGCCCCGCCGGCCGCCGGTGAAATCCGCGGGCCCGCCGAAAGCTCGGTTGCCCCTTGCCGAATGCTCAGCCCTCGCGCCTCACCCGCCACGCCTGCACCACGGCCCAGGCCAGCTCCGGCAACAGGAACAGCAGCAGCACGGGCTGGCCCGTCTGCGCCCAGGCCCAGGCCATCCACAGGCTGAACAGCCCGCGCGCCGCGGCGTCGTAGCGGCCGAACTGCTGCGTCGGCGCGCGCAGCCGCAGCACGGACCACACCAGCACGACGCTGCCCATCAGCAGCGCGAACAGCATCTGCAGCGGCGCGAACGCCGGCAGCGGCTGGCCGCCCAGCGCGTGGTTGACGGCGCCGAGCTGACCAAAGGCGATGGCGAAGCTCCACGGCGTGGCGAACGGTGCCGTGACGACGAGGTCATAGGCCGCGCTCGCACGCACGACGCATCGGAACTGGGAAGGATTGAAAGAGAACATGAACACTGAGGACGTGATGACGGCGCGCATGCTCGACCCTGGACTACGCTCCAGGGTCAAGCACTTTCGCCCACCGCCCCGACGTCCATGCAGATCGGCACCCTGTCCGCCCGCACCGGCCTGAGCCGCGACAGCCTGCGCTTCTACGAGAAGCGCGGCCTGCTGCAAGCCCGCCGCGCCGCCAACGGCTACCGCGACTACCCCGAGGAAGCCGTGCAGTGGCTGGGCTATGTGCGCACGGCCCAGCAGCTGGGCTTCACGCTGGCCGAGATCGCGGCCGACCTGCCACGGCTGGCCGCGGGCGACGCCGCCGCCCCGGCGCTGCGGGCCACGCTCGCGCGCAAGCTGGCGGACATCGACGGCCGCATCGCGGCGCTGCAAGGCCTGCGGACCGAGCTGGCGAGCCGGCTGGCCGACACCCCGGAGAACGGCATGGACTGCCCGTTGCGACCCGCATGAACTGGCCCGCACTGCTGGCCCGCCGCCCCTGGACCGCCGCCTTCGGGCTGGGCCTGGGTCTGTCGCTGTGCACTGCGCCGGCCAGCCTCGGCACGGCGCTGCTGGCCAACGCGCTGCTGCCGGACGGCTGGTTCGGCGAGTCCGCAGCGGGCAACATGGGCGAACTCAGTTCGCTGGGCTTCCTGCTGCTGGGCGTGTTCCTGTTTCCGGCCTGGGAGACGCTGCTGGGCCAGTGCCTGCCCATCGAGCCGCTGCGCCGGCTGCGGGCCCCGGCGCTGGCCTGCGTGATGGCGAGCGCCACGCTGTTCGGCGGCGCGCACTGGGTGAACGGCGGGCTGGGCCACGGGCTGACCACCTTCGTCGCCGGCAGCCTGTTCGCGCTGGCCTACTGGCTGTGCCGGCCCGCCGGCTTCCGGTTCGCGGCCGTGGCGGCCTACAGCACCCACGCCGCGCACAACTTCCTCGTCTGGTTCGTCCTCGGCCCGCTGCTGGGCGGCTGACCGTCAGGCCACGGCGCTGCGCACCGCCTCGCGGACGAGGCCGTCGAGCTTGCCGGTGATCTGCGTCAGCTCGCCCGACACGACGGCGAACTCGCGACCCGAGTGACCCGCGCGCGCCGCGACGACCTGGGCGTTGAACGACACGATGCGCGCATGCTTGGCGATCAGCTCGATGTCGCCCATGACGGCCGTCAGCTGCTTCTTGGCCGACGCGGCCTGCTGGCGGGCGAGGTCCTCGTAGAGCTGGGTCAGGCGGTTCAGCGTGGCCAGCAGCGGCGTGGCGGCGTCCACCAATTCCTCCAGCAGCGATGCGGCGCTGTGCATGTGCGCGGCCAACGCATCCAGCGTGCGCTGCGCCAGCTCGACGAAGGCGACGATTCGCTCGTTGGCCTTGTCTGCACCGAAATAGGCCTCCTTCAGCTCGCCGCCCATCAACTTGGGCGACAGCTCGCCATCCAGCAGCGCGGCGTGCGCGTCGCGGAAGATCGCCAGCGCATCGTGGGCCGTGGCGAGCGCGCCCTCGCGCCCCTGCGAGGCCAGCAGCGCGTAGAGCACCAGTCGCTGCGACGTGAAGCGGCGCCGGCCCGACAAGTTGATGGACTTGCTGAATAGCTCGCCTGCCGTCTGCTTGGGTGCAGCGGCTGCCCGCTTTGGTGCATCGGTGGGGGCATGCGAGAGGTGCAGCATCTTGGACTCCGTGATCTGGTTCACGACCGGCATCGCCACTGCTGGCAGGCCTGCCGGCCTTGCCTCAGGGTTAGCACGGGGCATGCCAACGGAGCCCTAGTTGGAGGTCGACGGTGACAGCGCCAGTGCCAGCCCGATCACACGGCGCCCGGGCGCATCCCAAAGCGCGAGCGTCGCGCGAAGGGTCGCTTCGTCCTCCGCCGCAGCACCCAGCGTGCGTCGCTCGGCCCAGCTGTCGTCCCGGCCACCGTCTTCATCGTGATGCTCGTGAGGGGTGCCTTCGCTACAGGCCTTGCAGAGCATGCGGACGGTGGACGTCCAGTCCTCGACGTAGACGTGCGCGCCGGACGCCATCTCGTCAAGCGCCTCGATGGCGTCGGGCGACCCGACCTCGACGTCCAGCTCGAAGGTCGCCATGCGCGAAGGAGCATGCAGCTCCAGTACGTTGAAGACGTCGTACTCGCGCCCTCCGGAGGTCCGCGTCCCGGTGGGTGCCCCATCGTGAAGGACGATGTCGCCGAGCCTGAAACCCGAGGCCGGGAACGGGATGTTCATGATGAGCACCCGCACGGGATCGATGCGCTTGCCCCAGACCACCTCGCCATGGGTGTCGGGGTTGAGGCGCACCGGCGCCGTGCCGAAATCGTCGTCGATGGGTCCGTCACCTTCGGCCACCTTGATGCCCAGACGCTGCCATGCGGCCCGCGCCGTGGCCCAGTCGCACAGCGCCGTCGCGGCGATGGCGAGATTCCAGTTCGCCGCCTCGCCATCCGGCTGCAGCTCGACGGAACGGCGATTGAACTCGCGCGACTCGACCCATTCGCCACGGTACTTGTGGATGAGGCCGAGGTTGTAGAGCGTCGACGGACGCGCCGGATCGAGTTGGAGCGCCTCGTGGTACAGGCGCAGCGCCTCGTCGTCGTCGGCACCATCGAGCGCATGCGCCTGCTCGTGCAGGTCCTGGGCCTGCTGCTTCGCATCGCTGCTCATGCCAGCCTCGCCAGCCGCCTCGTTGCTTCGGCCAGCGTCTCGTCCCGCTTCGCGAAGCAGAACCGCACATGCCGCCGCTCCTGCGGCTGCTGGTAGAAGACCGACAGCGGGATCGCGGCGACGCCGATCTCGGTCGTCAGCCACTTGGCGAAGTCCAGCTCGGAGCGGTCAGACAGGGCGCGGTAGTCCACCGTCTGGAAGTAGGTGCCTTCGCAGGGCAGCAGCTTCAACCCTGTCTCGGCGAGCGCGGCGCGGAAGGCGTCGCGCTTGGCCTGGTAGAAGCCGCTCAGGCCCTGCCATGGCGCCGGGTCGGCGAGGTAGGCGGCGAGTGCGTGCTGCGTCGGCGTGTGGACCGTGAACACCGTGTACTGGTGCAGCCGCCGGAACGCCGCACTCAGGGCCGGCGGCGCGGCGACGAAGCCGACCTTCCAGCCCGTCACGTGGAAGGTCTTGCCGAAGCTGCTGACGAGGAAGCTGCGTTCGCGCAGCCCAGGAAAGCGCGCCACGCTCTCGTGCGGCGCACCATCGAAGACCATGTGCTCGTAGACCTCGTCGCTGACGACGAACAGGTCATGCGCTTCGGCGATGCGCTCCAGCTCGCGCAGGTCGTCGCTGGTGGCGACGCGGCCGCTGGGGTTGTGCGGCGTGTTGATGACCAGCGCCCGCGTACGCGGCGTGATGGCGGCGCGCACGGCCGCCCAGTCGATGCGGTAGTCCCCCGTCATCGGCACGCCCACCGGCACGGCGCCGGCGAGGCGGATGGCGGGGTCGTAGCTGTCGTAGGCCGGCTCCAGGATGATGACCTCGTCGCCCGCACCGACGCAGGCATGCAGCGCCGTGATGAGGCCCTGCGTGCCGCCGGCCGTGACGGTGATGTCGCGGTCCGCGTCGTAGGCCGAGCCGTAGAGTCCGTTGAGCTTGGCCGCGATGGCCTGTCGCAGCGCCGGCACGCCTGTCATCGGCGGGTACTGGTTGTGGCCCGCGGCCATCGCGTCGGTGACAGCCTGCAGCAGCACCGGGTCGGCGCCGAAGTCCGGGAAGCCCTGGCCGAGATTGACGGCGCCGTGCTCGGCGGCCAGCGCCGACATGACGGTGAAGATGGTGGTGCCCGTGTTGGGCAGCTTGGCAGGCAAGGCGGGCATGGTGCCCGCCATTGTGCAAGCGCCGCTGTCAGTGGCCGTGCTCGATGGGGTCGTAGCGCTGGCCGCGCAGCAGTGCCAGCGGCGAGCGCCAGTAGATGTCGACGTTGTGCAGCGGGTCGGTCAGGATCTTGACGACCCAGGCCAGCCCCCAGCTCGGGCTGCGCAGCACGGCCAGCTGCAGGCCGCGCAGCACGAGGCCGGAGGCGCCCAGCATCAGCCAGGCCCACCCGACGTCGTGCAGATAGCCCGAGGTGCCGACTGCCGGCTCGATGAGCCCGAACAGGCCGCGGCTGAGCGCCAGCAGCGCCGGCACGGCCAGCCAGACGCCGATCAGCACGGCCTTGCGGCGCATGTTGAAGCCGGCCTTGATGGCCTCCTTGTGCGCGTCGCTGGCGCCGTTGACGTGGTCATAGCCACGCGGTTCGAAGAAGATGTGGCCGCTCTGCCGCGTGACCATGCCGACGCACCAGCCCAGCCAGGCCGCCGCGGCGGGGTCGAAGAACAGCAGCCCGTAGGCGACCAGGAAGCTGATCGCGCTGACGAGGTGCAGCGCCTGGTTGAAGCGGCACTGGTGGTAGTAGCGGTGGTCGTCCCAGCGCAGGGTACGGACCTGGTCCCAGAACATGGACATGATGGAGAAGCCTCCTCGGACACGCGCAACGCGTGTCCGCAGCCTGACCGGCGCGCATGAAAGTCCGGTTACGCGCAGCAGGCGTCGCGCTGCCGAATGGCCGAGTCTTGACCCAGCGCAAACCAGCAGCGCTCAGTCAGGCGTCGCGCCCTCGCCGTGCGGCGGGCCGCCCATCAGCACGCGGCGTGCGGCCAGGCCGATCGGGAAGCCGAACAGCAGGCAGTGCGCCGCGATGGCCGCGCCGTCGATGCGCAGCGGCAGGAAGGGCAGATGCAGCGCCGACAGCGGCAGCACGACGTGGTTCATGCCGAAGTAGACGACGAGGCCGTAGGCCAGCCCGGCCGCCGCGGCGTTGCGCAGCAAAGCCGGCAGGCGCCGACCCGCGACACAGAAGATCGCCGCCCAGACCAGCGCGATGGCGTAGTGAAGCACCACGCCCAGCGCAAACGTCGCCGGCCCGCCACCGAAGGCCGCTTCGCGGCCGATGAGGCCGGCGGCGACGCCCTGGAACACGCTCAACTTCATGCCGTAGTAGCTCAGCGCGAAGACGAGGTCGCCGGAACCGGCCAGCAGGCCGCCCCAGACGATGGCACGGGTCAGAGGTTTCATGCGACGCTCCCGGGCGGCCCCTTGAACTCGACGACGTTACCCTCGGGGTCGCTGAAGTAGATCGACGGGCCTTCGCCCTCCGCGCCGTAGCGGCTTTCGGTCGCGCCGGCCTGCACGCCATGCGCCGCGAGGTGGGCGCGAAGGGCGTCGCCGTCGAAGGGCTCGACGCGCAGGCAGAAGTGGTCGAGGTTGCGCCCTTCCACGCCCGGTGCCGCGCCGCCCATGCGGCCCAGCTTGGCGTCCACCGTCACGAGGTCGATCAGCGACCGGCCGGCGCGCAGCTGCACGAGGCCGATCTCGTCCTGCCGGCGCTCGATGCTGCAACCCAGCACGCCGACGTAGAAGGCCAGCATCGCGTCGAGGTCGACGATGCGCAGCACGAGGTGGTCGAGGCCGAGCAGGCGGAACATGGCGGTCACTCCTTCATGCAGCGCAGCTCGGGCGCTTGCCAGCCCCAGACGACGCGGGCCTCGCCCTGGTGCTCCCAGTAGCTTTCGTTGCGCCCGGCGTAGCGGCTGCCGCTGGCGGCGGGCTGTTGCGTCATCAGCGATTGCTGGTCACCCCGCTCGGCGATGAGGCTGGGCGGCTCCGTCGCGTTGAAGAACCGGACGGCAACCTCGCTGCCGTCCTCGCAACGCCAGCGTGCCGTGGCCGACACCGCCACGAGCCGGTAGCGCGCCTGCAGCTCCAGCAGGCGCCGCATCGACGACTCGCGCACGCAGGCAGCGCGGGCCTCGATGGCGCCGGGCGCGGCCGGGTCGGCCCCGGCCTTCCAGCAGTCGTGCCGCTCGCGGCGCCAGCCTTGCTGCTCGGCGGCCAGCACCGGCGGGTGCTTGTTCACCGCGCGGCGCTGCGCGCCCGCAAACGCCTGGGCGACACGGGTATCCAGCAGTGCCAGCCCGGCGCGCTGACAGACCAGCTCCTCCACGCTGCCGCGGGCTTGGCGAGTGCGGCAGGTGGGCGCACGGCGGGACTCGTCCAGCGCCTGCTGCACGCGCCGGCACCAGGCCGGGCTGCCTCGCTCGGGCGCGTCGCGCAGGCCCAACTCGTGTTCGACGGCGCCCTGCCATTCGGCCGAGCCGAGGTCGGGACCATGGCCGTCGCCACCCAGGCGGGCCTGCACCTCGTGCTGCCAGCGCGCGTCGCAGCCGGGTGCGGCGTGCGCCAGCGCCGTGAAGCAGATCAGTGCGGCACCGAGCAGGGTCTTCATGACAGCTCCAGCGGCGCCGGGCCGCGGTTAGAGGAAGCGCTCCAGCAGCCGCTTCGATGCCCTGTCCAGCGCCCAGCGGTCCGGCACCTGCAGCTGCACGCCATGCGTGGACGTGATGAGCAGCCGGCCTTCCTCGAGACGGCGGATGTCCTCCTCGCTCTTCAGCACGAAGTCGATCTCGCCGCGGTCGGTCTCAATGCGCCAGGTGCTGGGAGTCGCGAAGGTGTTCACCGAGATCAGCCGCTTGAGCACGGGGTGGAACTCGCGCGCGGCCAGCTCGGCCTCCAGCAGGCGGCGCGGGCCGTCGGGCAGCGCGGAGATGCGTTCGACCCAGGCCAGCTCATGGCCATGCACGCCGACCAGCGACACGCCCTCGTCGGGCGCAGAGATCGGATGGGCGCGCACAGGCGTCACGCCGACGTGGGTGGCACCGTCCAGGTCGGTCAGCACCAGGCGGCCATTGGCGTCGAGCGCCAGGTCGCGAAAAGGCAGGTTGCTCATGCGTTCACCGTATGCGCGTTGGGGTTGGGCGCGACGACCATCAGGCCGCTGTCTTCGTCGCCTTCAGCATCGACGCGGCGGGCCTGCGCCTCCCACAGCCGCCAGTAGTGCCCCTGCAGCGCGATCAGCTCGTCGTGCGGGCCCAGCTCGACGATCTCGCCGCGATCCATGACGACGAGCCGGTCGGCCTTGCGCAGCGTGGACAGGCGGTGGGCGATGGCGATGGTGGTGCGGCCCTTCACGAGGTTGTCGAGAGCCCGCTGGATTTCCTTCTCGGTCTCGGTGTCGACCGCGGACGTGGCCTCGTCGAGGATGAGGATGGCAGGGTCGATCAACAGCGCGCGGGCGATGGAGATGCGCTGGCGCTCGCCTCCCGACAGGCCCTGGCCGCGCTCGCCGACGAGGCTGTCGTAGCCGTGCGGCAGGCGCAGGATGAACTCGTGCGCATGGGCCGCGCGGGCGGCGGCGACGATCTCGTCGCGCGTCGCGTCGGGCTTGCCGTAGGCGATGTTCTCGGCGATGGTGCCGAAGAACAGGAAGGGCTCCTGCAGCACCAGGCCGATGTGGCGGCGGTAGTCGGCCACCTTGACGCGGCGCAGGTCCACGCCGTCGACCTTGATGCCGCCCTCGGTCACGTCGTAGAAGCGGCAGATCAGGTTGACCAGCGTGCTCTTGCCCGAGCCGCTGTGGCCCACCAGGCCCACCATCTCGCCGGGGCGGATGTCCAGGTTCAGCGAGCGGATGATGGAACGCGAGCCGTAGCGGAAGTTGACGCCCTGCATCGAGATCGCGCCGGTGACGTTCTCGAACGGCTGCGGGTTCACCGGGTCGGGCACGTTCGAGACGTGGTCCAGGATGTCGAAGATGCGCTTGGCGCCGGCCGCGGCCTTCTGCGTGACGGACACGATGCGGCTCATCGAGTCGAGACGGCCGTAGAAGCGGCCGATGTAGGCCAGGAAGGCGGTCAGCGTGCCCACCGTGATGCTCTGGTGCGCGATCAGCCAGATGCCCACGCCCCACACCACCAGCAGGCCCATCTCGGTCAGCAGCGCGACCGTGGGCGTGAACAGGCTCCAGGTCTTGTTGAGCCGGTCGTTGACGTGCAGGTTGTTGATGTTGGCCTCCTTGAAGCGTCGCGCCTCGCGCGACTCCTGAGCGAAGGCCTTGACGACGCGGATGCCGGGGATGGTGTCGGCCAGCACATTGGTGATCTCGCCCCAGACGCGGTCGATCTTCTCGAAGCCGGTGCGCAGCCGGTCGCGCACGAGGTGGATCAGCCAGGCAATGAACGGCAGCGGCACCAGCGTCGCCAGCGCGAGGCCGGGGTGGATGCTGAACAGGATGATGGACGTCATCGCCAGCATCAGCACGTCGGTGATGAAGTCCAGCGCGTGCAGCGACAGGAACACGCTGATGCGGTCGGTCTCCGACCCGATGCGCGACATCAGGTCGCCGGTGCGCTTGTTGCCGAAGTACTCCAGCGACAGGCCCAGCAGGTGTTCGAACGTCGTGGTGCGCAGGTCGGCCGCGATACGCTCGGACACCAGCGACAGCAGGTAGGTCTTGGCCCAGCCCATGGCCCAGGACACCAGCGCCGCACCCAGCAGGCCGCCCAGCAGCAGCGTGACGAGGCCGGGGTCGATGGCCTGGCCGTTCTGGAACGGGATCAGCACCCTGTCCATCAGCGGCATGGTCAGGTAGGGCGACACCAGCGTCGCGCCGGTCGCGCCGAGCATCAGCGCAAAGCCCAGCAGCAGCTGGCCCTGGTAGGGCCGCGCGAAGCGCCACAGCCGCAGCAGCACCCAGGTGCTGGGCGGCTTGCTGGATTCGCCGAAGTCGAAGTCCTCACCCTCCTCCTCGTCGACACGCACGGGCTCGCCGGCACGGCGCTGCTGCTCGCGCTCGAAGGCGTCCACCAGCTTGACGGCGGCCGGGTTGCCGGCCAGCGTGAAGCGCCAGCGCGCCAGCCTCTTTTCGGTGTCAAAAAGTTCCAGGAAGGCCAGGCCGCCATGGTCGCTGAGCTTGAGAGCCAGCCCCGGCGCGAGCGGGAAATCGCTCCACGAGCCGCTGGCGGGCTCGAACGCCAGCAGGTGTGCATTCGTCAACGCGATCAGGCCCTGGCCGAAGTGCCCGTGGGCGTCCAGGTCAACCTCCAGCGTGGCCACCACGTTTTCCCCAGCCAGGAGTCGCCCATGGAGGGCGGCCGTTTGAGGATGAGTCGATGGGGCGGGAAGTTGATCTGGCATGTTCTTGTGGGCTCCAAGGGGCTGACGCGATTCTCCCCGATGACTTCGGCGCACAATTCCACGCGCTAGCCGCGCCTACCTCCTACCCCATGAGCCAAAAAGAAGTCATCCGCCAGGACATCCAACTGTTGCGCGTCAATTACCTGCGCGGGCCCAACATGTGGACCTACCGCCCGGTGCTGGAAGTCTGGCTGGACCTCGGTGAGCTGGAGGATTTCCCCAGCCACCAGCTGCCCGGCTTCAACGACCGCCTGACCGCCGCCCTGCCCAACCTCATCGAGCACCACTGCGGCGTCGGCGAGCGCGGCGGTTTCCTGGAGCGGCTGCACGAAGGCACCTGGTGCGGCCATGTGCTGGAGCACATCGTCATCGAGCTGCTGAACCTGGCCGGCATGCCCACCGGCTTCGGCCAGACGCGCTCCACGTCCAAGCGCGGCGTCTACCGCATGGTGTTCCGCGCGCGTGACGAGCAGGTCGCCCGGGCCGCCCTGGCCGAGGGCCACGCGCTGATCATGGCCATGATCAACGACCGGCCCTTCGACGTGCCCGCCGCCGTCGCCCGCGTGCGCGACAAGCTGGACGACTGCTACCTCGGCCCGTCCACGGCGGCCATCGTCGCGGCCGCGACGGACCGCCGCATCCCGCACATCCGCCTGAACGACGGCAACCTCGTGCAGCTGGGCCACGGCGCGCGCCAGCGCCGCATCTGGACGGCCGAGACCGACATGACCAGCGCCATCGCCGAAGGCATCGCCGGCGACAAGGACCTGACCAAGACGCTGCTCAAGGCCGTGGGCGTGCCCGTGCCCAGCGGCCAGGAGGTCAAGACCGCCGCCGAGGCCTGGGGCGTCGCGCAGGACATCGGACTGCCGGTCGTCATCAAGCCCAGCGACGGCAACCACGGCCGCGGCGTCACGCTGGACATCTCGACCCAGGCCGACTGCGAAGCCGCCTTCAAGCTGGCCGATGCCGAGGGCTCGTCGGTGCTGGTGGAGAGTTACATCCCCGGCAACGAGCACCGCGTGCTGGTCGTCGGCGGCCAGGTCGTCGCCGCCGCGCGCGGCGAGGCCGCCTGGGTGCACGGCGACGGCGCACACACCATCGCGCAGCTGGTCGACCTGCAGATCAACACCGACCCGCGCCGCGGCCTGACCGAGGACTTCCCGCTCAACCGCATCCAGCTCGGCGAGGACCCCGTCGTGCTGCTGGACCTGCAGCGCCAGGGCTTCACGCCCGAAGCTGTGCCGCCGCAGGGCAAGGCCGTGCTGATCCAGCGCAACGGCAACGTCGCCATCGACTGCACGCCCGACGTGCACCCCGAGGTCGCGCACGCGGTGTCGCTGGCCGCGCGCACCGTGGGGCTGGACATCGCCGGCGTGGACCTCGTCACCGAGGACATCTCCAAGCCGCTCGCCGAGACCGGCGGCGCCATCGTCGAGGTCAACGCCGGCCCCGGCCTGCTGATGCATCTGAAGCCCGCCGGCGGCGCGCCGCAGCCCGTGGGTCAGGCCATCATCGACCACCTGTTCGCCGAGGACGAGACCGGCCGCATCCCCATCGTCGGCGTGGCCGGCTCGACGGGCGGGCGCCAGATCACGCGCCTCGTCGCCTGGCTGCTGCACCTGAACGGCCGCCACGTCGGCCTGGCCTGCAAGGACGGCCTGTTCCTCGGCACGCGCCGCGTCGAGAAGCGCGACAGCGCCCGCTGGGACGCCGCCCACCGCCTGCTGATGAACCGCGGCGTCAACGCCGTCGTCGTCGAGAACAGCCCTGCCTCCATCCTGCGCGACGGCCTGGCGTATGACCGCGCCGCCGTCGGCGTTGTCACCGACCTGGGCGGCATCGATGCGCTGGCCGAGTTCGACGTGCAGAACGAGGACCAGCTCTACAAGGTGCTGCGCACGCAGGTCGACGTCGTGCTGAGCGACGGCGCCGCCGTGCTGAATGCGGCCCACCCCCGACTCGTCGACATGGCCGAGCTGAGCGACGGCGAGGTCGTCTTCTACGCCGAGGACGCCGGCCTGCCCGCCATGCAGCAGCACCGCGAGCGCGGCGGCCGCGCCGTCTTCCTGCGCGGCGGCGCCGCCGTGCTGGCGCAAGGCCCGGCCGAGACGCCGGGCGCCAACATCGACGCGCTGCTGCGCCGCTTCGGCGCCGGCGCGACGGACGCCTCCACGCTGCTGGCCGCCGTCGCCGCGGCCTGGGCGCTGGGCATCTCGCCCGAGCTCATCGCCGCCGGCCTCGACACCTTCGTCCCCGAACTCCACCTGGCCTGAAGCCTCCACGGCTTCAGCAGAGCTGAACTCCAAAACAAAGCACCGCCAAACAACATGGACGTTTCCCGCACCCGCGCGCTGCGCGGCCCCAACATGTGGAGTCGCCACACGGCCATCGAGGCCGTCGTGCATTGCGCCGAGGCCGAGCGCTCGCTCGAACGGTTGCCCGGCTTCGAGGCCCGCCTGCGCAAGCTCTTCCCCACCATCGGCGCGCTGCGTGCTGACACCTCGCTGGCCCAGGTGCTGGAGCAGGCCACGCTGGCACTGCAGGCCCAGGCCGGCTGCCCTGTCACGTTCAGCCAGACGCATGTGACGCCCGAGGCCGGCACCTACCAGATCGTCATCGAGTACAGCGAGGAAGACGTCGGCCGCCTGGCCTTCGAGCAGGCCGTCAAGCTCGTCAACGCCGCGCTCGACGGCGGCGAGTTCGACGACGACGCCGTGCTCGCCGCGCTGCGCGAGCTGGACGAAGACATCCGCCTGGGCCCCTCGACCGGCTCCATCGTCAACGCGGCGCAGGCGCGCGGCATCCCGTTCCGCCGCCTGACGCAGGGCAGCCTGGTGCAGTTCGGCTGGGGCGCCAAGCAGCGCCGCATCTGGGCCGCCGAGGTGGACGCGACCAGCGCCGTCAGCGAGTCCATCGCGCAGGACAAGGACCTCTGCAAGCGGCTGCTGCAATCGGCCGGCGTGCCCGTGCCCATCGGCCGTCCGGTCGAATCGCCGGACGACGGCTGGGCCGTCGCGCTCGAGATCGGCCTGCCGGTCGTCGTGAAGCCGCAGGACGGCAACCAGGGCAAGGGCGTGACCGTGAACGTCGTGGACCGCGCGCACTTCGACATCGCCTACAAGGCCGCCGACGAGATCGGCCAGGTCATGGTCGAAAAGTTCCTGCCCGGCGGCGACTACCGGCTGCTGGTCATCGGCGACAAGCTCATCGCCGCGGCCCGCCGCGACCCGCCGCACGTCATCGGCGACGGCCAGCTGACCGTCAAGCAGCTGGTCGACAAGGTCAACGCCGACCCGCGCCGTGGTGACGGCCATGCCACGTCGCTGACCAAGATCCGCTTCGACGACATCGCCGTCGCGCGCCTCACGCAGCAGAACCTGACCCCCGAATCCGTGCCGGAGAAGGGGCAGCGCGTCATCCTGCGCAACAACGCCAACCTGAGCACCGGCGGCACTGCCACCGACGTGACGGATGACGTGCACCCCGAGGTGGCCGCCCGCGCCATCGCGGCGGCGCAGGTCGTGGGCCTGCATGTCTGCGGCGTGGACGTGGTCGCCGAGAGCGTGCTGCGGCCGCTGGAGGAGATCAACGGCGGCATCGTCGAGGTCAACGCCGCGCCGGGCCTGCGCATGCACCTGAGCCCCAGCTTCGGCAAGGGCCGCAACGTCGGCGAGGCCATCATCGGCCACCTGTTCGGCACGGGCCCCAAGGCCGAGGACGGTCGCATCCCCGTCGTGGCCGTCACCGGCACGAACGGCAAGACCACGGTCACGCGCCTGATCGCCCACCTGTTCGCCAGCTGCGGCCTGAAGGTCGGCATGACCAACACCGACGGCGTCTACGTGGACGGCCGCCAGATCGACAGCGGCGACTGCTCCGGCCCCAAGAGCGCACGCAACGTGCTGATGCACCCGGACGTGGAAGCCGCCGTGCTGGAGACCGCCCGCGGCGGCATCCTGCGCGAAGGCCTGGGCTTCGATCGCTGCCAGGTCGCCGTTGTCACCAACGTCGGCGCGGGCGACCACCTGGGCATGAACTTCCTGCACACGGCGGAAGACCTGGTGCTGGTCAAGCGCGTCATCGTGCAGAACGTGGCCCCCTCCGGCTACGCGGTGCTGAACGCGACCGATCCGCTGACCGCGCAGATGGCCGCCATCTGCCCGGGTCAGGTCATCTACTTCGCGGCCGACCGCCACCACCCGGTCATGGCCACGCACCGCGCCCAGGGCAAGCGCTGCGTCTACGTGGACGGCGACCAGCTCGTCGCCGCGCAGGGCGTGTGGCGCGAGAGCATCCCGCTGCGCGACATCCCGCTGACGCGCGGCGGCGTCATCGGCTTCCAGGTCGAGAACGCGATGGCCGCCGTCGCCGCCGCCTGGGGTGTGGGACTGGACTGGGACACCATCCGCCGCGGCGTGGCCAGCTTCGCCAACGACGCCGACAACGCGCCGGGCCGCTTCAACGTGATGGACTACAAGGGCGCCACCATCATTGCCGACTACGGCCACAACGGCGACGCGATGAGGGCACTGGTCGGCGCCGTCGCCGCGATGCCGGCCAAGAAGCGCAGCGTCGTCATCAGCGGCGCTGGCGACCGCCGTGACGAGGACATCCGCGTGCAGACCGAGATCCTCGGCGCCGCGTTCGACGACGTCATCCTCTATGAAGACGCCTGCCAGCGCGGCCGCCAGGCCGGCGAGGTCGTCGCGCTGCTGCGCGCCGGGCTGGAAGGCGCGTCGCGCACGACGCACATCGAGGAAATCGTCGGCGAGTTCATCGCCATCGACCGCGCGCTGGCCCGCCTGCAGCCGGGCGACCTGTGCCTGGTGCTGGTGGACCAGGTGGAGGAAGCGCTGGCGCATCTCGCCAAGCGGATCAGCGAGGGCTGAGGCCGGGCAGAGAACAGCGCCTGCGCGCTGTTCGACGCCGGCCGAAGGACAAGCGCCATGCGGGGCGCTTGCCATGATCAACCTGCTGAGCACTTGCCCGCGCGCCTCCTCGCGGGCGGGTCTCGAGGGCATGCTCCGCGCATGAAGCTGCCCTCCCTGCTCGCCCTGTCGCTGCTCGCCGCGGCGACTGCCTTCGCCCAGGTCCCGAAACTCGAAGTCGCCCGGCCGGACAAGCTGCTGAGCATCGTCGACAAGCTGCCCGCGGCATCGACAGTGCGGCCGGCGGAACAGGACCTGACGGCCTATCTGCTCGTCTACTTCAAGGACGAGACGCACGACCTCTACTTCGCCACGTCGCCCGACGGCTACACGTTCACCGACGTCAACGGCGGCCAGCCCATTTTCCTGGGCCGCGTGCTGGCCGAGCAGAAGGGCGTGCGCGACCCGCACCTGATGCGCGGGCCCGACGGCGCGTTCTACCTGTCGATGACCGACCTGCACATCTTCGCCAAGCAGGCCGGGCTGCGCGAGACGGACTGGGAGCGCCCTGGCGAGGAATACGGCTGGGGCAACAACCGCAACCTCATCTTCATGAAGTCGCTGGACCTCATCCACTGGACGCACAGCCGCGTGCCGGTGGCCAGCCTGTTTCCCCAGCAGGGCGACCTCGGCGTGGCCTGGGCGCCGGAGACGATCTGGGACGAAGCCTCGCAACGGCTGATGGTGTACTTCACGACGCGCGTGAAGAAAGGCCAGGACCACCTCGTCTACAGCTACGCCGACGCCGATTTCACGACGCTGACGACGCCGCCCGAGCCGCTGTTCACCTACCCGGTGAAGGGCAAGAGCGCCATCGACGGCGACATCACGAAGATCGGCGACCGCTACCACCTGTTCTACGTTGCCCACGACACGCCGGGCCACCTGCGCCAGGCGATCTCCGAACGCGTCAACGGCGGCTGGGTCTTCAACCCGCAGAAGATCGACTCCGAGACCGTCGCCACCGAAGCACCCAACCTGTGGCGCCGCCACGGCACCGACACCTGGGTGCTGATGTACGACGTGTTCGGCGCCAAGCCGCGCAACAACATGGGTTTCTCGGAGACGACCGACTTCGTCCACTTCAAGAACCTGGGCCGCTTCAACGAACCCGATTCGCCGATGAAGGCCACCAACTTCGTCGGCCCCAAGCACGGCGCGGTCATCGCGATCTCGCCCGAAGAGGCGGCGCGGCTGCAGGGCTACTTCAAGCCCTAGAGGCGCTACCGGTACTTGGCCAGCAGGCGGCCCAGTTCGCCGTCGGCGATGAGGCCCTGGATGGCCTTGTTCAGCGCCGTCAGGCTCACCGGGCTGGCGGGCGACAGGGCGCACTGGGCCAGCACCTCCGACACGACCAGCGGCGGGTGCAGCGCCAACGTGAACTGACCCGTGCGACGCTGGTAGTCCAGCACGCGCCGGCCCGTCAGCGCGTGCTGCACACGGCCCAGCTCCAGCTTGCGCAGGTTGGCCACCGCATCGGGCGCGTCGTCGCGCACGAAACCGTCACGCAGCAGGTTGGCCATTTCCGGGTAGACGTAGCCGCGCACCGCACCGATGGGCTGGCCGGCCAATGCCGTCAACCCGGCCGGCGCGGGCGCCGAGGCCGCGGTGACGAGCAGTGCCTGGTCGGGGATGAAGGGCCGGCTCCACGCGAAGTTGCCGGGCAGCCAGTCGCTCTGGTAGTCGCACAGCAGGTCGCCTTCTCCGCGCTGCAAGGCTTCGGCGAGCCGCTTGCGCGGCACGGGTCGGGCCACCACGTCGCGGCCCAGGCGTTGGCCCAGCGCGCGACCAAGGTCCAGATGCAGGCCTTCGACGACGCGGTCGCCGTCCAGCCGCGCCTGCGGCATCAGCGCGCTGGTCTCCACCAGCAGCACCAGCGGCCGCAGCGGCTGCGCGGGGACGAGCGCACACGCCAGCAGGCCGGCAAGACCGGCCAGCGTCCATCGTGTCCAGCGTCCCCATGCCCTCGCCATGCCCGGCATCATGCCGCGATCGCGAGCCTGACCGCGCCCGCAAGGCCATTGCCTGCCCCGACCGGCGTGATCAGCGCACGAAAACCCGCCCACCCTGCGCGGCAAAAGCCACGCCGCCGCCGCTAGACTGCCCCGATGAACTCCCTGCCCGCCGTCGCCCTGGCCCTCGCGCTGGCGCAAGCCCAGACGCCACCCGGCAGCGTCGTCCCCGGCGCGGCCCCCATCCCGGCGGACGACAAGCTCTACCAGGCGCTGGGCGGGCTGGACAACATCCGGGCCTTCACGGACGACTTCTACGACAGCATGCTGAAGGACCCGCGCATCGCGCCGTTCTTCGACGGCATCAACCAGAAATTCCTCAAGCACTCGCTGGCCGACTACTTCTGCGTCGTGGCCGGCGGGCCCTGTGTCTACGAAGGTGTCAGCATGAAGGACGCCCACGCCCACCTCGGCATCGCCAAGGGCGACTTCAACACGCTGGTGGAACACCTGCAGCGCGCCATGGACCGGGCTCACGTGCCCTTCGCCACGCAGAACCAGTTGCTGGCCCGCCTGGCCTTCTTCCACCGCGACATCGTCACCCGCTGACCCGGCTCACGCACGGCTAACGGCCTGTCGGCGTCGGCGCGGGCACGGCCTTGGGTTCGCTCGCGGTCACGCTGCTGGTGACCGGCCGGATGGCACGGTAGGCCGAGCGCTCCACAGACTCGACAAGCTTGCCGATCAACACCGTGCCGCTCATCTGGCTGCCGACGTCCAGCGCCGTGGAGTCAGGGTCGGCGTACTTCGTGTGGTCCTCGTGGCGCTCGCGCTTGAGCAGCGTCATCGTCCTGGCGTCGAAGCTCAGGCGCTCGAAGACCATGTAGGGCGCCACGAAGGTGGAGGCATGCGCCGTTTCTCCGGTGCGAGGGTTGACGGTGCGATAGTCGCCGTCGGCCTCGCTCGTGACCATGCCGGCCGCCTCGCCGTTCGCCATGCCGTCCATGTCGAAGTCCTGGCGCGCGAGGGGCTGCACGAAGACGCCGACGCCGCCGAGCCCGGTGCCCAGACCCTGCGCGTCCAGGTCGCCGTAGGCCGGCACGATGACCTCGATACGGTCCCAGCCCTGCCGCTCCGGCAGGCCGGAGAGGTGCTGGAGCAGCGCCGCGAGCACGAGGCCCTGGCGCTCGCCGGCACGGGCCTTGGCGAGCCGGCCCGCCAGCTCGGCGGGCGCATCCCATTGCAGCAGCACATGCCGGGCGTCGGGCTCGTCCTCCGTCAGCGCCTTGTCCAGGCCGCGCAGCACCGCGTAGTTCAGCGCCTGGCCGGATAGCTGCAGCGTCTTGCGCGTGTAGGGCTCAGCACGGCCGCTCGACAGCTTGAGCTGGCGCACCACGTCCACACGGTCGCCGATGGCGGCGACCAGGGCGATGGTCTTCGGCGGCGACGGTGCGTCTGTCGCCGCGGCTGCGGCCAGCGGCAGGACCAGGGCGAGCAGGATGGCGGATCTCACGGGTGTCATCGGCGGGTCTCGGAGGGCGGCAGACCGGGGCGGTCAGCGGGTGCGGGTCACTTCAAAGCCTGGTTGAGCACGGCGGCCAGGCGCGCGGCGGCCAGGCGGACACGTGCTTCGGCATACGGGCGCTTGGCATCGAGGTAGGCGCCCCCGAGCTTGTGCTGCCATTCGCCGTCCTCGCCGCGTGGATACAGGCCCTGAGCACCGATACCCTTGCAGGATTCGACGGCCCAATCGGCCGGGCTGCCCAGTGCCTCCGGCGCGACGGGCGGCATGCCGCCCTGCCGCAGCTGGGTGGCGTACTTCTCGGGCGAGAGGATGGCCGATTCGAGCTCGTAGTAGTCCCAGACGGTGTGCAGGTTGGTGGGGATGGGCCCGCCCGCCACCTGCCGCCGGGCACCTCGCCCCTCCGGCGCAACGGCGGTGCGCAGGCTGACCTGGTACTTGTTGCCACCGGCGTCGTCGCCACCCTCGGACATCTGGCGCGCGCCGGCATGCAGCGGCTGGTGCACGTCGCCGATGAAGTGGACGAGGAACTTCAGCGCGTCGCGGCGCGCCTCGGGCGGCTGCGCGGTGTCGGCGAGGATCTGGCGCTGCGCGTCGATGGCCGCGATCACGCAGTTGCCGCCCGGGCAGTCACGCGGCGGCTGGTAGTCGCAGCGTTCGGGGTCGAGGTCCACGTAGTGCCACTTGGAGGTCTTGCGGGCGAGGTCCGAGTCGCTGCCACGCAGCTCGTCGGCCCAGGAAGCCACGCCGGCGAGCGTCGGGACGGGCTCCCCCTGCAGCAGCTGGGCGACCTGCTGCTGCGCGGCGGGCGTCAGCAGCGGTTGCGCCAGGTCACCGACCAGCCAGTGGCCGAGGTGGCTCCAGGCGAAGGCCGTGGGCGTGGCGACGAGGGCCCCCACGGCGGAAAAGGCGATCAGGGTGCGGCGGAGCCGCTGGCGAGAAAAGTTCATGTTCATGCAGTCCAAATAGAACAGCCCTGTCGCGAAGGCAGGGCTGCATGTTCAGAGCGAAAGGGCCGGCAGACGCCCGACCCCGAGGCAGTGGCCCGTTAGCGGCTGCCGAGTCCGGTCAGGTTGTCCGAGTCGAGAACGTCGTACTCCACGGTGGGGTCCCACCAGGGATCAGCCGATGCTGCCGTCGGCACGCTGCCCTTGCCGATGCCGGCCTTGCGATGCAGCGTGTGCTTGATGGCCGGCGTGGCCGTGCCGCCCCAGCTCAGACCGACCGTGGGACGCTTGCCCAGCACGCCGAAGCTGTCGATCACCGCGCAGGTCGTCACGCCCGACGTGTCGCGAGCGCAGGCCCGCGGAGCCGTGCCCGTGTCGGCCGTTGCAGACTTCAGCAGCAGCACCACGTCGTCGCCGTTGAAGGCGGTCACGTCGGAGGTGCCGGTCGGGTTGTCGTTGCGACCGGGGATCAAGCCGGCCACCGAGGTGAGTCCCGTCAGGGCGGCCTGGTAGTTCACGATCAGCTGCGTGGCACCGGGAGCCAGCGTGCCGCTCAGGTGCAGCGCTGCCGTCGGCGTCGCGCCCGTCGCAACGGGGGTGGTGTAGGCCGGGCCACGACCGTTCGACCACAGTTCCACCACGTAGTAGCTCAGATTGACGGCATGTCCGGTCGGGTTGTAGATCTCCAGCGCCTTGTTGTTGCTGGAGCCCGAGATGTATCGGTTGATGAACAGCTCAGGCGTGTCGATCGTGATGCTGCCGCTCTTGGCAACCGGCTTGCTGCCGGCCGGGCCGGTCAGCGTCATGGCGATCGTGTAGTTGCCGGTGGCCGCGTAGGCGTGCGTCAGGGTCGTCGAGGTCACGTCGGCGGTGTCTTTCGTGAGGTCGCCCCAGTCCACACTCAGCCCCGTGCCATTGGTGGCCGTGATGCCGGTGATGGTGACCGCCGTTCCCGTCACGCCACTGGTAGGCAGCGTGGCGGTCAGTGCCAGCACGGCCGGGTCGACGATCGTGATGCTGCCCTTCTGCTCGGCCGAGCTGCCGTTGTTGCCGGCCAGCACCATGTCGATGGTGTAGCCGCCTGACGTGGCGTAGGTGTGTGTCAGGCTCGTCGAGCTGGTCGCCGGTGTCTCTTTCACGCCGTCGCCCCAGTCCACCGACAGCGCCGTGCCGTTGGCGGCGGCGATGCCCGTGACGGTGTACGGCACGCCTGCCGTGCCGGTGGCCGGCAGCGTGGCGGCCAGCGTCGGCGCCGGGCTGACCACGACGGCGCCCGTCTTTTCGACGGCAGGGCCCCAGCCGAGGACCGCCATGTCGATGGTGCACGACCCGGCCTTCACGCAGGTCGCGGTCGAGGCATAGGTGTGGGTCAGGCTGGTCGGGATGGCAGCCGGGGCGTCCTGCGTGCCGTCGCCCCAGTCCACCGTCAGCGACGTGGTGTTGGCGGCCATGATGCCGGTGATGGTGATCGGCACGCCCGCCGTGGCCGTCGTCGGCAGCGTGGCGGACAGCGTGGGTGGCAGGTGGGTGTCGCCACCGTCGCCGCCACCGCCGCACCCGGCCATCGCAGCCAGCACCATCGCTGCCGCACCGGCCATCCAGAGATTGATCTTCTTCATGAAGGGATTCCTTACCTCACCGGCGACGTCGCCGGCACATGTTGGGTCTGCCCCCGGCGCACGCAGGCCGGGAGCGCTGTCTGACGGAGGGCCTCAGTTGAACGACGCGCTGAGCGTGAGCATCACGGCGCGCGGGGCCAGCAGGTTGTAGGTCGAGGCGCTGGCGTACAAGGCCTTGCCCGTGTTCGAGTCGATCAGCTGACCCGCACCCGACGGGTTGTTGGACAGGAAGTTGGTGGCGCTGGCGAAGGTGACGGCCTTCTTGTTCGTCAGGTTGGTGACGTTGAGCTTGAGCTTGACCTTGTGCGCCCAGGACGCCACGTCGCCGAAGTTCCAGCCGGTGTTGAGGTTCACCGTGGCGTAGCCGGGGGCCTTCTCGGTGTTCACCCAGTCGGCCCAGAACTCGCTGCGGTACTTGGCGTTGACGCTCATGAAGAACGGGCCGTTGCGGTAGTTCACGCCCAGCGCGAAGGTGTTCTTCGGGATGTCCACGAAGGCCTTGCCGGCGGTGGGATAGGTGCCGTCACCCAGCGCGAAGGTGTCGTCCATGATGGTGGACTTGGTGTACGCGTAGGACGCGTACAGGTTCAGGTTGCGGTTCAGCTTGTAGGCGCCCTCGGCGTTGACGCCGCGCTGGTGCAGCGTCGGCACGGCCAGGTAGACGGTCTGGCCACTGGCGCTGTCGTAGCCGTTCACCTGCTTGTTCTTCAGGTTGGCGCCGTAGACGTTGACGCTGCCGGAGAAGGCCCCCTTGTAGAAGCGCCAGCCCAGGTCCACCGTGTCGGCCGTCTCCGGCTGGTTGACGGCCAGCTTGTCCAGCGCGGCCTGCAATTGCGCTGGCGTGTAGCCGCTGAACGCCACTTCGTTCGGGTTCTGCTCGTAGAAGGTCCGGACCGCGTCGCTCTGCGTGATCACGCCGTTGACGGGCGCGCGGAAGCTGCGGCCATAGCCGATGTAGACCTGGTTGGCACTGTCGAACTGGTATTTCACGCCCGCCGACGGGGTGAACTTGTTCCAGGTGTGGGCGCTGTCACCGCCGTACTGGTTCAGATAGGCCAGGCTCGCGGACGCGGCGTGTGCGCCGTAGTGCTGGTAGCCGTAGCCCTTGCGCTCCACGCTGGTGTAGGCGCCCGCCACGGTGACGGTCCACTTGTCGCTGGGCGTCCACTCGTTGCTGACGAAGGCGCGCTTGAGCGTGGTGGTCGTGTAGTCGAGGTAGTTGTACTGCGGCCCGCCGTCCTTGACGTAGCTGATGAGGTTGTTCTCGCCCCAGATGTCGAGCGGGTTGCCGGCGGCATCCACCGGGGAATAGGTCTGGCTCTGTTCCTGGCGCGGCCGGTCGAACCAGACGCCGTAGGTCAGCGTGTCGTTGTCCCCGAAGTCCTGGATCAGCTTGGCGATCACGCCCGGGCGCCAGGTCTGCGAGCCGGCATAGGCGTACGTCATGACCTTCTTGCCGTTGGTGACGGTGCCGTCGCCGTCCAGGTCGTAGTTGACGTAGCTGAAGCGGCCCACGTTGCCGGCGGTGGTGTTCTCGGTGAAGGTGTAGCCGGAGCCGCCGCCACCGGAGCCGTACTGGAAGTACGGAATCACCGTCAGGTGCAGGGACGGCGTCAGCGTGAACTCGCCGTCCAGGCTCAGCATGTAGTCCTTGAACGGATTGACGTGCAGCTTGTAGTAGCCGGTGTTCGACCCGGTGTAGGTGGTGTCGTAGTTGGCGAAGTAGTTCGATGCGGCCGTGGCCTGCGTCTCGAACTGGTAGCCGCCCGTGCGGATCAGGTGGTTGTACTGCAGCGACGCGGTGATCGAGTTGCTGCTGTTGATGGTCAGGACGGACTTGCCGTCCACCTTCCAGACCTCGGCATTGCCCTGGCCGCGCCAGAGGTCCGTGCTGTTGTGGGAGTAGGACAGCCACGAGCGCAACGGGCCGGTGTCACCGGTCTGCACGCGCACGAATTCGCGCCGGTAGCTGCGGCTGCCGCCGGAGAGCGTCGTGTCGAAGCTGAATTTGTGCGAAGGGTCGATGGTCGACCAGGCGATCGAGCCGCCCGCTGCGCCTGCCACCGCCTGGTCCACGTCCGGGTAGCCATGCAGCACGGTGATGTCGTTCATGTTCTCCGTGTCGCCGTACTCGGTCGGGTAGACACGGTAGTTGCCGCTGTCGTTGACCGGTGCGCCGTTCACCGTGACGCCGATCTGGTCGTTGGTGAATCCGCGGATCTGGTAGTTAGCGTCGAACAGGCCGCTCGGGTCGTCGGTGATGGCGACGACGCCGGGAATGGTGTCGATCAGCTGGGCGTAGGTGGCACTCGGCGCCGCTTCCTCGATGGCGGCGCGGGTGATGGTGGAAACAGCCTTGGGCGCGACCTGCACGGACATCAGCCCGCCGCCGATCTGCTGCCGCCCGTTGATGGACACCTTGTCCAGCAATTCGATCGTGCTCTTCGTCGCGTTCGCGTTCGTCGTGTTGGACGTCGTCGACGCATTGGCGCGCTGGGGCGCCTTGTCCGGTGCCGCCGCAGCATCCTTCCCGGCGTCCTTCGCCGGCTCGCCTGCGGTCTGCGCGCGCGCCGCACCGGCCGCCACCATGGCAGTCACCGCCACGCTCAGCGCCGTGAGGGCAAAACGGCCAAATTTCTGATGAGTCATCCCGATCACTCCTGTCAAGCGCGCAGCGCTTCCTCGCAAAAAAAGCCGCCCTGATCGGGTGGCCGATTCGTACTACTTAGTAAATTATTTGCAGGTTTCATGACAGCAGCTATTGCGGGGAATACCGATGACGCACGATGTTGTGAATTTGCGCCAGATTGCCGTGCCACGGCATCAAGCCCGGAATGGAAATAAAACTTCACAGACAGGCGGCAGCCGTCCATAGGGATGGGGTATTTCCAGGCAAGAGCGGCCGGGTGGCCTGAATGGGCGCGGCTGGCGACAGCCCTGCCACTGACGCCGTGCGGCTTGCAGACGATGATTGAGCCGGAAAGCTCCCGTTCGAGCAGCCGGTTAGGCCGGTCGGGCCGTGCAGCAACAATGGGGCAGAACCCAGGCGGGCCAGCGCTCTTTGCACCTATATTGGCAACCACCATATCTAGGGCGCCTCATGATTGTGCGGGCCGCATGGTTATCGTGCGATTCACCTGTCCGCCGCGCCATCGGCATATCTGCGGTGCAACCCGCCTATTTGTTGTGCAGTTTGCTTCGTTAATGTGCAGTTGGTATTTCGGCCATCGGGGCCTGCGGCGCCCGTCACGCCGCACGACATGATGCGCCGCGCGCTGCTGAAGTTGCTGATCACCGCCGCGGGCTTCTACGTCGCGGTGCTCGCCGCGCTCTGGTGGGGGCAGGAGAAGCTGCTGTTCGCACCGGATCGCCTGCCCGCCGACCACGTCTTCCACTTCGGCAACGATGTGCACGAGGTCAGCGTTGCGCGCCCCGACGGCGCCCGGCTGGACGCGCTGCACCTGCGCCTGCCGGCGCCACGCGGCATCGTGTTCTACCTGCACGGCAATGCGGGCGATCTGCAGTCCTGGTTCGGCAATGTCGACGTCTATCGCCGCGCCGGCTACGACCTCTTCATGCTGGACTACCGCGGCTACGGCAAGAGCACCGGCCGCATCGCCAGCGAGGCCCAGCTGCGCGAGGACGTGCGCGCTGCCTGGCAGCAGATTGCACCCCTGTATGCCGGCAAGGTGCGCGTCATCGCCGGCCGCTCGCTAGGCACCGGCCTCGCCGCAGGCCTGGCAGCCGAGGTGCACCCGGAGCTGACCGTGCTGATCTCGCCCTACCGCAGCATGCGGCGGCTGGCCGCCGAGCTCTACCCCTGGGTGCCGGGCGCGCTGCTGCGCTACCCGCTGGACACCGAGGCGCTGGCGCCGCGCATCACCGGCCCCGTGCTGCTGCTGCATGGCGACCGGGACTCGCTGATTCCGCCGGCCCACAGTGCGGCGCTGCAGGCCCTGCTGCCACACGCGCGCTTCATACCCATCGACGGCGCCGGCCACAACGACCTGCAGCACTTCCCTGCGTACACGCATGCCGTGCGCGAGGCGCTGGACGCGGCGGCACAGCGGTAAGAATTCAGTCCCTCGTCAGCCGCAAGAAACGTCGCGTCATGCGAATCAACTAGGCTGTCGCGACGATGCCGTCCCTCGCAACCACACCCTCCCCTTCCCCGTCGTCGCGGCTGCGCGCCGCGGCACCACTGATCCTGCTGGCGCTGTGGCTGCTGCTGGGCGCGCCCTGGCGGCAGGTCGCCCTGCCCGACGAAGGCCGCTACGGCGGCGTGGCGTACGAGATGCTGAGCAACAGCGACGCGCTGACGCCCACGCTGTTCGGCCTGCCCTACTTCCACAAGCCGCCGCTGATGTACTGGATCGACATGGCCGCGATCCACCTGCTGGGCCCGGTGCCGCTGGCGCTGCGCGCGGCGCCGCTGCTGGGCGCCTGGCTGCTGGGCCTGGCGCTGTGGATCGAGGCACGCGCCCGCTACGGCACGGACGTCGCGCGGCAGGCGCTGGCCTGGCTGGCCGTGCTGCCGCTGTTCTACCTGGGCGGCCAGTACGCCAACCACGACATGCTGGTGGCCGGCTGGATCTCGCTGGCCATCGTCAGCGTGCGCCGCGCCTTCGATGCCGAACGCCACCGCCTGGCCTGGCTGTGCGGTGCCTGGGCCGCGATGGGCTTCGCGCTGCTGTCCAAGGGGCTGATCGGCGTCGTGCTGCCAGGGCTCGTGGTGCTGCCCTGGCTGGTGGTGCAGCGGCGCTGGGCCGACATCCGCTTCGCCCTGCATCCGCTGGCGCTGGGCGTGTTCGCCGCCATCGCGCTGCCGTGGATGCTGGCCATGCAGCAGCGCTTCCCGGGCTTCTTCGACTACTTCATCGTCGAACAGCACTTCCGCCGCTACACCGAGGCGCGCTTCAACAACGCCCAGCCCTGGTGGTTCTTCCTCGCCGTGCTGCCGCTGGGCACGCTGCCGCTGTGCCTGCGGCTGCCGGCGGCGCTGCGCCGCGTCGGCTTCGACCTGTGGTGGATCATCGTCATCGTCGCCTTCTTCTCGGCGCCGCGCTCCAAGCTGGTGGGCTACGTGCTGCCGGTGCTGCTGCCGCTGGCGCTGCTGCTGTTCGAGGCCTGGCGAGGCCGGCGCGGCGCGCGCTGGGCGTGGGGGCTGAGCGCGCTGCTGTGCGTGGCCATCGTGCCGGCCGTGATGCGCTGGAGCAAGCCGGACACCTCCGACGTGGGCGCCGCGCTGCGCGCCCGCCTGGCGCCGGGTGACCGCGTGCTGGTCACCGGTGACCCGTTCTTCGACCTGCGCCTGCAGGCACGCCTGACCGCACCGCCGGCCGCGCTGGCCGACTGGGACGCGGTGCGCGCACAAGGCGGCGACAACTGGAAGCGCGAGCTGCTGGACGCCGCCCGCTTCGCCCCCGAGCACGGGGAGCAGGTGCTGTGGACACCCGAGCGCCTGGCCCGCGAGCGCTGCGCGCCTGGGCGGATCTGGCTGGTGGCCATGCCAGAAGACACGCTGCCCGGTGCGCAGGCCGTGTTCGCCGGTCGGCGCGGCACGCTGTACGAACTGCCGCGGCCGACCTCGTGCCCGTGAGGCTCAGCCCAGCGTGACGCCGAACTCGTCCAGGTCTTGCGCGAACGCGTCGCTGGCGAGGTAGGCCATCTCGTTGGCCCGCGCCGCGGCGATGGCGTCGCCCGGGTCGGGCTCGCCCAGCGCCGGATGGCAGAACAGCAGCGCGCCATCGGGCGCGTCGCGCAGCCAGCCCCGCACCAGCGCACGGTAGTCGGCACGCGGGTCGAAGCCGTAGACACCCACCAGCGCCGACGCGGTGGACAGGCGCCGCGCCTGCAGTTGCCCGGCCAGCGCACGGCCGCCGCAGGCCTCGATGACGCGGCGCTTGAACGCAAAGCCGGGGCCCAGCACGCGGCCGGTGTTGCGCACCGGCAGCTGCAGGCTCTGCGCAGCGGCCAGCACGACGGGCCGCACGCCGGGCAGCGCATGCACATGCTGGTGTCCATCGATGAAGGCCGGCCCGCGTCCCATGACGTCGACGAAGCGCTGCAGCTGGACCTGGAACTCGTCGGCCAGCGCGGCGGGCAGGCGGCCGAGGTGGGCCTGGGCGATCAATGCGCCGAGGCCGGGGAAGCGCGGCCAGTGCCGGCGCAGCGCGGCGCTCAGTGGCTCGCCTTCGGTGAGGTTGAAGTGCAGCCCCGCCGCCACGTCGACCTCGTGCAGCGCCGGACCGGCGTGGGGCCAGCGCGGCGGCGTGACGAGGCAGCTCAACGCCGTGATGCGGCCCCGGGCCGCCAGCGCAAGGATGCCGCGGTCTATGGCGGCGCCCTGGCCGTAGTCGTCCGCGCAGACGGCCAGCCGGCGCGTGGCCGTCATGTCGGGTCGCCCGTGTCCTGCGCGACGAGGTAGACCGGCCGCTGCTTGACCTCGTCGAAGATGCGGCCCACGTACTCGCCGATGATGCCGATGGACAGCAGCTGCACGCCGCTGAAGAACATCAGCCCCACGACCACCGTGGGCCAGCCCGGAATGGGGCTGCCGTAGACGAAGTGCTCGATGACGATCCAGCTGCCGTAGCCCAGCGCGCAGACTGCGATGACGCCGCCCAGCGCACTCCAGATGCGCAGCGGCAGGTTGCTAAACGCCGTCACGCCGGTGAAGGCCAGCCGCAGCAGCCGCCCCAGCGAGAAGTGGCTGCGCCCGCCGGCACGCGCCTGTGGCGTGTAGGGCAGGAACTCGGTGCGGAACCCCACCCAGGCGTAGAGGCCCTTCATGAAGCGGTTGCGCTCTGGCAGCGCGTTCAGCGCGGCGACGACACAGCGGTCCATCAGACGGAAGTCGCCCGCATCCGGCGGGATGTGCAGCGTCGTGAACGCATTGACGAGGCCGTAGAACATCCGCGTGCCCAGGCGCTTCAGCGCCCCTTCCTCGTCGCGGTTGGCGCGCACGGCGCAGACCATGTCGGCGCCACGCAACCAGGCGGCGCGCATCTCGGCGACGAGATCGGGCGCGTGCTGGCCGTCGGCATCCATCAGCAGCACGCAGTCGGCGTCGGCCAGCGCCAGGCCGGCGGTCAGCGCAGCCTCCTTGCCGAAGTTGCGCGACAGCCGCACGTAGCGCAGCGGCAGGCCGGAGCGGATGGCGGCCAGCGCGACGGCAGGGGTGTCGTCGCGGCTGCCGTCGTCAATGAGCAGAAGGCGCCAGCGCGGCGTGAGCGCACTGAGCATACGCTGAAGTTGCGCGAACAGCGCAGGCAGGTTGGCGGCCTCGTTGAACGCCGGCAAAACCACGTCCAGGCTGGCACCGGGATCTCGGGTCACGGCAGTCATGCTCCTATTGTTAGACAGCGGCATGACAGCCGCCTTGTGATTGACTGACCGCTGGCTTTCCCGAGCGGCAGCGACCGACGCGCGCTGCGCGCCCGCGGTTAGGCTGCAGCGATGCTCAGTCGGCTCCGACTCTACCTGCGCCAGCTCGGCCCCGGCCTCATCACCGGAGCCGCGGACGACGATCCCAGTGGCATCGCCACCTACTCCCAGGCCGGCGCCCAGTTCGGCTTCTCGATGCTGTGGAGCCTGGTGTTCACACTGCCGCTGATGGCGGCCATCCAGGTCGTCAGCGCGCGCATCGGCTACGTCACCGGCCGGGGCCTGGCCGCCAACTTCAAGAACGCCTTCCCGCGGCCGGTGCTGCTGGCGCTGGTGGGCCTGCTGCTGGCGGCCAACACGCTCAACATCGCCGCCGACATCGCCGCGATGGCCGAGGCCGTGCGCCTGCTGGCGGGCGGCTCGGCGCATGTCTACGCGCTCACGTTCGGGCTGGGCAGCGCGGTCATGCAGGTCTTCCTGCCCTACCAGAGCTATGTGCGCTGGCTGAAATGGCTGACGCTGGGCCTGCTGGCCTACGTGGGCGTGGTGCTGGTGCTGGACTTCGACTGGCGCGAGGTGCTGCTGCGCACCGTGCACCCCGACATCCGCTGGAACCGCGACACACTGCTGATGGTGGTGGCCGTGTTCGGCACGACGATCAGCCCCTACCTGTTCTTCTGGCAGGCCGGGCAGGAGGTCGAGGACCGCGGCGCCGGCGCGCCGCACACCGCGCAGGAGGTGAAGCGGCATCTGCGGCGCATCAAGATCGACACCAACATCGGCATGAGCTTCTCCAACCTCATTGCCTTCTTCATCATGCTGTCCACCGCCGCCACGCTGCACGCGGCCGGCGTGACGGACATCCAGACCTCGGCCCAGGCCGTGGAGGCGCTGCGCCCGGTGGCCGGCCAGCACGCGGCACTGCTGTTCGCGCTGGGCATCATCGGCACGGGCATGCTGGCCGTGCCGGTGCTGGCCGGCTCGGCGGCCTACGCGGTGGCGGAGGTGGCGGGCTGGCGCGGCTCGCTGAACCTCAAGCTGGAACGCGGCGAGGGCCGCGGCTTCTACGGCGTCATCGCCGCAGCCACGCTGGGTGGCGTGGCGCTGTGCTTCTCGACCATAGACCCGGTCAAGGAGCTGTTCTGGTCTGCCGTGTTCAACGGCGTCACGGCCGTGCCCATCATGGTGGCGATGATGGTGCTGGCGTCGCGCCCGTCCGTCATGGGCGGCCACGCCATCGGCCGGCGGCTGCGCGCGCTGGGCTGGCTGGCCACGGGCGTCATGGCGCTGACGGTCGTGGCGCTGGTGGTGAGCTAAGCCGACGCGCTCATCCCGTCACTGTTTTTTCGAAGCCGCCGCTTGCGGCCGGCTTCCCCTCCAGCGGCTGTCGTGGAACTGGCTTTGCCAGGCCACTGACAGCTGCCAAGGCCAGAGGCCTTGTCCTTCGCCAGGCACAAACAGTCCTCAGGACTGTTTGTGTCCGGGCTCAGCCCCCTTGAGGGGGAGGCGCGTGAGCGCCTCGGGGGTGGGTCAACCCACGCGGCAGACCTTCAGCATGTTCGTGCCGCCGGGGTAGCCCATCGGCTCGCCGCAGGTGATGGCGTAGGTGTCGCCCGGCATCAGCACGCCGCGCTCGACGAGCAGCTTCTCGGCCGCAGCCAGCGCCTCGTCGCGGTCCTTGAACTCGGGCATCAGCAGCGGCTTGACGTTGCGGTACAGCGCCATGCGGCGCTGGCTGACGGTCTGGCTGGTCAGGCCGAAGATGGGCACGTTGATGCGGTGGCGGCTCATCCACAGCGCCGTGGAGCCGGACTCGGTCAGCGCCAGGATGGCCTTGCAGCCGAGGTGGTGGGCCGTGAACAGCGCGCCCATGGCGATGGACTGGTCGATGCGGCCGAACTGGCGGCCGGCGAAGTCGGTGTCCAGCGTGACGAACTCGGCGCGTTCGGCTTCCAGCGCGATGGCGGCCATCTGCTCGACGGTCTCGATCGGGAACTTGCCGGCGGCCGTCTCGGCGGACAGCATGACGGCGTCGGTGCCGTCCAGCACGGCATTGGCCACGTCGGACACCTCGGCGCGCGTGGGCACCGGGTTCACGATCATGGATTCCATCATCTGCGTGGCCGTGATGGAGACCTTGTCCAGCTCGCGGGCCATCTTGATCATGCGCTTCTGCAGCGCCGGCACAGCCGCGTTGCCGACCTCGACGGCCAGGTCACCGCGCGCGACCATGATGCCGTCGCTGGCCTTCAGGATGGCTTCGAGGTGGGGGATGGCCTCGTAGCGCTCGATCTTGGCGATCATGGCCGGCTTGTGGCGCCACGGCTCGCCGGCCACGTTGGCCAGCTGGCGCGCCATTTCCATGTCGGTCGCATTCTTCGGGAAGCTGACGGCCAGGTACTCGCACTGGAACGACATCGCGGTCTTGATGTCGTCCATGTCCTTGCCGGTCAGCGCCGGCGCCGTCAGGCCGCCGCCCTGCTTGTTGATGCCCTTGTTGTTGGACAGCTCGCCACCCAGCTTGACGATGGTGTGCACCTGCGCACCGCGCACGGCCTCGACGGTCAGCACCAGCAGGCCGTCGTTCAGCAGCAGCGTGTCGCCGGGCTTCACGTCGCGCGGCAGTTCCTTGTAGTCCAGGCCGGCGACTTCCTGGTTGCCCAGCTCGGTGCGGTCGGCATCGAGGATGAAGGACGCGCCGGGGACCAGCTCGATCTTGCCGTTCTCGAACTTGCCGACGCGGATCTTGGGGCCTTGCAGGTCGGCCATGATGGCCACCGACTTGCCGACGCGCTCGGCCGCGGCGCGGACCATGTTGGCGCGGTCGATGTGGTCCTGGGCCTTGCCGTGCGAGAAGTTCAGGCGCACGACGTCGACGCCGGCGCGGATCATCTTTTCGAGCACCTCCGGCGTGTTGGAAGCGGGGCCGAGGGTGGCGACGATCTTGGTGGCGCGGGTCATGGCTTGTCTCAACTTTCTAGGGGCGGCGGAATTATGGGCCGCCCAGCCCCGCAGAAGTTTCGCCGCGTTTCAGTGCGCGATGAGCGCCAGCCGCTTCTCGAAGAAAACACTCAGCGGGTCGAGCGCGTAGCCGCCAAAAGGCTCGCGCTCGATGTAGCCGAGCCGCCGATACAGCGCCAGCGCCTCGGGCTGGTGGATGCCGGTCTCCAGCCGCGCGAGCGGCACGCCCCGCGCCAGCAGCTCGACCTCTAACCGTGCCATCAGCTGCCGCGCCAGCCCCTGGCCGCGCTCGCTGTCGAGCACGAACAGGCGCTTGATCTCGCCGTAGGCGGGCTCATCACCGACCGCCACATGCTTGACGCCGCCACAGGCCAGCAGTTGCTCGCCGCGCCAGATGCCGAAGAAGCTGCCGCCCGGTTCGCGCAGGCCATCGGCGGGCTCGAAGTGGTTGCTTTCGGCCGGGTAGAGCGCGCTCATCAGTGCCTCGGATTGCGCCATCAGCGCCTGCGCGTCGGGGTGGCCGGGGTCCAGGGGTTCAAGGCGAAGGGCTGGGTCAGCGGTCATCGTGGTTCGATACCAGTTACAGCGTGGGCACCGTCATCGCGAGCAGATAGCGCGCAGGCTCGGTGCCCGGGTTGGCGAAAACGCTGCGGCCGGCGCAGCGGAAGCTGATCGAGTCGCCCGCGGCCAGCTCGAACACCTGGCCCTGCAGCGTGAGCCGCGCGGCACCGTCGAGCAGGCACAGGTGGTGCTCCAGCCGTGCAACAGTGGGCTCGTCGTAGACCAGTTCGGCGCCGGGCGCGAGCCGCGCCTCGATGACCTCGGTCGCGAAGCCGGCCAGCGGCGGGCAGCGCATCAGGCGCTCGAAGCCGCTCTGCTGGTCGTGCCAGCGCGGCTGGTCGGCCGCGCGCAGCAGGCGCACGGGCAAGGCCTCGGCGTCGGCCAGCAGCCGGCTCAGCGGCAGGCCGTGGGCGCGGGCCAGGCGGGACAGCAGCGTCGCCGTCGGGCTGGTCTCGGCCCGCTCCAGCCGGCTCAAGGTCGCCCGGCTGACACCGCTCCTCGAAGCCAGTTCGTCCAGTGACCAGCCCGCCGCCGTGCGCAGCGCGGCCAGCCGATCGGCCAGTTGGCGCTCGAATTGACCTTCCTCGACCGAATCAGAGAATTCTTCTCTCATATGGGAATATGCTAGCGCAAATGAACGATCGCCATACCCCTCCCCTGCTCGCCGCGCTGGCCGTCGTGCTGGTCTGGGGCCTGAATTTCCCGCTGCAGAAGGCGCTTTTCGGGCAGATCGGGCCGGTGGGTTTCCTGGGCCTGCGCTACCTGCTGATGCCGTTCTGCGCCGTGGCGCTGCTGTGCTGGCGCTTCGGTACGCGCTGGCCGCGGCTGGACCGCGGCGAAGTGTGGCCGCTGGTGCGCCTCACGCTGGTGGGCCAGGGCCTGCACCTGTCGCTGTCGGCGCTGGGCATGCAGGGCTCCACCGCCTTCAGCGCAAGCGTGCTGCTGGCCTGCGGACCAGTGTTCACGCTGCTGATCCTGCGCGCCAGCGGCGTGGAGAAGCTCTCCCGCGGCCAGGTCGCCGGTGTCGCGACCGCGGCGACGGGCGCGCTGCTGTTCACGTCCGACAAGCTGCTGTCGGCCGACTGGCACGCCGGCCTGGGCGACCTGACGCTGCTGGCCGCCGCCGCGCTGTTCAGCTACTACACGGTCGCCAGCAAGCCGCTGATCCAGCACCACGGCGGCGTGACGGTGCTGGGCTACGGCAGCCTGATCTGCACGCTGCCGATGCTACTGTGGTGCGCGCCGACGCTGGCCACGCTGGAGTGGGCCGCCCAGCCGGCCTGGGTGTGGACGGGCACCGTCTGGCAGGTCGCCGGCGGCGGCTTCGTCGGCTGGCTGGCCTGGGGCTGGGCCAACGAGAAGCGCGGCGTCGCGCGCACGGCGCCGCTGATCTACCTGATGCCGCTGGTCGCCGGCCTCGCCGCGTGGGCCTGGGGTGGCGAAGTGTTCACGCTGCCGAAGCTGCTGGGCGCCGGCGTCATCCTCGCCGGCGTCGCCTTGGCGCAATTCAGCCGCGGCAACACAGCCCCTCGCCCAGTCTCGCCTCGCTGAACGCCGGCGAAGCTGGTCAGTCCCCGAGGGGACGGCGATGCCCGCGGCATCGAGCCGCGAGCACATCGCCTGACGGGCCGGCTAGGGAGCGGCCCGTCGCTTGGCCCGAACAACGCTGCGAGTTGCGGTCAACCGCGGTGCAACCTAGCTTCGTGCACGTCGGCCACCGCCAGAGCCGTCATGTTGACGATGCGGCGCACCGTGGCCGACGGCGTCAGGATGTGCACCGGCGCGGCCGCGCCGAGCAGGATGGGGCCGATGGTCACGCCCTGGCTGGCGCTGATCTTCAGCACATTGAACAGGATGTTGGCGGCGTCCAGCGTCGGCAGCACCAGCAGGTTGGCAGCACCCGTGAGCTTGCTGTCGGGCAGGAAGGCCTGACGCACGCTCTCCGACAGCGCTGCGTCGCCGTGCATCTCGCCGTCGCATTCCACCTCGGGGTGGGCCGCCGAGAACAGCTCGTGCGCGCGGCGCATCTTCAGCGCCGACGGGCGCGTGCTGGAGCCGAACATCGAGTGGCTGACGAAGGCCAGCTTGGGCGGCAGGCCGAAGCGGCTGACCTCCTCGGCGGCCATCGCGGCGATGTCGGCCAGTTCCTCGGCGGTCGGGTCGTCGTTGACGAAGGTGTCGGTGATGAACAGCGTCATCTTGTCCAGCATCAGCGCGTTCATCGCCGCAAACTGGCGCGAGCCTTCACGCAGGCCGACGAGGTCGCGCACCTGCTCGAGGTGGCGGTCGAAGCGGCCCACCAGGCCGCAGATCATCGCGTCGGCGTCGCCCAGCTCGATAGCCAGCGCGCCGATGGCCGTGTTGGAGCGCCGCACGGCCGACTTGGCCATCTCCGGCGTCACGCCGTTGCGCTTCATGCGGGCGTGGTACGCCTCCCAGTACTGGCGGAAGCGCGGGTCGTCCTCGGGGTCGATGACGGCCACGTCGTCACCCAGCTTCAGGCGCAGGCCGGCGCGCTGGATGCGCGCTTCGAGCACGGCGGGCCGGCCGATCAGCGTCGGCTTGGCGATGCCCTCGTCCAGTGCCACCTGCACCGCACGCAGCACGCGCTCGTCCTCACCCTCGGCGTAGATGACGCGCGCCGGATCGGCCTTGGCAGCGGCGAACACCGGGCGCATGAACATGCCGGTCTGGTAGACGAAGCGCTCCAGCGATTGGCGGTAGGCCGCCAGGTCTTCCACCGGGCGCGTCGCCACGCCGTCGGCCGCAGCAGCCGCCGCGACGGCGGGCGCGATGCGCAGGATCAGGCGCGCATCGAAGGGCTTGGGGATGAGGTAGTCGGGGCCGAAGGCCAGCTCCTGGCCAGCGTAGGCCGCGGCCACTTCATCCGACGTCTCGGCCTTGGCCAGTGCGGCGATCTCGCGCACGCAGGCCAGCTTCATGCCCTCGGTGATCTTGGTGGCGCCGCAGTCCAGCGCGCCGCGGAAGATGTAGGGGAAGCACAGGACGTTGTTGACCTGGTTCGGGTAGTCGCTGCGGCCCGTCGCGACGATGCAGTCCGGCCGCACTTCCTTGGCCAGCTCGGGGCGGATCTCCGGCTCCGGGTTGGCCAGCGCCAGGATGATGGGCTGCGTGCCCATGGTCTTGACCATCGCCGCCGTCAGCACGCCGGCCGCCGAGCAGCCGAGGAAGACGTCCGCGCCGTCGACGACATCGGCCAGCGTGCGCGCCTTGCTCACCTGGCAGTAGCGCTGCTTGGACTCGTCCAGCTTGCCGCTCCGGGCATCCTCACGCTCGCTCTGGATGACGCCGCGCGAGTCGCAGACGAACACGTTCTCGCGCTTCACGCCCAGGCCGACCATCACGTCGAGACATGCAATCGCAGCGGCACCAGCACCCGACACGGCGACCTTGACGGTGGCGATGTCCTTGCCCACCAGCTCCAGCCCGTTCAGCAGCGCGGCCGACGAGATGATGGCCGTGCCGTGCTGGTCGTCGTGGAACACCGGGATGTTCATGCGCTTGGACAGCTCGCGCTCGATGTAGAAGCACTCGGGCGCCTTGATGTCCTCGAGGTTGATGCCGCCCAGCGTGGGCTCCATCGCAGCGATGATGTCGATCAGCTTGTCCGGGTCGCGCTCGGCCAGTTCGATGTCGAACACGTCGATGCCGGCGAACTTCTTGAACAGGCAGCCCTTGCCTTCCATGACCGGCTTGGCGGCCAGCGGGCCGATGTCGCCCAGGCCCAGCACGGCCGTGCCGTTGGTGATGACGCCGACGAGGTTGCCGCGCGACGTGAACTCCGCTGCCAGCGATGGGTCCTGCTCGATGTCTAGGCACGGGTAGGCCACACCCGGCGAGTAGGCCAGCGACAGGTCGCGCTGGTTGCTGAGCGCCTTGGTCGGCGTGATGGAGATCTTGCCGCGCGTGGGGCTGCGGTGGTACTCGCGGGCGGCGTCGCGCAAGGCGGCTTCGGCGGGCGACAAGGGAGCGTTGTTCTTTTCCATGGCGGTCGGTTTCGCAGAGGGAACCCGCGAGGTTACGCCGCGTTTCAGCCTCGCCCGATGCAGGTTTCTTGGCGATTCATGCCGAAGCCGATATCACCCGGTCGCGCCCGCCATGCTTGGCACGGTACATGGCCTGGTCGGCCTCGCGCATCGCGGCCTCCAGCCCCGCCTCGTTGGGCGCCTCCGCCACGCCCCAGCTGGCCGTCACGGCGAGGCCCGCCGGCCACGGCGTGCGTTGCAGCACCGCACGCAGCCGCTCCGCCACAGCCACCGCCTCCTCGGCCGGCGTCTGCGGCATGACGATGACGAACTCCTCGCCACCCCAGCGCGCCACCAGATCGTCGCGCGGCAGGTTGGCGCGCAGCGTCTGGGCCAGCAACGTCAGCACCTGGTCGCCCACGTCGTGGCCGTGCTCGTCATTGACGCGCTTGAAGTGATCGGCGTCGACGAACACCACCGACAGCGGGAAGCTCAACTCCCCCTGCGCGCGCAACAGCAGCTCCAGCGCGCGGTTCAGGCCTTCGCGGTTGGCCACCTGCGTCAGCGGGTCGCGCAACGCCAGCTTCTCCAGCGCCTGCGAACGCCGCATGGATCGGCGCAGGCGCGCACGCACCGCCCAGCTCTCCCACACCAGATAACCCAGCAGGCTGGCCATCCACAGCATCACCAGGCCCAGGCGGAAGGTCTCCGGCGCCACCCAGTTGCCGATCAGCTCGGCACGATCCAGCCGGATGACATGCATGCCCGGCAACACCTGCCCGCCGGTACTGAAGCTGATGGCGCGCACGCGATCCAGTTGCGGCCCCATCAGCGGCACCGGCAGTGGGTGGGTCTGCGCCCACCAGGAGCTGACCATGAACTGCGACAGCCGCAGCTCCACCGGCAGTGTCAGCCCGGCCGGCGCGAAGACGACTTCATGCGGCTTGAGATCTTCACCGACGCCGTGGCCCGGGTAGCCCGGATGGAAACTGCGCAGGAAAACCCGCAGTTGCGCCGGGCCGGCGTCCTTCTGCGGGCCCTGCACGGTCACCCACAGCCGCAGGCTGCTGAAGCGGGTCAGGTCCAGCTCGCCACGCTTTGGCGTGATCTGCAGTTCGCAGAACGGCCACTCGAAGCCCGGCTTGATCTCGCAGCGCATCGTCTGCGCACCGTCGGGCGACGTGACCAGCTCGGCATGGCTGGCTCCGCCGCTGCCACTGTCGTCCACCACCTCGGCCTGCTGGCCCGGGCCGCGCCCGTCCAGCGCCAGCCGGCGTGTCATCCAGTGTTCGTTGGCAAAGAGACCCAACAACGTCGTGACGACGAGCAGGGCGAGCAGCCAGCGCAAAACCATCGGGCCATTCTGGGCGCCGAAGGCGCAGGCGTCCATCCGGGACGCCCGCGCGAGCGTGACGGCCTCACGCCGCCACGCGCGGGATCAGCCGGCCGCGCGCTTGCTGAGGATCTCGAAGGCCGGCAGCGTCTTGCCTTCCAGCACTTCGAGGAAGGCGCCGCCGCCGGTGGAGATGTAGCCGACGTCCTTCTCGATGCCGTACTTGGCAATGGCCGCCAGCGTGTCGCCACCACCGGCAATGCTGAAGGCGACGCTCTCTGCGATGGCGCGGGCGATGGCTTCGGTGCCGTGGGCGAAGGCCGGGAACTCGAACACACCCACCGGGCCGTTCCAGACGATGGTGCCGGCGGCCTTGAGCTTCTCGGCCAGCTTGGTGGCCGTCTTGGGACCGATGTCGAGGATGAGGTCGTCGTCTTCGACGTCCGCTGCCGCCTTGACGGAGGCCGTCGCGCCGGCCGCGAAGGTCTTGGCGGTGACGACGTCTTCGGGGATGGGCACCTCGGCGCCGCGTGCCTTCATGGCTTCGATGACGGCCTTGGCCTGGTCGACCAGGTCCGGCTCGGCCAGCGACTTGCCGATCTTCAGACCCGAGGCCAGCATGAAGGTGTTGGCGATGCCGCCGCCGACGATGAGGCCGTCGACCTTGTCGGCCAGGCTCTGCAGGATGGTCAGCTTGGTCGAGACCTTGGAGCCGGCGACGATGGCCACCAGCGGGCGGCGCGGGTTGGCCAGGGCCTTGGTGATGGCGTCGATCTCGGCCGCCAGCAGCGGGCCGGCACAGGCGATCTTGGCGAACTTGGCGATGCCGTAGGTCGTGGCCTCGGCGCGGTGGGCGGTGCCGAAGGCGTCGTGCACGAAGATGTCGCACAGGCCGGCCAGCTTGCGGGACAGCTCCTCGCTGCACTTCTTCTCGCCCTTGTTGACGCGGCAGTTCTCCAGCAGCACCAGCTGGCCCGGCGCGACGGAGACGGCGTCGACCCAGTCGCGCTGCAGCGGCACGGGGCGGCCCAGCAGCTCGGCCATGCGCTCGGCGACGGGCGCCAACGAGTCTTCGGGCTTGAACTCGCCCTCGGTCGGCCGGCCCAGGTGGGACGTGACCATGACGGCGGCACCGGCGTCCAGCGCCATCTTGATGGCCGGCAGCGAGGCGCGGATGCGGGTGTCCTCGGTGATCTTGCCGTTGTCGTCCTGCGGCACGTTGAGGTCGGCGCGGATGAAGACGCGCTGGCCGGCCACCTTGCCGGCGGCGATCAGGTCGGAGAAGCGGATGACGTTCATGGTCGGGGCGGGTGCGGTTGGGTAGAGAAACTGCCGCGATTCTCGCCGCCCGCGCGCTCCCGACGGTTACCAACCGAGTCCGAGCTTGAGCGGCAGCATTACGGCCATGCCGACGAGGATGGTCCCCAGGATGCCCTTGCGCCAGAAGTAGTAGCCCGTCGCGGCCACCGCAGCGGGCCAGCGCGCGTCCTGCCAGGTCGTGATGACGTGGCCCTGCGTCATGAAGATTTCCGGCGCAACGACGGCCACCAGTGCGGCCAGCGGCGCGACCTTCAGCAGCTCGCGCAGCCAGTCGGGGATGGGCAACGGCCGCTCGCTGATCATGAAGAAGCTGCGCGTCAGCACGCTGATCGCGGCCAGGCCGAACAGGGCCACCCAGGTCATCGCGTCACTCATGGCGCGCCTTTCGCGTGTCCAGCCACCAGCCCACCGCACCGGCCGCGACGATGGCGCACAGGATGTTGAGCTTGAGCGGCAGCGAGTAGGTCGCGATGGACACGGCGCCCGCCGTCACCGCCACCCACCACAGCAGGCGCTCGCTCAGCAGCGCGTAGGACAGCCCCAGCAGCGCCAGCACGCCGGCGAAGCCGATGCCCCATTGCGTCGGGATGCGGTCGGCCAGAAAAATGCCGGTGAAGGAGCAAACCTGCCAGGTCGGCCAGTTGATCGCGACGCCGCCCCAGAAGTAGCGCTGCTGGCCCGGTGCCGGCACCGGGTCGGGGTAGCGCTTCACGAAGTAGACGAAGTTCAGGTCGGCCGACAGATAGCCGCTCAGCAGCCGGCGCCAGCGCGGCAGATGCGCCCAGTAGCTGCGCCATTGCGCGCTGAAGATGACGAAGCGCAGGTTCACGCAGAAGGCCGTGGCCAGCAGCACCCACAGCGGCGCGCCGGAGGCGATCAGCGGCAGCGCCGTCAGCTGCGCGCTACCGGCGAAGACGAGCAGGGACATGCCCATCGCCAGCGGCAGGCTGAGCCCGCTCTTCACCATCGTGACGCCAGCCACCAGCCCCCAGGCGGCCAACCCCAGCGAAGGGGAGGCCATGTCGCGCGCGCCGTGCTGGAAGTCGGGATCACCGACCAGCGCGCGCAGCTTTTGAATCAACTGCATGCCGCCATTGTCGGCGGCCGCGTTTACTTCTCGAGACGACGCACCTTGCCGCTGCCGGCGATGGAGCTGGTGATCTCCGGCGAGCCCGTGTACTTCACGTCGCCGCTGCCCGCGATGGAGACGTTGAGCCTCTTCGCCGCGTTGACCTGCGCGTCGCCGCTGCCGGCAATACTGACCTTGACCTCGTCGGCCGCCAGGTCGACGGCGCGCACGTCGCCGCTGCCGGCGATGGAGACATGGGCGTTATTGCAGCGACCGGCAGCGACGATGTCGCCGCTGCCGCTGACGCGCATGCCCAGACGCTCGGCGTCCAGCTGCGCGAAGCGGATGTCGCCCGAGCCGGCGATGTCGGCGTCGACGCCGCCGGTCTTCATGGCCTCGACCTGGACCTTGCCGGACCCCGCCACCGATACCGCGCGCAGCGCCGGCATCTCGATGACGAGGCTGGGCGTGAAGGACGTGGAGAAGCTGGTGTTCTTGCGCGGTCCGATCCGAAGCGTGCGGCCCTTGCTGCCGTCGACGACATCGGTCTCGATGTAGGGCAGCAGGTTGCGGTCGGCCTTGACCTCGACCTTGCCGCCCTTGCCCTGGCGGATGACGACGTTGAAGCCGCCGCTCAGCGCCACGCCGTCGAAGGCGCCGGTGTCGCGCACCTCGGTCGCGACGTCTCCATTGCCGGTGACGCGCTCGCTGCTGCCCCAGCTCCAGGCTTCGGCAGCGCCGCACAGGCTGGCGGCGACGAGGCCGAGGGCGACAAGACGGCGGGAGGTGTTCATGGCGGGCTCCATCAAGGTTGCGATGGACGCCATGTTGTCGGGCCGCCCGGCCCCGCCCCAGCGCCACGCGACGACCCGCAGGATTCGGGGGCCGAGATGCGCCTGCGGCGCACCGGTCAGTGGGCCTTGGGCTTCTCCGCAGCCTTGTCGGCTGCCTTGTCGGTGCTCTTTTCGGTACTCTTCTCGGCCGGTTTTTCGGCGGGCTTGTCGACGGTGTCGTCGTCGGCCTGCTTCACGGCCCCGGGGCGCGGCACGACGGGCACGATGCCCTCGAGCTTGTTCTCGCGCATGTACTCGTCCATCTCGCGCCAGCCGGCATAGACGGCAGCTTTCTGGGCCTTGGGGTTGAGAACGTAGCAGTCTTCGATGGCGCGCATCGCATGCCGGCAGGCGCTGCCGATGGCCTTGCCGTCGGCCTCCTTGGCGGCGGCCACCTTGACGGGGTCGTCGATGCCCAGCTGCTCGCAGGCGCTCAGGGCTGCGAGCAGGGGCAGGGCAAGAAGGAGATGCTTCATCTGCTCAGGTATCGGCGGCGGGGTGGGGAACTTGAGTATCAGCGCCTGGCCATCGCCAGCAACCGTGCGATGCGCTCTTCGGTCGGCGGATGCGTGGAAAACAGCCCGCTCAGGCCACCGCCGGACAGCGGGTTCATGATCATCATCTGCGCCGTCTCGGGGTGCGCCTCGGCGGTGCCGAGCGGAATGCCCTGGGCAACGCGATGGATCTTGTCCAGCGCCGACGCCAGCGCAGCCGGGTCGCCGGAAATCTCGGCGCCGCCACGGTCGGCCTCGAACTCGCGGGCACGGCTGATGGCCATCTGGATCAGGCTGGCCGCCAGCGGCGCGAGGATGGCCACCGCGATGCCGGCGATCGGGTTGGTCGGCCGGCCATGCTCGTCACGGCCGCCGAAGAAGGCGGCGAAATTGGCCAGCATCGAGATCGCACCGGCCATCGTCGCGCTGATGGTGCTGGTCAGGATGTCGCGGTTGGCCACGTGGGCCAGCTCGTGCGCCATGACGCCACGCAGCTCGCGCTCGGACAGCACGCGCAGGATGCCGGTCGTCGCCGCGACGGCCGCGTGCTCGGGGTTGCGGCCCGTCGCGAAGGCGTTGGGCGCGTCTTCCTCGATCAGGTAGACCTTCGGCATGGGCAGACCGGCGCGCTGGGCCAGTTCGGCCACCAGGCCGTAGAACTGCGGCGCTGACGACGCATCCACCTCGCGGGCGTTGTACATCTTCAGCACCATGTCCGCGGAGAACCAGTAGCTGAAGAAGTTCATGCCGACGGCCACCAGCAGCGCGATCAGCATGCCGGCCCGGCCGCCGATCATGACGCCCACGGCCATGAACAGCGCCGTGATGGCGGCCATCAGCATGGCAGTCTTCACGAGGTTGAACATCGGGTGAGGCTTTCCGGAGTGACAGATGACGTGGCAGATGGTGCCACGCCCGGTGCTTTCAAGCTGGCTTCAAGCGTCGAAGCGTTCGCCGACGGCGATGGGCCGGGCCTGCAGAAAGGCCGCCGCCGGGCCGCGCTTGCCGCCGGCGCGCTGCAGCTCGGTCAGCTTCAGCGCACCCTGACCGCAGGCCACGACGGGGCCGGCGGCGATGACCTCGCCCGGCGCACCGCTGCCGTCGGCCAGCTCGGCACGCCAGACCTTGACCGTCTCGCCGGCCAGCACAGCCGCGCCGCCCGGGAAGGGATCGAAGGCGCGCAGGCGGCGCTCGATCTCGGCCGCGGACTGGGTCCAGTCGATCGTGCTCTCGGCCTTCTCGATCTTGTGCGCGTAGGTGACGCCCTCGGCCGGCTGTGCCGTGCGCGCCAGCGACGCGGCCTGCAGCGCCTGGACGATGAGCCGCCCGCCCAGGTCTGCCAGGCGGTCGTGCAGCACCGACGTCGTGTCGTCGGCACGGATGGCCTCGCGGCCGATGAGCAGCATGTCGCCGGTGTCCAGGCCGGCATCCATCTGCATGATGGTGATGCCGGTCTCGGCGTCACCGGCCTCGATGGCACGGTGGATGGGCGCAGCGCCGCGCCAGCGCGGCAGCAGCGACGCGTGGATGTTCAGGCAGCCCCGCCGCGGGGTGTCGAGCACCCACTGCGGCAGGATCAACCCGTAGGCGGCGACGACCATCACATCGGCATCGGCCGCCAGCAACGCCTCACGGGCCGCGGCCGCATCGACGGCGTATTTGCCATCGAGCTTCAGCCCCTGCGGCTGCGCCACCGGGATACTGGCCGCGACGGCACGCTGCTTCACGGCCGAGGCCTGCAGCTTCATGCCGCGACCCGCCGGGCGGTCCGGCTGGGTCAGCACCAGCGGCACGGTGAAACCGGCGGCCAGCAGCGCATCCAGCGCGACGGCGGCGAACTCCGGCGTGCCGGCAAAGACAACGCGCATGGCAGTCAGAAGCGCTGCAGGCGCTTCTTGGCCTCGGCCTCTTCCTCGCGCGTCTTCTTGACCATCTTGGTCTTGATGCGGTCGCGCTTGAGCGGGCTCAGGTACTCGACGAACACCTTGCCCATCAGGTGGTCCATCTCGTGCTGCACGCAGACGGCCAGCAGGCCATCGGCGTCGAACTCGTAGACCTCGCCGTCGCGGTTGGTCGCCCGCACGGTGACTTCGGCGTGGCGCACAACCTTGTCGTAGATCTGCGGCACCGACAGGCAGCCCTCCTCGCCGTCGACCATGCGCTCGCTGGTTTTCACCAGTTCGGGGTTGATCAGCACGCGCGGGGTGTCGCGTTCCTGCGACGTGTCGATGACGATGACACGCTCGTGTACGTCCACCTGCGTCGCAGCCAGGCCGACGCCGTCGGCGGCATACATGGTTTCCAGCATGTCGTCGACGAGCTGGCGGATGCGTTCGTCCACGGCCGTCACGGGTTTGGCGACGGTGTGCAGGCGCGGATCGGGGTAGCGGAGGATGTCGAGTTGAGCCATGGCGCCTTGTAAGCACTCGCAAACGAGCGCTAGCGGTTGTTGGTTGCCCCCGGTAATGCGGGCAGAATCGCCCAGATTTTCGCCGATCCGGCAATCCCTTCGGAGACCGCGCCTGATGCCTGCTGCCCGCCCCGCCCACATTTCTGTCCTTGTGGCCTGCCTGACCCTTGCGACGACCTCGGCCTGGGCCCAAGCCAGCAAGCTGCCCGTCACTCCCGAGCAACGCCGCGTGGCCGACCAGGTCGCCAGTGCCGGCGTGCCGCTGTCCGAGCTGGCACCCAACGCGCCCGACAGCCACACCGTCGTGGCTGGCGACACCCTCTGGGACATCTCCAAGCTGTTCCTCAAGAGCCCGTGGCGCTGGCCCGAGCTGTGGGGCATGAACCGCGACCAGATCCGCAACCCCCACCTGATCTACCCGGGCCAAGTGCTGCTGCTCGTCAAGGGGGACGGCCGCGCGCGGCTGCAGATCGGCCAGCAGGTGGGCGGCGGCGCGGCGGGTGACACCCTCAAGCTCAGCCCGCAGATGCGCATCTCAGCGCTGGACTCCAGCGCCATCCCCAGCATCCCGCTGCACCTGATCCAGGCTTTCCTGACCGACGCCGTCGTCTTCGACACCGACGAGCTGGCCAAGGCGCCGCGCATCGTCGCTTCGCAGGAAGGTCGCGTGGTGCTGGGCCAGGGCGACCTGGCCTACGCCCGCGGCGACTTCGGCGGTGCGACCGACTTCCGCGTCTTCCGTACCTCGCGCCCGCTGATCGACCCGACCACCAAGGAAGTGCTCGGCTACGAGGCCCCCTACGTCGGTACGGCCGACCTGATCCGCCCCGGCGAGGACCGCAAGACCGCTGACGGCAAGACCGAGATCGTGCCGGCGACGATGCAGATCAAGCAGGTCAAGCAGGAAGTCGGCGTCGGCGACCGCTTGGCACCGACCCCGCAGCGCAACCTCGACCGTTACGTCCCCCACGCTCCGGACCACGAGATCAAGGGCCAGATCGCTGCCCTCTACGGCGACGCATTGAACGCCGGCCAAAACCAGATCGTGGCGCTGAACCGCGGCAGGCGCGATGGCGTCGAGCGTGGCCATGTCTTCGCGCTGTGGCGCGATGGCCAAGCCGTCGTCGACAAGACCCAGGACCGCGCCCAAGCCATCAAGCTGCCCGACGAGCGCCACGGCGTGCTGTTTGTCTTCGAGGTCTACGAGCGCGTGTCCTACGCGCTGATCATCTCGGTGAAAGAACCGGTCAAACCGGGCGACCGCTTCACGCAGCCCTGATGCTCTCTCCGGCCGAGCTGGCCGCCTGGCTGCGGCTGACCGAGAGCGTCGGCCCAGGGGCGGCGCGGCGACTGCTGGCGATGGCCGGCAGCGCCGAAGCCGTGTTCGAGCTGCCCGCCGCGGCGCTGGACCAGGCGCTGCCGCCCAAGCAGCGCGAGGCCTTCAACCGGCCGCCCGAACACCTGGACGAGCTGATCGCCAAAGCCGGGGACTGGCTGGCCGAACCCGGTCACGGCCTGCTGACGCTGGCCGACCCCGACTACCCGCCCCAACTGCTCGCCACCGCCGACCCGCCGCTGCTGTTGTGGCTGCAAGGCCGGCGCGAACTGCTGGCCACGCCGTCGCTGGCCATCGTCGGCAGCCGCAACCCGACCGCCCAGGGCGGCGACAACGCCCGCGCCTTCGCCCGCGCGCTGGCCCGGGCCGGCTACACCATCGTCTCCGGCCTGGCGCTGGGCGTTGACGCCGCCGCCCACGAGGGCGCGCTGGATGCCGAAGGCGCCACGATCGCCGTCGTCGGCACCGGGCTGGATCAGGTCTACCCGCGCCGCAACGAGAAACTCGCCGCCCGGCTGCTTGCCGCCAACGGCTTGATCCTGAGCGAATACTCGCTGGGTACGCCGGTCCTGCCCGCCAACTTCCCCAAGCGCAACCGCATCATTGCCGGGCTGACGCATGGCTGCCTCGTCGTGGAGGCCGCCGTGCAGTCAGGCTCGCTGATCACGGCCCGCCAGGCCGTCGAAGCCGGGCGCGAGGTCTTCGCCATCCCCGGCTCCATCCACTCGCCGCAGGCGCGCGGCTGCCATGCGCTGATCCGCCAGGGCGCCAAGCTGGTCGAGTCGGCCGAGGACATCCTGGAGGAGCTGCCACCGCTGGGCGTGCCGATCGCCGCCGCACCGGAGGCCGTGGACACGCCGCACGAGCAGCAGGCGCTGCTGGATGCGATGGGCTTCGACCCGGTCAGCCTGGACGCACTGATGGCCCGCAGCGGCTGGCCGGCGGCCGAGCTGAGCGCGGCCCTGCTGGAGCTGGAACTGGACGGCGAAGTGGCGCGCCTGGCGGGCCAGCTGTTCCAGCGCCGCAAGCAGGGCTAGCCCGACGGGACAGCGAGCTTAACCCCGGATATCAGCGGTCGAACCGGGGGGTTATTCGCAGCCGGGCGGTCCGAAACGCTGGGCTATCATCGGCTCACGATGTTCGATGTCCTGGTTTATCTCTACGAGACCTACTGGCGTCCCGACGCCTGCCCCGACACGGCGCAACTGACGCGCAAGTTGACGGCGGTGGGCTTCGAGAACGATGAAATCCAGGAGGCGCTGAACTGGCTGCAAGGCCTGGCCGCCGCGGGCGAAGCCGTCCATACCGAGCAGAGCCCGCACGCGCTGCGCGTCTACTCGGCCAGCGAGATCGAGCATCTGGGTGAGGCGTCCATCGGCTTCATCAGCTTCCTCGAATCCGCCGGCGTGCTGCCCGGCCCGATGCGCGAGATGGTCATCGACCGCGCCATGGCCATCGGCGGCAACGCGATGGACCTGGAAGACCTGAAGATCATCGTGCTGATGGTGTTCTGGAGCCTGGGCGAGGAGCCCGACGCGCTGATCCTCGACGAGCTCTTCGTCGCGCCGGAAGACCGGCTGATCCACTGAGCAAACTTCGCACAGCAAAACGGCGCCTCAGGCGCCGTTTTTCATTTCAACCGTCATTTCAGCTGGGTCGGATCGGCGTCCAGCTTGGCCAGCGCCTTGCGCGTGGCCTGAACCGTCAGCGCTTCGTCCTGCGCCGGCAGCAGCAGGCCGGCCTGCAGGAAAGCGGCCATGCGGTTCAGCGAGAACAGCACGCCGCGGCCCTTGGGTGTGACGAACAACGCCAGCTGCTTGCGCAGGCCGCGCCAGGCCAGCTGCACCTGCTCGTTGCGGCCGCGGTAGTCCAGCATGAACCAGCCGCCCACCTGCAGCTCGCGCGCCCAGGCCACCATGGCCGGCGTCGGCGCCGAGCCGCCCTCAGCGACGACCTCCATGCCGTCGGACTCGTGGCCGGACAGGTCGCGCACCAGCATCTCGTCGACATGGGTGTCGCCATCGATGTCCTCGGGCAACATGGCCTCCAGCGTCTCGAGCTGGTCCATCAGCTCGTCGAGGCGCTCGCGCGGGATGGCGGCCGTCTTGGCCGTGAAGGCCGCGGCCAGCGCATTGTTGAGCTGGCGGACATGATCGTCCTGCTTGTCGACGGGCAGGCCGGCATGGCTCATGCCGTCGCGCAGCGTCTTGAGCAGCGGCGGCAGGCGCCGGATGACGTCGGCGCGTTCCTCGCGCGATGACTTCGCGCTGGCGGACCAGATCAGGTCGGCCGCGGCGCGCTTCATGGACTTGGTGACGTCGGCCTGGGCGCCCGAGCGCACGGCGGTGACGGCCAGCACATCGGCCCAGACGTGGAACAGGAAGTCGCGCACGCCGTCCTGCACCGGCACCTCGGACAGCATCTTGCGCAGCTCGATGGTGTACTGGATGGCCAGCGTCTCGCGCTGCTCGACCTGCTGGGCCAGCGACACGCCGCGCTTGGAGGCCTGGTTCTCGTTCTCGAAATAGTGGTCGAGGAACTTCTCGAACTCGGTCAGCACGGTGGTGAAGACGCGCCGGCCGGTGTCCGGGTAGGCCTCGACGACCTGCACGACGCGCTTGATCTCGCGCTCCAGCGCGTCGTTGCTGGCGCGCTCGGCACCGGGCGCGCCGGGCTGAGCCACGTTGAAGCCCATCACGCAGGCGCCCATGCGGTCGATGAGCCGGCGCGCCGGGTGGTCGGCCGCGGCGAAGAAGTCGGGCTCGGAGACGGCCACGCGCAACACGGGCATCTGCAGCCGCGCGAACCAGACGCGCACCGAGGCGGGGATGCGCTCCTCGGTCAGGATGCTCTGGAACATCATCGCGACGATCTCGATGGTCGCGCGCTCGGCCGGCGTGCTCGCCGCCTGCTTCAGGACCTGCTTGAAGGCCTGGTTGCGGGCGCCGATCTCTTCCAGCTGGCGCGGCGCGCTCTGGGCACTGTCGGTGCCACCGCCGGCCACCGCCGGTCGCCGCTGCAGGGACTCCTGCGCATGCTTGATGGCGCCTGCGAGCCGCGGCGAAGCCGCGTTCACCGCCGGAGACGCATCGGCCAGCGAAGGCCTGGCACCACCGCCCTCCGCCGCGGGCATGCCACTCAGCCCGGCCAGGCTGGGCTTGCCGGCACCGGGGCGGGCCGGCACCTGGCTCTTGACGACCGGGAAGCCGGGCACGTGGCGGGCCAGCACGCGCTGCAGCTGGGCCATGACCTCGTCAGCCTGCGACGTGGCGCGGCTGCGCGGCAGCTCGCCGTTGCCGGAGGGCGAACTCAGTGGCGCCAGGCCCGAGGCGGGCGCGGGCGCCGCCGGCGTGGGCGGCGGCGCCACAGGGGCGGGCAGGCCGCTGGCGGCGGCCGTCGCGTCCCTGGCGGCCTGGGCCGTGCGACGGATGAAGGGGCGCAGGTCGACCTCGGGCAGCACCTTCTGCGCGATCAGCCAGCGGTTGGTCTCGTGGTAGGCCTCGCTGATGAGCTGAGCGAACTCCTCGTGCAGCTCATGGTGCAACAGCTGCCAGATGTTGGCGTCCAGGCCCACGCGGGTCCAGGCGTCCAGCGCGATGCGGGCAACGACGTGGGCGCGCAGCAGGTCCAGCGGCTCCAGGTCGTCGTGGGCCTCCAGCGCCTGCATGCGGGTGCGCAGGTCGGTGAACTCCCAGGTGGCACGGTCCATCATGACCAGCGCCAGGCGCGAGCTGGTGATCTCGCGCTCGATGGTCGAGTCGTCGACCAGGCTCATCTTCTGTGACTGGGCCTGCACCGTCGGTTCGTGGTCGCGGCCGGTGTCGGCCACGCCGTGCACGGCCGCATGGCGCAACGCGCCGACGACGGCCATCTGCCAGTTCGGACCCAGCTTCTGCCAGGCCTGCACCGCATCACGCCGGGCCGACGCGATGGTGTGCGGCGCGGCCTGCAGCAGCAGCTGCGCGCCGCCCTGCCCGATGGCGGCTACCAGCGGGGTCATGCCCCGCACCAGGGCCTCGAGGTAGACGCGCCGTGCCTGCGTGGCCAGGGCCTGGTTGCGGGCGGCGGTCATGAGGGCGTTAGGGCGGCGCGGCGAGAGTGGCAGTTACGAGCCACTCTACACGACGGCTCCGGCATTCGGATCGTTCGGATCGTCACGGCTCACGGCAGTCTTCACCAGGTCGTCACGCTTCACGCCCAGCCACATCGCGATGGCCGCGGCAACGAACACCGACGAGTAGATGCCGAACAGGATGCCGATGGTCAGCGCGACGGCGAAATAGTGCAGCGTCGGACCACCGAACAGCAGCATCGAGATCACCATCAGCTGCGTGCAGCCGTGGGTGATGATGGTGCGGCTCATCGTCGACGTGATCGCGTGATCGATCACCTCGTGCGTGTTCATCTTGCGGAACTTGCGGAAGGCTTCCCGCACCCGGTCGAAGATGACGACGGACTCGTTCACCGAGTAGCCCAGCACCGCCAGGATGGCCGCCAGCACCGCCAGCGAGAACTCCCACTGGAAGAAGGCGAAGAAGCCCAGGATGATGACCACGTCGTGCAGGTTGGCGATGATGCCGGCCAGCGCGAACTTCCACTCGAAGCGGATGGCCAGGTAGATCATGATGCCGACCACCGTGGCCGCCAGCGCATAGGCGGCGTCGTGCGCCAGCTCGGCACCCACGGCGGGGCCGACGACCTCGGAGCGCGACAGCTTGATCGGCTCGGTGCCATCGGGCTTCTTGCAGATCTGCTTGCTGACCTGCTCACCCTGGGCCGTCACTTCCTGGTGCTCGCTGACCGCGCCGCTTTCGGCCGTGCACAGTTCGGCGAACACCTTGCCGACCAGTTCGGTCTGCTTGACGTCGCCGCGGATGGGCAGGCGGATCATCACGTCGCGCGACGAGCCGAAGTTCTGCACCTGGACTTCACCGAAGCCCATCTTCTCGACAACGTGCCGGGTCTTCTCGATCTCGGCCGCCTGCGGGTAGGCCACCTCGATGACAGTGCCGCCGGTGAACTCGATGGAGAAGTGCAGGCCGCGCGTGATCAGGAAGAACACGGCGGCGGCGAAGGTGATGAAGGAGATCGCGTTGAAGATCAACGCGTGCTTCATCAGCGGCAGATCACGCTTGATGCGAAAGAGTTCCATCGTCTTGTCCTTCAGCCTTCGGTGACGGCGGTGGTGGTTTCGTCGCCTTGCGGCTTCCAGATCTGCCCGATGGACACGCTCTTGAGCTTCTTCTTGCGGCCGTACCAGAGGTTCACCAGGCCGCGCGAGAACACGACGGACGAGAACATCGACGTCAGGATGCCCAGGCAGTGCACGACGGCGAAGCCCTTGATCGGGCCGGAGCCGAACACCAGCAGCGCGACACCGGCGATCAGCGTCGTCACGTTGGAGTCCAGGATGGTGGCCCAGGCGCGTTCATAGCCGAGATGGATGGCCTGCTGCGGCGACGCGCCGCTACGCAGCTCCTCGCGCACGCGCTCGTTGATCAGCACGTTGGAGTCGATGGCCATGCCCAGCACCAACGCGATGGCGGCGATGCCCGGCAGGCTCAGCGTGGCCTGCATCATCGACAGCACGGCGATCAGCAGCAGCAGGTTGAAGCCCAGCGCCAGCGACGAGAAGACGCCGAACAGCAGGTAGTAGATGCACATGAACACCGCCACCGCGGCAAAGCCCCAGGTGACGGAGGCGATGCCCTTCTCGATGTTCTCCTTGCCCAGGCTCGGGCCGATGGTGCGTTCCTCGATGATCTCCATCGGCGCGGCCAGCGAGCCGGCGCGCAGCAGCAGCGCCGTGTCGGCGGCTTCCTGCGTGGTCATGGAGCCGGAGATCTGGAAGCGGTTGCCCAGTTCGGAGTTGATCTTGGGCGCCGTGACGACCTCACCCTTGCCCTTCTCGAACAGCAGGATGGCCATGCGCTTGCCGATGTTCTCGCGCGAGGTGTCCTTCATGATCCGCGCGCCCTTGGCGTCGACGGTCAGGTGCACGGCGGGGTTGTGGTTCTCGTCGAAACCCGGCTGCGCATCGTTCAGGTTGTCGCCGGTCAGGATGACCTGGCGCTTGACGATGATGGGGCCGAAGCTGCGGTCCATGTAGCGCTCGTCACCGAAGGGGACGGGGCCGTTGCCCTTGAGCGCCTCGAGGGCCTCGGCGCTGTCGTCCACCATGCGCAGCTCCAGCGTGGCGGTGCGGCCGATGATGTCCTTGGCCTTGGCCGTGTCCTGCACGCCCGGCAGCTGCACGACGACCCGGTCCAGCCCCTGCTGCTGGATGACCGGCTCGGCCACGCCCAGTTCGTTGACGCGGTTGTGCAGCGTCGTGATGTTCTGCTTGATCGCGGCGTCCTGCACCGCGACCTGGGCCTTCGGGCTCAGCACGCCGGAAATGCCGCCGTCGTCTTGCGGCGTCCAGGTGACATCGGAGAGCTGGTTCTTCAGCAGCTCCAGCGCCGCGGCACGCTGCTCGGCGTCGCGGAAGGCGATCAGCACCGTGTTGCCGTCACGCGTGATGCCGCTGTGGCGGATGTTCTTCTCGCGCAGCATGGAGCGCACGTCGCCGGTGAGCGCCTCGGCGCGCTTCGTCAGCGCCGCCTTCATGTCGACCTGCATCAGGAAATGCACGCCGCCGCGCAGGTCCAGGCCCAGGTACATCGGGTTGGCATGCAGCGCCGTCAGCCACTGCGGCGAACGGGACAGCAGGTTCAGCGCGACGATATAGGTCGGCTCGTTCGGGTCGGTATTCAGCGCCTTGCTGATCGCATCCTTGGCCTTGAGCTGCGTGTCGGTGTCGGCGAAGCGCGCCTTCACCGAGCTGCCGTCGAACTGCACGTAGTCCGGCTGGACCTTGGCCTCCTTCAGCACGGCCTCGATGCGGCTTTGCAGCGCGCCGTCGACCTTGACGGTCACCTTGGCGCTGGACACCTGCACCGCCGGCGCTTCGCCGAACAGGTTGGGCAGGGTGTACAGGGCGCCGATCAACAACGCGACGAGCAGGATCGCGTACTTCCAGAGCGGATAGCGGTTCATGGGAACTTCCTTGTCAGCGCCAGGACGGCGTGGCCCGGGACATGGGCACGGGGACGCTTACTTCAAGCTGCCCTTAGGGAGAACCTGGGTGATGGCGCTGCGCTGCAGCTGCAGCTCGACGCCGCTGGCCACCTCGACGTGGACGAAGCTCTCGCCCAGCTTGCTGATCTTGCCGATGACGCCACCGGCGGTGACGACCTCGTCGCCCTTGGCCAGGGCTTCTAGCATGGCCTTCTGCTCCTTCTGGCGCTTCATCTGCGGGCGGATCATCACGAAGAAGACCACCACGAACATGGCGACCATCATCAGGAGGCTGGGCAGGCCGGATTCGGCACCGGCGGCCGGAGCGGCGGCCTGGGCGTAGGCGTTGGAGATGAACACGATGTTTTCCTAGGGGTGAAGGTGGCCAAGGCCACCGCAAAGCAACCTTGAATTCTAGTGCGCCGCCGCCTGCCGCCTCCCGCGGCTGCTAACCTGCCGCGGCCCCACGCGCCCGCGCCGACCTGCCGGCCTGCAAGACCACGCCCGATGCCTCACGCCCCCGACCTTGCCGCCCTGCGCCGCCACGCCGTCGCGCGCAGCCTGTTCACGCCGACGACGCTGGTCAAGGCCGTCGAGAAGCTGGGCGGCTTCGTGCAAGCCGACCCGCTTCGCGCACCCGCCCGCGCCCAGGACCTGACGCTGCGCCACCGCGTCAAGGGCTACCAGGCCGGCGACCTGGAGCGCCGCTACCCGCGCCTGCCGCTGCAGGAAGACTTCTTCATCAACTACGGCTTCGTCACGCCCGGCCTGCGCGCGCTGATGCACCCGCGCACGACGCGCCGCGTGTGGGACAAGCCGCGCTGGAAGCTGGCCCATGCCGTGCTGGCCGAGGTCGAGCGCCTGGGCGAGGCGCACCCGACCGACGTCGACGCGGCGCTGGGCCACGGGCCCGTGAAGAACTGGTTCGGCGGCAACAGCCGGCTGTCCACCGAGCTGCTGGACGGCCTGCACTACCGCGGCCACCTGGACGTGGTGCGGCGCGACAGCGGCACGCGCGTCTACCGACTGGCTCAGCCGTGGCAGGCTCACCCCGACCCGCAGGCGGCGATGGACGCGATGGCCGACGCACTGGTGCAGAAGTACGCGCCGCTGCCGGCCGGCAGCCTGTCCACGCTGATCAGCATGCTGGCCGGCGCCGCGCGGCAATGGCAGGACCTGCGCAAGCCCACCCTCGCCCGCGCGAAGGACCGGCTGGCCCATGCCCGCGTCGACGGCACCGACTGGTACTGGCCCGCTGACGAGGACCCGGCGCGGGGCTGGCGCATCCCGGCGCAGGTGCGGCTGCTGGCGCCCTTCGACCCAGTCGTCTGGGACCGCCGCCGCTTCGAGCTGCTTTGGAGCTGGGCCTACCGCTTCGAGGCCTACACGCCGGCGGCCAAGCGGGTGCGCGGGCATTACGCGCTGCCGCTGTTGTGGCGGGATCAGGTTATCGGCTGGGCCAACGCCGGCGTGAAGGGCGGCGTGCTGAACGTGGACTGCGGCTACATCGCGGGCCGCGCGCCGCGCGAGGCCGGGTTCAAGGCGGCGCTGGAGGAGGAATGCCTCAGGATGGCAGAGTTCCTGGGAGTCGCGTGGGCGTAGGTGCGGCGGCGGCTTGCGGCCAGTTGCAGACAGCCGCGGCCGGCGGCTTTCAGGTAGCCTCCCCTGTGTGACAACCAGTTGGGGCTCATTAACAGAATGAAAACCTCCCGCACACAGACGATTTGCGAGTGGGCACAGGTTCAGCCGCAGTCGCCGTTGCCTTGCTCGAAAGTCGGCTTGGCCATGTCTTCTTTGAAGCGACAGCCAATTCACGGCATGCGCATTGCTCCTACCGAAACCACGAATGGCTGGTACATCTGGTGCGGTGACCTGTCGGATGCCGATGACTTCTTTTCTCCACTGCACGTGGAGCATCTTGACGAGCATCTGCCTGCCGCTGCCGAGTACCTTGACTTGCCGCCCGGCTATCGCTTCCTCATCGATGGGGCGAACTACGAGGATGTCTGGTTCGACGCGAGTCTCTTAGAGCAGAGTTGAACGCCCGCTATCGGGTGCCGAACCCAGAGCCATCAACCGGCAGCTCCGGGTCGATACCTGACCGCCACGCCCGTCGGCAATGCAAGGACCGGCTTCGCAGCCGTCATCGCGGCAGCTTCCTGCCGCTACACCGCTGGGCCTGCCGCAAATTCACCGCATTGGCCTAGACGTTGACGCTACTCATCTGCGCCGCCGGGTAGCGCGTGCCCTCGATGGCGTGCGCGGCCAGCAGCGCGGCGATGCGTTCGCGGCGGCCGGCGTCGAGGTGGATGCGCGCCGCTCGCGCGTTCTCGTCCAGCCGCGCGATGCTGCGCGTGCCGGGGATGGGCACGATGTCGTCGCCCTGGTCCAGCAGCCAGGCCAGCGCGAGCTGGGCCGGCGTGCAGCGCCACTCGTCCGCGAGCGACCTGAGCGCATCCGCCAGCGCGAGGTTGTGGTCCAGGTTGCCGCCCTGGAAGCGCGGATGGATGCGGCGGCGGTCGTCGGGCGCGAGCTGTTCGGCCGAGCGAATCGCGCCGGTCAGGAAGCCGCGGCCCAGCGGGCTGTAGGGCACCAGCGCGATACCCAGCTCGCGGCAGGTCGGCAGGATCTCGGCCTCGACGTCGCGGCTCCACATCGAGTACTCGGTCTGCACGGCGGCGATGGGGTGCACCGCGTGCGCCCGGCGGATGGTGGCGGCCGACGCCTCGGACAGGCCCAGGTGGCGCACCTTGCCGGCCTTCACCAGCTCGGCCATCGCGCCGACCGTCTCCTCGATGGGCACGGTCTTGTCGACGCGATGCTGGTAGTAGAGGTCGATGTGGTCGACGCCGAGCCGGTCCAGGCTGGCCTCGCAGGCCTGTCGCACATAGGCCGGGCTGCCGTCGATGCGCGTGACCGCGCCATCCGCGGATCGCACGTGGCCGAACTTGGTGGCGAGCACGACCTCGTCGCGGCGCGCCCGCAGCAGCGGCGACAGCAGCCGCTCGTTGGCGCCGATGCCGTACATGTCGGCCGTGTCGAGGAAGTTGACGCCGATATCCAGCGCGTGGTGCAGCACGGCCAGCGACTGCGCGTCGTCGGCCGGGCCATAGAAGTCGGACATGCCCATGCAGCCCAGGCCCAGGGCCGAGACCTCGGGGCCGGCGGTGCCGAGGCGGCGGCGGGGGAAGTTGATATTCGTCATCGCTACTCCTTGAATGAATCGTCGACGGGACGGCCCGGAGCTTAGAAAACCTGCCCCACCGCCAGCCAGCACAAAGCTGGCGCATGCTTGCCCGATCCTCCGGGCCATACCCCTCGACCCCGCCAGGCCTGCAGGGGTGTTTGCACAATCGCCCGCATGCCGATCGACGACGACCTCTCTGCCCTGCGCGAGCGCACCATCGCGCTCGCCCTGGACCGCGCGCCCGCCGACGGCCTGCACGGGACCGCCCTGCCCTGGCTGCGGGTGATCCGCGCCAGCGCGCCGGCACTGCCCGTGCCGGCCATCTACGAGCCCGGCCTCGTCCTCGTGCTGCAGGGCCGCAAGCAGGCGCAGATCGGCGAGCGCACCGTGCACTACGACGCGATGCAGTGCCTGCTGGTGCCGGTGACGACGCTGCCGCGCGGCCGCGTCGTCGAGGCCAGCGCGAGCAAGCCCTATGTGTGCCTGCGCCTGTCCTGCGAGACCCAGGCGCTGGCCGAACTGCTGCTGGACGGTGATGCGCCCGCCGCCGATGGCGACGCCGGCCTGCAGGTCGCGCCCGTGACCGCACCGCTGCTGGACGCCGCGCAGCGGCTGCTGCAACTGCTGGACGCGCCCCAAGACCTGAAGACGCTCGCGCCGCTGCTGCAGCGCGAGATCTTCTACCGCGTGCTGACCGGCCCGCTGGGCCCGCGGCTGCGAGCGCTGGCGCAGGGCGACGGCGTGGCGCGGCGGCTCAACCGCGTCATCGAGCAGCTGACACGCCGCTTCGACCAGCCATTCTCCATCGACGAGCTGGCCGCGCTGGCCCACATGAGCCCGTCGACGCTGCACCTGCGCTTCAAGCAGCTCACGGCGCTGTCGCCGCTGCAGTTCCAGAAGTCATTGCGGCTGCAGCATGCGCGCCGGCTGATGCTGAGCGACGGGCTGGACGCCGCCAGCGCGGCCCACCGCGTCGGCTACGAGAGCCCGTCGCAGTTCAGCCGCGAGTACCGCCGCCTGTTCGGCGCGCCGCCGCGGGAGGACATCGGGCAGCTGCGCGCGCGGGCCTGACGCCGGGCGCGCCGTGTTGACCGGGATCAAGGCCGCCCGCCAGCCTGGCGCGCAGCATCGTCATCTCGCTGTCACAAGGATTCACGCCGATGCCCGCCTCGCCACGCGCCCCGTCCCGCAGCTCCAAGCCCTCACGGCCCGCCAGGCGCAGCGCCAGCGCGCGACAGGTGGCCGCCGGCGATGTCCCGCCCCGGCTGGACGCCGGCAGCCTGGAGCGCCACCGCGTGAGCCGGGCCCAGACGCGCCATGACGTGGTCGCCAGCGAGACGCTGGCCGAGTTGCTGCGCCGTCACCAGGACGGCGGCGGCGCCGAGTCGCTGGCCCAGGATCTGGACACGCTGCTGACGGGCAGTTCGCCGGACGAGCGCCGGCAGCTGCGCCGGGCGTTGCGGCAGCACGAGGACACCCAGCGGCCGCCCGCCGACGTGGAGGCGGACAACCAGCTCAGCCCCGGATGGCGACAGGGCAGCTACCCGTACAGGAACCTGCTGTCCCGCAAGAACTACGAGCGCCAGAAGTACCGCCTGCAGGTCGAGCTGCTGAAGCTGCAGGCCTGGGTGAAGGAGACCGGCGCCCGCGTCGTCATCCTGTTCGAGGGCCGCGATGCAGCCGGCAAGGGCGGCACCATCAAGCGCTTCATGGAGCACCTGAACCCTCGTGGCGCACGCGTCGTGGCGCTGGAGAAGCCCAGCGAGGTCGAGCGCGGCCAGTGGTATTTCCAGCGCTACGTGGAGCACCTGCCGACGGTCGGCGAGATCGTGCTGTTCGACCGCAGCTGGTACAACCGCGCCGGCGTCGAGCGCGTGATGGGCTTCTGCAGCGAGGCCGAATACCAGGAGTTCCTGCGCCAGACGCCCGAGTTCGAGCGGCAGCTGGTGCGCTCCGGCATCCACCTGTTCAAGTTCTGGTTCTCCGTCAGCCGCGAAGAGCAGCGCCGCCGCTTCAAGGAGCGCAAGCTGCACCCGCTCAAGCAGTGGAAGCTGTCGCCCATCGACATGGCCTCTCTCGACAAATGGGACGACTACACGCGGGCCAAGGAGGCGATGTTCCTGCACTGCGACACGTCCGACGCGCCGTGGACTGTCATCAAGAGCGACTGCAAGAAGCGCGCACGACTGAACGCCATGCGCTTCGTGCTGAACCGCCTCCCGTACGCCGAGCGCAAGCCGGCGAGGATCGGCGCGGTGGACCCGCTCATCGTGGGCCGGCCGGCGCTCGTGTCCATGCCGGGCGACGATTTGTTGGCACCCGGCGGCGCCGGCTGACGCACCGGATGGCGTGACGGGTCGCTAGAATGGCGGGCTTCCGAGGAGCGTTGCAACCTCAGCACCCCTTGAGGCCAGGCTCGGAACATTCATCTGCAACCGCGCTCACCCGCTGGCCAACCGTGCCTGGGTGATGACCGATCCCCGTGCGACGCCAGCGGCTTCATTCGCTTGAAGGAGCCCGCATGACCGCCAACCTCCCCGCCCACATCGTCAAGGACCTGTCGCTGGCCGACTGGGGCCGCAAGGAAATCAAGATCGCCGAGCACGAGATGCCGGCGCTGATGGCCATCCGCAAGGAATACGCCGCATCGCAGCCGCTGAAGGGCGCTCGCGTCACCGGCTCGCTGCACATGACCATCCAGACGGCCGTGCTGGTCGAAACGCTGCAGGCGCTGGGCGCCGAAGTGCGCTGGGCGTCGTGCAACATCTTCTCGACGCAGGACCACGCCGCCGCCGCGCTGGCCGCCGTCGGCACGCCAGTGTTCGCCTACAAGGGCGAGACGCTGGAAGACTACTGGGACTACACGCACCGCATCTTCGAGTTCGCCGGCAAGGGCGAAGCGGGCGAAGGCCCCAACATGATCCTGGACGACGGCGGCGACGCGACGCTGCTGATGCACCTGGGCCAGAAGGCCGAGAAGGATCTGTCCGTGCTGGCCAACCCCGGCAGCGAGGAAGAGCGCATCCTGTTCGCGGCCATCAAGAAGAAGGTCGCCGAGGACGGCACCTGGTACACCCGCAAGAGCGCCGAGATCATCGGCGTGACGGAAGAGACGACGACGGGCGTGCACCGCCTGAAGGAAATGTCCGCCAAGGGCACGCTGCTGTTCCGCGCCATCAACGTGAACGACTCGGTCACGAAGAGCAAGTTCGACAACCTGTACGGCTGCCGCGAGTCCCTCGTGGACGGCATCAAGCGCGCGACCGACGTGATGGTGGCCGGCAAGATCGCCGTCGTGGCCGGCTACGGCGACGTGGGCAAGGGCTCGGCGCAGGCGCTGCGCGCGCTGTCGGCCCAGGTCTGGGTGACCGAGATCGACCCCATCTGCGCGCTGCAGGCCGCGATGGAAGGCTACCGCGTCGTGACGATGGAGTACGCCGCCGACAAGGCCGACATCTTCGTGACGACCACCGGCAACAAGAACGTCATCCGCCACGAGCACATGGCCGCGATGAAGAACAACGCCATCGTCTGCAACATCGGCCACTTCGACAACGAGATCGACGTCGCGTCGCTCGAAAAGTACCAGTGGGAAGAGATCAAGCCGCAGGTCGACCACGTCATCTTCCCGGACGGCAAGCGCATCATCCTGCTGGCCAAGGGCCGCCTGGTGAACCTGGGCTGCGGCACGGGCCACCCGAGCTATGTGATGAGCTCGTCCTTCGCGAACCAGACCATCGCCCAGATCGAGCTGTTCGCGCACAAGGATGCCTACGACATCGGCAAGGTCTACGTGCTGCCCAAGCACCTGGACGAAAAGGTCGCGCGCCTGCAGCTGACCACGCTGAACGCGCAGCTGACCGAGCTGACCGAGGAGCAGGCCGCCTACATCGGCGTGCCCAAGGCCGGTCCGTACAAGCCCGATACCTATCGCTATTGATCGATGCGCGCTGACCAGCTCCTCGTCGCCCAGGGCCTGGCGCCCACGCGCTCGGTCGCGCAACGCCTGATCAGCAACGGCGCCGCCGAGTGGGCCTCGCCCACCGGCTGGGCCCAGTTGAAGAAGGCCGGCGAGGACCTGCCCGAGACGGCGCAGCTGCGCGTCACCGACGACGCGGAGCTGCGCTACGTGTCGCGCGGCGGGCTCAAGCTGGAAGGCGCGCTGGACCGCACGGGCTTCGACGTCTCGCACCACACGGCGCTGGACGTCGGCCAGAGCACCGGCGGCTTCACGGACTGCCTGCTGGCACGCGGCGCGCGGCACGTCGTGGGCATCGACGTGGGCCACGGCCAGCTGCACGCGCGGCTGCAGTCCGACCCGCGCGTGACGGCGCTGGAAGGCCTGCATGTGCGCGACCTCGGCGGCATGCTGCGCCCGCACGCGCCGACGGGCGGCTTCCCGCTGATCGTCGGCGACCTGAGCTTCATTTCCATGGTGGGCAGCCTGCCCGAGCTGCTGCCCTGGCTGGAGGCGCACGGCCACCTGCTGCTGCTGATCAAGCCGCAGTTCGAGCTGGGCCCGCAGGCGCTGGACAAGCGCGGCCTCGTCAAGGACGAGGCCGACTACCCGCGGCTGGAAGCCCGCGTGCGCCTGGCCTGCACGGCCCTCGGGCTCAAGGTGCTGGACTACTTCGACAGCCCCATCACCGGCGGTGATGGCAACCGCGAATTCTTCTTGTGGGCCTCACGATGACGACCCCTGTCTCTTTCGAATTCTTCCCCCCCAACACGCCGGTCGGCGTCGAGAAGCTCAAGACCGTCGTGCAGGAGCTGGGCGCGCTCAAGCCCCAGTACTTCAGCGTCACCTACGGCGCCGGCGGCTCCACGCGCGACAAGACGCTGTCGGCCGTCATGGACATCGCCGGCGCCGGCTTCGAGGCCGCGCCGCACCTGTCCTGCGTGGGCTCCACGCGCGAGAACATCGCCGAGATCCTGGCCACCTACCGCGCCCGCGACATCCACCGCGTCGTCGCGCTGCGCGGCGACCTGCCCAGCGGCACGGCCACGGCAGGCGAGTTCCGCTACGCGTCGGAGCTGGTCAGCTTCATCCGCGAGACACAAGGCAAGGACTGGCACATCGAAGTCGCCGCCTACCCCGAGGTGCACCCGCAGCAGCGCTATGCGGCGCGCGACCTGCAGCATTTCGCCGACAAGATGCGCGCCGGCGCCGACGGCGCGATCACGCAGTTCTTCTTCAACGCCGACGCCTACTTCCACTTCGTCGACGAGGCCCGCCGCCTGGGCGTCACCCAGCCCATCGTGCCGGGCATCATGCCCTTCCACAACTACGGCCGCATCGCGCAGTTCGCGCAGCGTGACGGCATCGAGATCCCGCGCTGGGTGCAGATGAAGATGGAGGGCTTCATGGACGACGCCGCCAGCATCCGCGCCTTCGGCCTGGACGTGGTGACCAAGCTGTGCGAGCGCCTCATCGACGGCGGCGCGCCGGGCGTCCACTTCTACACGCTGAACCAGTCGGCGCTGACGCTGGAGTTGTGCAAACGCCTCGGCCTCGCCACCAAAGATTGATCCATCACAAGATGCCGCACTGACCGCCCGCGCCGACCGGCGCGGTGTTGTGTTGCCTCAAATCGCGCCGTGCGGCCGGCGCGTTCAATGACTTCATCGGGACACGTCCCATTCACCAGGAGTCATTGATGAAGTTCGCTACCACCCTCCGCCTGGCCGCCATCGCCGCCGCTGCTTTCGTCCTGCAACCCGCCCAGGCTGATGAGGGTCCGCTGCTGGTCCGCGTGCGCGCGCTCAACCTGCACTCGGCCAACAAGGACAGCACCGGCCTGGGCCTGTCCATCAACAACAAGACTTTCCCCGAGGTCGACTTCAGCTACTTCTTCGCGCCCAACATCGCGGCCGAGCTGATCCTGACCTACCCGCAGAAGCAGACGCTGTACTCCAACGGCGCCGAGATCGGCTCGCTCAAGCACCTGCCGCCCACGCTGACGCTGCAGTACCACTTCATCCCCAATGGCACCGTGCGTCCCTACGTCGGCGCCGGCGTGAACTACACGAACTTCTCCAGCGTCAACTTCGCCCCCGCCGTGCAGACCGCCCTGCATCCCGGCATCAAGCACAGCAGCTGGGGCGCGGCCTGGCAGATCGGTGCCGACGTCGCGATCGCGAAGAACACCTACCTGAACTTCGACGTGAAGAAGGTCAGCCTCGGCACAACGGTCTATTCGAGCGGCGTGTCGGCCGGCAAGTTCAAGGTCGATCCGACCCTCGCGAGCGTGGGCCTGGGCTGGCGCTTCTGAGCGACGCATTGCACTCATGTAAATGAGCGCTTGACGTGACATGAGGTAACGGCGCGTCAGCAGAATGCGCGGCCATGAGCCGCCTTCTCCTCGCGCTGGCCGCGGTCTGCAACATCGCCATCAGCGCTGTTGCCGCAGCGCAGACGCCGCCGCCCCACCCCTCCGCCAAGCCCACCGCCGCCGCCTCGGCGGCTTCCGCGCCTGCCAGCGCCGCCAGCGGCGTGGCCAACCGCCTCGACCGCGTCGAGGTCAACGGCGGCCCGACGGCCAACAGCCGCCGGCGCAACAGCACGGCCAGCAAGATCGTCATCGAGCGCGAGGACCTGGACCGTTATGGCGACACGGTGCTGGGCGACGTGCTGCGCCGCCTGCCCGGCGTCACCATCGGCGGCCGGGCCGGCCGCGGCGGCGACATCCGCATGCGCGGCCTGGGCAGCGGCTACACGCAGATCCTGGTCGACGGCGAGCGCGCGCCCGCCGGCTTCGCCGTGGAGGACCTGCTGCCCGACCAGGTCGAGCGCATCGAGATCTACCGCGCCCCCACGGCCGAGACCGGCGCGCGGGCCATCGCCGGCACGATCAACGTCATCCTGCGCGAGCCGCTGCAGAAGTCCAACAACGAGCTGCGCTTCACGCTGGGCCAGGACCGTGGCGAGCCGCAGGCCGACTTCAGCTGGACGCGCAATCTGAAGTGGGGCGGCCCCAATGGCGACGACGTGGCCGGCGCGCTGTCCACCAACGGCGGCGTGCACCGGCGCTTCAACAACATCGACTCGCACAACCGCGTCACGGACACCGACACGAACCAGGTCACGGACGACATCGCGCAGATCGGCACGAGCATGGGCCGCAGCACCAACCTGAACGGCAACGGCCGGCTGCGCTGGAAGTACAGCGACACGCTGAGCTTCAACTTCTCGCCGTTCTTCGCGCTGTCGCAGAACACCGGCACGAGCCAGAACATCGCCCAGGGCTTCAACACGGGGCAGGACCCGCTCAGCGGCCTGCCCGTGCAGACACCCTATCTGCGCGACGTCCACGGCGACTCCGACGGCCACATGCACAACGTGCGCGTCAACCTGTCGGCCAGCTACAAGCCCCAGGCCGGCGAGAGCTGGGACCTGCGCCTGGGCCGCGGCAGCTTCAAGAACGTCAGCAACAGCGAGCGCCGCGAGACCAAGACCGCCAACGGCCTCGACACGCAGCGCGTGCAGGACGACCACAACACCGCCACCGAGGACCAGACCAGCCTCGGCGCCAAGTGGAGCCTGAAGACCGCGCAGGAGCACCAGTGGGTGACCGGTGCCGAGGGTGAGCGCAGCGACCGCGTGCAGGTGCGGGATACGCTGGTCAACGGCGAGGTCATCCCCGGCCTCGTCAAGTTCGGCAACACGCTGGGCTCCAACAGCCAGCGCTTCGCCACCTACACGCAGGACGAGTGGAGCCCGACCAAGCAATGGTCGGTCTATGCCGGCATCCGCTACGAGCGTATCGAGACCCGCGCCGATGCCGCGGGCACGCTGCCCGAGACGCGCAACGTCTCGCAGGTCACCTCACCGCTGTTCCACCTGCTGTGGAAGCCCGAGGCCTTCCCCAAGGACCAGGTGCGCATGAGCGTGACGCGCAGCTACCGCTCGCCCAACCTCAACGACCTCATCGCGCGGCCGTCGATCAACTCGACCTACCCCGAAGGCCCCAACTACCAGACCTACGCCGACCGCGCCGGCAACCCCGACCTCAAGCCGGAGCTGTCCACCGGCTTCGACCTGAGCCTGGAGCACTGGCTGCCCACCGGCGGCATCGTCTCGGGCAGCGCCTTCCTGAAGGACATCAAGGGCGTGATCCGCAACCAGGTGCTGCTGGAGACGGTGTCCTGGGACACGTCGCAGCGCTGGGTCAGCCGCCCGCGCAACATGCAGGACGCGCGCACGATGGGCTTCGAGTTCGAGGTCAAGGCCCGCATGGACGAGTTGTGGGAGGACGCGCCGCCCGAACTGCAGCTGATGCTGCTGCGCTTCAACTTCGCGCTGTTCAAGAGCGAGGTCAAGGGCATCCCCGGCACCAACAACCGGCTGGACCAGCAGCCCAAGGGCAGCCTGAATTTCGGGCTGGACCACCGCTGGAAGGCGCTGGGCCAGAACTTCGGCAGCGGCTTCAACTTCAACTTCGTGCCGGCCAGCCGCGTGCAGCAGACCGAGACGCTGCGGCGCGACGAAACCGCCCGCCGCCAGTTCGACGCCTACCTGTCCTGGGCCAGCGGCGCCGTGCGCGACGGCGTCAACTGGCGCCTGTCGATGGCCAACCTGTTCCCGCGCGACGCCTCCGTGTCGACCGAGGGTATCGACGTGGACAACCACCGGCTGACCGACAGCTGGTCGAACAACAAGACCTTCCGCGTGATCTCGCTGCGGGCCGACATGCGGTTTTGACGAGCCCCTCGTCCAGGGAATACCTGGCCCGGACCGCTCTGCGGCCACTGGCCGCAGAGCTTCGGCAGGCACAGGCCGTCCACTGGACGACCTGCGTCCGGCCTCAGCCCCCGAGGGGACGGCGATGCTTGCGGCATCGAGCCGCAAGCACATCGCCCTACGCGGGCCGGCTAGGGGCGGCCCGGCGCTCGGCCCGCAAAATCCGCTCCCATGAGCACGCGCCGCATCCTCTTCTTCTGCATGGGCAACATCTGCCGCAGCCCGACGGCCGAAGGCGTCATGCGCGCCAAGCTGGCAGCCGCGGGGCTGGACGTGGAGGTGGACTCGGCCGGCACGCACGGCTATCACGTCGGTGAGCCGCCCGACGAGCGCGCACAGGAACACGCTGCAAAGCGCGGCTACAACCTGAGCCCGTTGCGCGCCCGAAAGCTGCTGGCCGAGGACTTCGAGCGCTTCGACCTCGTGCTGGCGATGGACGCCGACAACCTCGCCAACGCCCACCGACTGTGCCCGCCCGCGAAGCGGGACCGGTTGAAGCTGCTGATGAGCTACGCGCCTCAGGCCGGCAACCCGCATGTGCCGGACCCGTACTACGGCGGCGAGGCAGATTTCGAGGCGGTGCTGGACCTGGTGGAAGCGGCGTGCGACGGGCTCATCGCGTCGCTGCGCACCCGTTGACCGGCGGCGTGCCGCCTACTTGCACGCCAGCTGCGGCCGCCCGCCGGCCTCCGAGTACCGGCACACCGCCACCGGCTGCACCAGCTTCACATCGACCGATGCCTTGCCGTAGTGGCAGCGGACCGTGACCAGGCGCCCCTGCGCGTAAATCGGCTTGACGGTGTAGGTGTAGGCGCCCTGGCGGTCGTCGTCGGCCGCCAGGAACGCCTGCTCGGCCGGGTCGCCGTCGAAGATGTCGATCTGGCTGGGCGAGGCACCGGCGCGCAGCGGGCAGACGCTGGCAGCCTCGCCCGGTGCGCGCGGGGGCTCGACAGCGTGGGCGGCGGCCACGCCAGCCAGCGCCAGAAAGGTGATGCGGCAGAGACCGTGAGGCAAACGCGCGCGGAGAGTTTGCGGGCGGCTCATTCGTCGATAGGGGCGCCGCGCCCGTCGGAGACGAAGCCGCCCTCTCCCATCACTGCCATGGCCCGCACGCCGTTGCGCTGGGCCGAGGCCAGCACGGCGATGACGGCACCGTAGGCCACAGGCCCGTGTGGCTGAATGTGCACTTCGGCCTGCTCATCACCAGGCAAGGCCCCCACGGCCCGCATCTGCGCGTCGAGGGCGACAACGTCAGCCAGGGCTCGCCCGTCCCAGAACAGCCGGTTGTCAGCATCGACGACAACCGTGCGGACGGCGGCCGAGGGCGCGGCCGGACCGCGGCAAGGCGCCGCGGCGTACAGGGCAACGACATGCGTCGGCGCCGGCATGGCCGCCGTCCAGAGTGCCAGCAGCGACAGCAGCACGCCCGCCAGCGGCGCCATGGCGGCGCTCAAGAGCGACGGCGGACCCGCGCTCCAGAATTCCGAATCGCTGATGTCCACGCGGTGCCTCCCTCGCTCGCGCAGGACGGCGCGTGCCCGCCGGATGTTGGCAGCAACCCGCCGGAAGGCAACCCGGTCAGGCCCGCGCCGACAGCTCCATCCCCTGTGGCGCCAGCTTGTTGTTTCCCCAGCACTGCTCGTAGGCCCAGCCCGTCAGTTCCTCGGCCACGGCGCGGGCCTCGGGCGGCGCGTCGACGATGCGGCCGCCGGCCTTGATGCGGGCGATCTCTTCCAGCAGGATCGCGTGGTTCTTGCGGTCCAGCTTCATCTGCGTCGTGTAGTAGACGCCGCCCAGGCCCAGGCCGATGACGCCCAGCGTGAAGATGCCGATGATGGCGTCGATCGCCGTGTCCGGCTGCACGGCCTGGCCCGACGCGAAGCCGAATTCACCCAGCACCCAGCCCATCACGAACACGATGACCGAGCGGGTGATCTTGCCGGCGAAGGTCATCGCGCCGGCGTAGATGCCCTCGCGCCGCCGGCCGGTCAGCACCTCGTCGACGTCGGCCAGGAAGGTGTAGACCGTCCAGGGGATGTAGTAGACGCCGCCGGTGCCCAGGCCGAACACGGCCGTGATGGCGAACAGCGCGATGGCGGTGGTCTGCTTGGACCAGCCCAGGTAGTACAGCGCCGTGTAGGCCAGCACGCTGCCGCAGACGACCAGCAGCGCCACGCGGTAGGGCCGCGCGAAGCCGAACCTGATGCACACGCCGATGAACAGCATCGTCGAGACCAGCTGCATCACCGAGCTGAAGCTGTTCAGGTAGCCGACGACCGACTTGTCCTGCCCCATCACGAAGACGATGAAGTACGTGAAGATCGACGCGAACAGCCATTCCGCGCCGAACCCCAGCAGGTACATGCCCAGGTGCTTGCGGAAGATCTTCAGGTGGAAGGTAGACAGCATGTCCACGCCGAGCTTCTTCAGCGCCTGGAGCAGGCTGCCGGCGCGCTCCTGCACCACCTCGTGCGGCGGGCGCTCCCAGGACGTGAAGTACAGCGCCGTCATCGCGGCGCACATGATGAGGGCGTAGATGATGCCGGTCAGCAGGAAGGGCGTGGCCGACTCCTTGCTGTAGACCAGGAACAGCTGCGCCGGGATGAAGGCCGCCAGGAAGTTGGCGCCCTTGCCGAACATGGCCTTGGCACCCGTGAGCCTGGAGCGCACGGCGAAGTCCGTCGTCATCTCGGTCGCCAGGGTTTCATAGGGCACCATGACCGACGTGTAGACGAGCTCGAACAGCGCATACATGCCCAGGTAGTACCAGAACCCGAAGCCCTCGACCCACATCAGCGGATACAGCAGCATCAGCGGAATGCCGGTCAGGATGAAGAACCGCCGGCGCCCGAACCTGCGACCCAGCCGCGTGTTGTAGAAGTTGTCGCTGATGTACCCCATCACGGGGTTGCTGATGGCGTCCAGGATGCTGGCCACCGAAAAGATCGTGGCCGCCTCGACGACCGTCAGCCCGCAGAACGTCGTGTAGAAATAGAGCAGCCAGGCCCCCGCGATGGCCAGGGCGCCGCTGCCCAGCAGGTTCGCACTGCCGTAGCTCAGCGTGTGCTTCAACGAGATGGTTCTGCTCATGGCTGCTGTCTCTTGCTATTTATGGAATGTTGTTCCATTTTTTACGGTCTGCAGTTCCATGGCGAGTATCCCATTTCCGGTTGACAGGGAACCTGCCGGGAACCCTGGGCGGGCGGCCGGCTCCGGATGGAGTCCACGGCCACCCGGCCACCTGCGAAAACGCCCGGTTTCCTCGGGTAAACCGTATTTGTTCGACCGCCGAACAAAACGACGATGCCGGCACTTGAACAAGACCACGTTGGAGACATGAACCCCATCAAGCCCCTGCTGGGCGCGCTGCTCGGCGCCCAGCTCGCGCTCACCGGCGCGTCCGTCGGCGCCGCGCCGCAGCCCGCCGATGCACCCTACGCGTGGAAGCCCGTCGCCATCGTCGGCGGCGGCTTCGTGGACGGCATCGTCTTCCAGCCCGCCGTGCCGGGCCTGGCCTACGCCCGCACCGACATGGGCGGCGCCTACCGCCGCGACAGCGCCACCGGCCCCTGGCAGCCGCTGCTGGACTGGCTGCCGCTGGCCGACGTGAACCTGATGGGCGTCGAGAGCCTGGCCGTCGACGCCAACGACCCCGACGCCCTCTACCTCGCCTGCGGCACCTACACCAACCCGCTGGTGCCCAACGGCGCCGTGCTGCGCTCGCACGACCGCGGCCGCACGTACCAGCGCACCGACCTGCCGTTCAAGCTCGGCGGCAACGAGGGCGGCCGCGGCAACGGTGAGCGCCTGGCCGTGGACCCCAACGACGGCCGCGTGCTCTACCTCGGCAGCCGCCTAGCCGGCCTGTGGCGCAGCACGGATGCCGCCAGGTCTTTCCGGCGCGTCGACGCCTTCCCCGACTCGGCCTGGCAGCGCCAGGCGTCCGACGGCGCCCCGCCCAGCTGGGGCGGCAGTGACGGCAAGGCCACGATCAACTTCGTGCTGTTCGACCCAAAGAGCGGCACGCGCGGCCAGCCCAGCCGCACGATCTACGCGGGCGTGTCCGTCGTCGGCCGGCCCAGCCTGTGGGTCAGCCGCAATGCCGGCGCCAGCTGGCAGGCCGTGCCCGGCGGTCCCACGCAGCACCGCCCCATGCGCGCCGCGCTCGCCGGCGACGGGCAGCTGTACATCGCCTACGCCAGCGACCCCGGTCCGCACCGCATGAAGGACGGATCGGTGTGGCGGCTGGCCCCACGCACCGGCACGTGGACGGACATCACACCCGAGCGCCCCGGCGCTGCCGACCCGTTCGGCTACGCCACCGTCGCCGTGGACGCGACGAACCCGCAACGCCTGCTCGCCAGCACGGTCGGCCGCGGCAAGGGCGACCAGCTGTTCCGCAGCACCGACGGCGGCGCAACGTGGACAAGGCTGTTCCCCGCCGCGCAGTTCGATGCCGCCGCCGCGCCCTACGTCGCCGACACGCCCCTGCACTGGCTCTACGACGTCAGTATCGACCCCGCCAACCCCGACCACGCCCTCTTCACGACGGGCTACGGCGGCTGGGAAACACGGGACCTGACCGCCGCGGACCGCGGCCAGCCCACGCACTGGCAGGTCATGGCCGGCGGCATCGAGGAGACCGTCGCGCTGGCCCTTCACAGCCCCACGAAGGGTGTGCCGCTGGTGACGGCCATCGGCGACTACTCCGGCTTCGTCCACACCGACCTCGACAAGCCTGCCCCCGGCAACCCCAAGCCGCCCTTCTTCGGCAACACGCACGACGTGACGGGTGCCGAGCTGGCGCCCGAGGTCATCGTGCGCATCGGCCACGCACGCGACGGCGGCAGGAACCTGGGCTACTCGCTGGATGGCGGCAAGACCTGGCACGAGCCCCGGTCCGTGCCGGCTGGCGCCACCACCGGCGACGGCTTCATCGCCGTGTCGGCCGACGGCAGGGCCTGGGTGTGGACGCCGAAATCGAAGGATGGCAGCCAGCCCCACGTCAGCCACGACCACGGCGACACGTGGACGCCGGTGCAAGGCCTGCCCGCCGGCACCCGCGTCATCGCCGACCGCGTGAACCCGAAGCGCTTCCACGCGATGGCGCTGTTCGACGACCAGCTGTTCAGCAGCGACGACGGCGGCCTGAGCTTCGGCGCCCGGCCGCTCGCGCTGCCGGACGGCCCGGTGCTGCGCGCGGACGCCGGCAGCAACAACCACAGCACCCGCGGCGACGACCGCGGTGGCCAGGACCGCCTTTACGCCGCGCCCGGCCACGAAGGCGAGCTGTGGCTGCCGGCCTTCCACGGCCTGTACGTCAAGCACGCCGGCCAGGCCTTCCAGCGCCTGCCGGCCGTGAGCGAGATCCACGCCTTCGGCTTCGGCCGCGCGGCGCCAGGAAAGAAGGACCCCGCGCTCTACCTCGTCGGCACCGTCGCCGGCCGCTACGGCATCTTCCGCTCCACCGACGGCGCGAAGACCTGGCAGCGCATCAACGACGACGCCCACCAGTGGGGCCTGATCCTGCAGATCAGCGGCGACCCCAAGGTCTTTGGCCGCGTCTACGTCGGCACGCACGGGCGCGGGGTGCTGTACGGCGACCCGGCCCGACCGTAACGATCTGTCAGCCCACCGCCGCGAACGCGTCCCGCGTCAGGTTCTCCGGCGCCTCGCCCGCGGCGCGGCAGGCCACGTCGTCCTCGATGCGGATGCCGCCGTAGCGCGACAGCCGCTCGACGGCGGCCCAGTCCACCTGCGCCGCATTCTTCGACGCCCGCAGCTCGCGCAGCAGCATCGGGATGAAGTACAGGCCCGGCTCGATGGTGACCACCATGCCGGCCTGCAGCGGGCGCGTCAGGCGCAGGTACCGGTGGCCTTCGGGCTTGGCGGCCACGCCACCGGTCTCGCTGGCCATGAAGCCACCGACGTCATGCACCTGCAGGCCCAGCAGATGGCCGATGCCGTGCGGGAAGAAGGGCTTGGTGACGCCCTCTTCCACCATCGCCTCCTCGCTCATCGTCACGATGCCGGCATTGCGCAGCACGCGCGCCGTGCGGCGGTGGGCGCTGAGGTGGATGTCACGGTAGTCCACGCCTTCGCGTACCTCGTCGACGAGGCCCAGTTGCTCGACCTCCATCGCCGCGATCAGCGCCGCGAACTCGTCATGGCCCGGCGCGCTCCAGGTGCGCGTGATGTCACTGGCATAGCCGTTGACCTGCGCGCCGGCGTCGATGAGAAAGCTGCGCAGCTCGGCCGGCGGGCTCTCGTCCTGGTACTGGTAGTGCAGCACCGCGGCGTGCTCGTTGAGCCCGATGATGTTGGTGTAGGGCAGGTCGCGGTCCGTGTGGCCGCTGGCGACGAGATAGGCGCGGTGGATGCCGGCCTCGCCGGCGCCGGCCAGGAAAGCCTGGTGCGCGGCCCGATGGGCCGGCACCGCCCGGCGCTGGGCGGCGCGCATCTGCGCCAGCTCGTACGGCGTCTTCACGCCGCGCGCCCAGTGCAGCAGGTTCAGCAGCGGCTCGGGGTTGTTGGGCGCCAGCCCGGGCAGCGCCGCATCGAGCTCGCCGATGACGGCCGTGCGCGGCGTGACGAGGTCGGCCAGCGCCTGGGCCGCTTCCTCGGGCTCGCGGATGACGACCAGCTCGACGGCATCCACCCACTCGCCGCTGGGCGCACTGGGCGGCACATGCCAGTAGTCGTCGGGCTGGAAGTAGACGACGCGCGGCTTCTTCCCCGGCCTCACGGCGATCCACGAGTGCGGGTGGTTCGTCAGCGGCAGCCAATGCTTGAAGTGCGGGTTGGGCTGGAAGAGATAAGGCCGGTCGTCGAGGAAGGCGTACTTCTCGATGCCGGACGCGATCAGCAGCGCATCAAAGCCGGTGCGCTCCAGCGCCGACTCGGCCTGGCGCTGCAGCGTGGCGAGGTGGTCGAGGTAGAGGCTCACGGCCCGGGCCTCACTTGCGCACGTAGGTCAGCTTCTTGGTGCCGGCCTCGCAGCTGCCGACGACCTGGGCATCGCCGACCTTGTCGCTGTCCACGATGGCGAGTTCGTAGTTCTTGACGCCCTTCTCGTCGAGCTTGGCCGCGATCTCGGCCTTGAGTTCGTCGCAGGGCTTGGGGGCGGCCTGGGCGGCCTGGGTCAGCAGCAGCGCGGTGGCGGACAGGATCAGCAGGGTGGTCTTGGACATGGCGGGTTTGCTGGTGGCGAAGAGGGAGTTGAGATTGTGTGGCACCCAAAGTGCGTCGTCACCGCACGACATGGTGGCACCTGGGCATACTCGCGGCGGCCTCGCCAGCGACATCCATCCACTTTGAAGGGAGTCCCATGTCATCCATCCGCGCAACCGTCGGCGCCACGCTCCTCGCTCTGGCCAGCGCCGCCGGGGCTCAGCAGCAAGGCCCGAAGCAGCCATCACCGGAAGAGTTGAAGCAGATCATGGAAGCGTCCATGGGCGCCATGGTCCCGATGATGGGGCGCATGACCGAGGCCATGATCGACGCCCAGTTGCGTACGGCCGAGAAGCCCGAGACGGCGGCACGTATCGCCAGCTTCAAGAAGAATCTCTACGACGCCTTGGTCAAGCAAGGCTTCAGCCAGGATCAGGCTTTCCAGATCGTGCTGAACACGTCACTGCCGTCGGCAACGCCCTCATCCAAGTAACGCCGAGGCTCACCCCTCCCGATCCCACACCACGCCCTCCTCCGTCAGCATCGCATCCAGCGGCATGTCCAGCGGACTGGGCTTCAGCAGCGGCAAAAAGCCGTGCGCATAGCCGATGCCCACCGCCGCCGGGCGCGGCGACATCTCGGCCAGCGTCTTGTCCATGAAGCCGCCGCCGTAGCCCAGCCGCAGGCCGCAGGGCCCGAAGCCCAGGCAGGGCACCAGCATCAGCTGCGGCTGGAACTCCTCGGTGCCCTTGGGCTTGGGGATGTGGAAGGCGTCCTCCTCCATCGGGCAGCCCGGGTACCAGACGTGAAAGCGCAGCGTGCCGTGCACCTTGTCGACGACCGGCAGGCCGATGCGGCGCTCGGGGTGGTTCTCGCCCCAGCGGTACAGCGTGGGCAGCGGGTCGAACTCGCCCTTGATGGGCCAGTAGGCGCCGATGGTGCGCTCCTGGCGGCGCAGCAGCCAGACGCTGAGCACCTCCTGCAATTCGGCAGCGAGGTCCAGCCGGTTGGGCAGGGCCAGGCGTTGTTCGATGAGCTTGTGCCGGATGGCGGCGCGGTCGTTGGCGTCCAAGGGTGCTGCTTCCTCGCGGGCCTGTGAATCCGGCCATTGTGTGCCAGGCGCCGGCCTCGTTAGAGTCGCGCCTCGCAACAGCCACGCAGGGAGAACCCATCAGATGCTGAACCGGATCAATCAGCTCAGCGAGTCGAGCGGCGAGCTCAAGCCGGGCACCGGCCTCATCACGGGCGTCATCGCGCTGGTGCTGGCCATCCTGTGCTTCCTGGGCGTGCTGGCCTTCCACTTCCCGCAGTACCTGACGACGCCGCAGCTGCGCCAGTCCTACGACGTGGACGTCATCCGCCGGCTCATGTACTGGTCGCTGGTCGTCGCGGGTGCGCTGGCGCTGTTCAACATCGTGTTCAGCCGCATGCGCTGGCTGGCGCTGTGGACGTTTGTGCTGCTGGGCCTGGCGCTGGCGCTCGGCGGCAACCGGGTCGAGGTGGACCCGAACTTCCCCGACCACACGCCCTACGTCGGGCTGGACTGGTTCATCCTGGACCTGCTGGGCTCGACGCTGATCTTCGTCTTCATCGAGAAGCTGTTCGCGCTGCGCCGCGACCAGCCGGTGTTCCGCCCCGAGTGGCAGACCGACTTCCACCACTTCATCGTCAACCACCTGGCCGTTGGCTTCGTGCTGCTGGCGACCAACCTGCTGGTGCACAAGCTGTTCGGCTGGGCGGCCAAGGACGGCATCCGCGCCTGGGTGCAGGACCTGCCGTTCGGCGTCGCGCTGTTCCTCATCATCCTCGTCGCCGACCTCGTGCAGTACTGGACGCACCGCGCCTATCACGAGGTGCCGACGCTGTGGCGGCTGCACGCGGTGCACCACAGCGTGAAGAGCATGGACTGGCTGGCCGGCTCGCGGCAGCACATCCTGGAGCTCATCATCACGCGCACGCTGGTGCTGGCGCCGATCTTCGTGCTGGGCTTCAGCAAGGAGGTCATCGACACCTACATCGTCATCGTCGGCTTCCAGGCCGTGTTCAACCACGCCAACGTCAGCGTGCGGCTGGGCCCGCTGCGCTACGTCATCGTGACGCCCAACTTCCACCACTGGCACCACTCGCAGGACCAGGAGGCGCTGGACAAGAACTACGCGGCCCACTTCGCCTTCCTGGACCACCTGTTCGGCACCGCCGTGCAGTCCGAGCGCAAGTGGCCGGAGCAGTACGGCGTGCTGGGCGACTACGTGCCGGACGGCTTCCTGAAGCAGCTGCACTTCCCGTTCACCTGGAAAGGTTGAGGCCACCAGGATGGACGCCTTCACCGAACTCTGCGTGGAGATGCTGTCGCCGCTGGGCCCGGTGCGCACGCGGGCGATGTTCGGCGGCCGGGGCGTCTACGTGGACGATCTCTTCGTCGCCATCATCGACGACGGCCAGCTGTTCCTGAAGGCCGACGACATGACGCGCGAGCGCTTCGTCGCGGCCGGCTGTGCGCCCTTCACCTACCCGACCAAGGACGGCGAGCGCATGGTGATGAGCTACTACCGCCCGCCGGAAGAAGCGCTGGAGTCGCCGCCGCTGATGCTGCCGTGGGCACGCCTGGCGCTGGAGGCGGCGCTGCGGGCCGCCAACGCGAAGGTCAGGAAGTCAGCCGCCAAAAAGCCGGCGGCCAAGAAGCCCGCCGCGGCCCGGCGCCGCTGAGCAAGGCGGCACCAGCAGTTCGAACTCGGCGGCCGGCCAACCTTCCAGCACCGCCGTCTGGCCCGGCGCCAGCGCCACGGCCTCGCCGGCTTCCAGCCAGCAGTCCTCGGCCGGGCGGTCGGTGGTGCCCGACAACGTCAGCCACACACGGCCACGTGACACGGCCAGCCGCCGGGCTTCGGCCGCACCGGCCAGCGTCAGCGCCCGGCCGTCGGCAAGGTGCCAGAGGGATTGCGCATCGCTCATGATGTCTCTCCTGGGTTGATGTCAGGGATTCTGCTGATCCACACCTATGGCAGTCCAATGATTGCGCCGCAGCGATTGATACCATCGGCGCATCAATCCGGACCGGACCGCCTGCGCATGACCGACCAGCCCCTCATCCGCCAACGACCGCTGTCCGTCGGCCCGCTGCGCGCCTTCGAGGCGGTGGCCCGGCTGCTGTCCTTCCGCGCCGCAGCCGAGGAACTGAGCCTCACGCAGTCGGCCGTCAGTCGCCAGATCCAGGCGCTGGAGGAGGAGATCGGCTGCACGCTGTTCCTGCGCGGCACGCGCAAGGTGGAGCTGTCCGGCGAGGGCGCCGTGCTGCTGCCCACGGCCGTCTCGGTACTGTCCAAGCTGGACCAGACCGTGCGCCAGATGCGCCGCACGCGCGGCCGGCGCATCGTCAACGTGACGACCTTCGCGTCGTTCGCCTCACTGTGGCTGATCCCGCGGCTGGAGGCCTTCCAGCGCCAGCACGCCGACATCGACATCCGCGTGTCCGCCTACGACCGCAAGGTGGACCTGGAGGACGGCGAGAGCGACCTTGCGCTGCGCTACGACCACCGGCCCGACGTGCCGCCGCATGCCGAGCAGCTGTTCGAGGAGGCGCTGTCGCCCTGCGTCAGCCCCTGGTACCTGAACAAGCCACCGGCACCGCTGAAGCGCCCCGCGGACCTCGCTGGCCACGCGCTGGCCGAGGAGGACGACCCGCGCCCCAGCGCCGAGTACCTGGGCTGGCGGCGCTGGCTGACCGAACAGGGCGAACCCGACCTGCAGCCGCGCCGCTGGCTGTACCTGAACTTCACCTACCAGCAGGTGCAGACCGCGCTGACCGGCCAGGGCATCGCGCTGGCGCGGCTGCCGCTGGTGCATGAACAGCTGCAGCGCGGCGAACTGGTCGAGCCCTTCGGCAAGGCGGGGCGGCTGGGCAGCCCGTTCAGCTACTGGCTGATCGTCGGGCCCAATGCGGCGCGCAGGCCGGAGGTGCAGCAGTTTGCGGACTGGGTGAGGGAGCAGGCGGCGATCACACGGGATCAGTTGGCGGGGGTGTGAGTCCCTCGAGCCGGCTGCCTCGGCGGCCGACTACGCTTGATAAGCATAGGGATAGGGCTCGAGCTGAACGAATGGTTCCAGCCACAGCATCATGCCGTAGGGGGCTGCGCCTGTATGGTCGTAGCGACCACCGAACATCGTTCCTCCAGCGAATTCAATGCCCAAACCCCGTTTGTCTCGGACCACTCTGGCGCCAGGGCAATTGAGCAGGTCGAACTTCGCAATTGGCTCGACCTGCGCCTCCGAGTAAATCCGCACCCTCACATCTGGATCCATGGGCCAGATCGAAAGCTCAAGGCGCAGCCCCGGCCGCGTCACGACGTATCGATAGGAGATGCCGTACTCCTCCTCTTCCGGCACAACGCCTAGCGCCTCGAGGAATTCCAATGGCTCCCACGCAAACTCTGGCATGTAAGACCTTATCTGTTGTTGCAATCAGCGCACCGCGCTGCGGCTCAGCCCGCCCTCAGTGCGCCGCAGCCACCTGAGGCTCACTCACCACCGTCGCCAGCGCCTGCGCCAACGCCTGCTGCGACCGCAGCACTTCGTTCACGCCCGCATCGCGCAGCCACTGCGTCTCTTCCTGCGTGTGCGCGACGACTGCACAGCGCAGCTCCGGGTTCAACTGCCGCGCCAGCGCCAGCATCGCCGGCACGCCGCGCACGTCGGTGACGGCGATGACCAGCCACGCCGCCTGGGCGATGTGGGCCTGTACCAGCGTCATGGCCTCCGTCGCCTCGCCCAGCACGGCGGCATGGCCGTAGGCGCGCAGCTTCTCGACGACGTCGCGGTCTCGGTCGATGACGACCAGCGGGCGGCTGCCCAGTTCATCGTGCAGCGCCGTGCCCAGCGTGCCGTGGCCCACCAGCACGATCTGGCCGGCCAGCGCACTCTGCGGCGTGTCGGACGGCAACTCGGCCAGCGGATCGTCGCGCGCCTCCAGCTTGCGCGCCCAGGCCGAGCGCTTCAGCACCCAGCGCCGCAGCGGCTCCACGCCCGAGAACAGCAGCGGGTTCAGCGCAATGGACACGATGGCGCCGGCCACCACCAGGCTGGTCGCCTCGGCCGGCACGAGGTGCAGGCTCTGGCCCAGGCCCAGCAGGATGAAGCTGAACTCGCCGATCTGCGCCAGGCTCACCGCCACCGTCAACGCCGTGGACAGCGGGTAGCGCAGCAGCAGCACCAGCACCCCGGCCGCCACCGTCTTGCCGACGAGGATGACGGCCACCGTCGCCAGCACGGCCAGCGGCTGCTGGATGAGGATGCGCGGGTCGAACAGCATGCCCACGGCAACGAAGAACAGCACCGCGAAGGCGTCGCGCAGTGGCAGGCTCTCGTGCGCGGCACGCTCGCTGAAGGCCGACTCGCGCAGCACCAGGCCGGCGAAGAACGCGCCCAGCGCGACGCTGACACCGAACAGCGCCGCCGCCCCGACGGCCAGCCCGACGGCCGCAGCCACGGTAGCCAGCGTGAACAGCTCGCGCGAGCCGGTGCGATTGACCTGCCACAGCATCCACGGCAGCAGGCGCCGGCCGGCGATGAGCATCACCGCGACGAACGCGGCGACGGCCAGCAGCGTCGTGACGATGGTGACGGCCAGGCTGCTGCCGGCACCGCCTTCACCCTTGCCACCCAGCACCGGAATCAGCACCAGCGCCAGCACCATCGCCAGGTCTTCCACGACCAGCCAACCCACGGCGATGCGCCCGTTGCCGGTGTGCAGCAGCTCGCGCGACTCCAGCGCGCGCAGCAGCACCACCGTGCTGGCCACCGACAGCGCCAGCCCGAAGATCAGCGACGCCGCCAGGTCCCAGCCCCACAGCCCATGCGCCAGGCCCGCGCCCATTGCGGTCGCAGCGGCCATCTGCACCAGCGCGCCGGGCAGCGCGATGCCCTTCACCGACATCAGGTCGCCGACTGAGAAGTGCAGGCCCACGCCGAACATCAGCAGCATGACGCCGACCTCGGAGAGCTGCTGCGCCAGGTGCACATCACCGACGAAGCCGGGCGTGTACGGCCCGATCAGCACGCCGGCCAGCAGATAGCCGACCAGGGCGGGCAAGCGTGCCCACTGCGCCAACAGGCCCAGCACCAGGGCAAGGCCGAACGCGGCGGCCAGCGTGGAGATCAGGGTCATGTTGTCGTGCATCGTGTCCTTTCAGTCGGGGGCGATGAGTTCGCGTTCGGTGAGGATGAGCGTCAACGCGCGGTCATGCGCCTCGACGGGAAAATGGGTCTCGGCGCCGGACCAGGCCAGGCCGATGGTCGTCACGCCGGGATGCTCGGCCAGCCAGCGGTCGAAGTAGCCGCCGCCGTAGCCGAGGCGGAAGCCCTCGCGCGTGAAGCCCACGCAGGGCACCAGCACGACGTCGGGCACGGCCACCGCGCCGGTGGCCGTCGCGATGCCGCATTCGTCCTTGGCCGCGGGCTCCGCGCCGTCCCAGCGGCGGAACTGCATGGCCACCGGGTCGCGCTTCGCGAACGGCAGCGCGCGCGGCCAGGGCTGGCTGCCGATGTCGAACTCGCCGCCCAGCGGCCAGTACACGCCCAGCAGCTCGGGCTCCAGTTGCTCCAGCAGCGGCACGAGGGCCTGACGCACCGCGTGCTCGGCGGCCTGGAAGGCCGGCGTGGCGGCGAAGGCACGGCGCTCGGCCAGCAGGCCGCGGCGGAGGTCGGAGCGGTCGTGGGAAGCAGCAGCGGTCATGGGCGTCCGGCGGTGGAGTCAGCGCCTATTGGAACCCATGAAACATGACGCCCCCGTCAGCCGCAGCCGTCGGGGGCGTGAGTGGGGCCGTCGCGGCTCAGCGCGCGCGGCGTCGGCGCAGCACCGCCAGCCCGGCGGCACCGCCCATCAACAGCGCCCAGCTGGCGGGCTCGGGCACTGCGGCGGGCACGGCCAGCACCTGCCGCACGACGATGCCCTGGTCCGCGTAGTTGAAGTCGCCGCCGCCCTTGAGATCCTCGAAGGCGATGTGCACGCCGGCCGGCACGCTGGCGTCGCCGGCATAGGGCGAAGCCCAGGCATGGTTGATGTGGTCTACGTTCAGCGCCCTGTCGCTGTAGTACCGCGTCGTGACGTTGTCGTAGGGCCTGTTCACGCTACGGGAGTAGGCCGCGAAGGCCCGCCGCCAGGGGCCAATCAAGGCGCGGCGCGCAGCCCGCATTGATATGCGGGCCAGCGGTGCAACGCTGAGTGGCCCCTGGCGGCGGG
>NZ_JBIGIC010000015.1:0-148455 GCF_043555985.1 Pelomonas candidula | reverse complement strand
CTACTTCCTGTGGAGCTTCATCGACAACTACGAGTGGGAAGACGGCTACCAGCGCCGCTTCGGCATCGTGCATTGCGACTACGAGACGCAGGTCCGCACGCCCAAGCTCTCGGCGCGCTACTACGCCCAGGTCATCCAAGAACACAAGATCCTCTGATGAACACGCAAGCCGTGCCGCTGACGAAAGCCGTGCCGCCCGCGGCCGACCGCCTGCCGATGTCGCAGAAGGTCGGCTTCGGCCTGGGCTCCATCCTCGACATGTGGGGCCACTGGCTTTACCCGTCGCTGGCCTTCCACGTCTTCAACATCTTCCTCGGCGTCGCCCCCGGGCTGATCTCGACGGTGCAGATGATCAAGATCTTCATCGACGCGGCCTCGGATGCGATCTTCGGCTGGATCTCTGACAACACCCGCACCCGCTTCGGGCGCCGCCGGCCGTTCATCCTCGTCGGCGGCGTGCTGGCCGGCATCGGCCTGCCGCTGATGTTCGCCGTCGGGCGCGGCTGGACCGACACGCAGTACTTCATCTTCATGCTGGTCAGCATGGTGATCTACGTGCCGGTCATGAGCTGCTTCAACATGCCGTGGAGCAGCCTGGGTGCGGAGATGACGCCGGACTATCACGAGCGCACGACCGTGATGGCGATCCGCAACGCCATCCAGAAGGGGCCGGAACTGGCGATGTTCTTCGCCGCGCAGTTCACGACGCTGGCCATCTTCCACGACGAGCACGGCAAGCCCGACATCCTGCGCGGTGCGCAGACCTACTGCACCATCCTCGGCGCCATCATGGTGGTGGCGGCCGTGGCCATCTTCTTCATGGTGCGCGAGCGCTACTACGAGAAGCTGGTCGCGCGCACGCAGAGCCACATCCCGCTGGCCGACACGCTGTGGCGCACGCTGCGCTGCAAGCCCTTCCGCCACATCCTGGGCATGATGCTGGCCTACGGCATCGGCACGGCCATGGTCGGCGCGCTGGGCTACTACGCCACCGTCTACTACGTCTGCCACGGCAACGTCGTCGAGGGCGCCGCGTGGAACACGGCGATGGGCCTGGCGGGCATGGGATTCGGCTTTGCCGGCATCCCGTTCTTCACGTGGATCGCACGCCGCTGGGGCAAGCGCGTGGGCCTGGCCACGGTGCTGAGCCTGGCCATCTGCGCCTTCATCGGCGACTGGTGGCTGTACGACCCCGCAAGGCCCATCCTGCAGCTGTTCGCCTGCGGCTTCGTCGCGTTCACCGGCGCGGGTTTCTGGACGCTCTACAACGCCACGCTGGGCGACGTCGTCGACTACGACGAGCTGCACACCGGCCAGCGCCGCGAGGGCTCGTTCTCGGCCTGCCAGTCGTGGATCTCCAAGCTCGGCATCGCGCTGGGCGTGGGCGCGTCGGGCTGGATTCTTCAGTACACCGGCTTCGACTCCAAGCAGGCGGTGCAGGACCCGCAGGCCATCTTCATGATCCGCCTCCTGCTGTCGGGCATCCCCGTCATCGGCCTCGTCATCGCGCTCGTGTCGCTGCTGCGCTTCGAGCTGACCGAGGACCGCATGCTGGAAATCCGCGCCCAGCTGGAAGCCGCACGGGGCCGCGTATGACCGTTTCGCGCCGCCACGCACTGCAGGCCGCGCTGGCCGGCGCGGCCGTCTCCGCCACGCCCGCCATCGCCGCACCGCGCTTCGGCACGGGCATCGAAGGCCAGCGCAAGGCCGACCTGGGCAACGGCACGTACGTGAACCCCATCGTGCCGGGCGACCACGCCGACCCGACGATCCTGAAGGACGGGGGCGACTACTGGATGACGTTCTCGTCCTTCCAGTCCTACCCGGGCGCCGTCATCTGGCACTCGCAGGATCTGCTGAACTGGACGCCGATCACGGCCGCGCTGACGAAGCCCATCGGCACAGTCTGGGCGATGGACCTCGTCAAGCACAAGGGCCGCTACTTCATCTACATCCCGGTGCTGAACGATGCCGGCACGGGCATCTACGTCATCCACGCCGACGACATCCGCGGCCCATGGAGCGAGCCCATCGACCTGAAGGTGCCCGGCTGCATCGACCCAGGCCACGTCGTCGGCGAGGACGGCCGGCGCTACCTGTTCGTCAACGGCGGCCGGCGTATCCGGCTGAAGGACGACGGCCTCGCGACCGATGGCCCGCTGGAGGCCAACGCCTGGACGCCGTGGCAGTACCCCAAGGACTGGGTCGTCGAGATGTTCGCGCCCGAGGGGCCGAAGCTGCTGCGTCGCGGCGACTGGTTCTACCTGATCTCCGCCGTCGGCGGCACGGCTGGGCCGCCCACCAGCCACATGGTCACGGTGGCGCGCTCGCGCTCCGTCCACGGCCCGTGGGAGCACTGCCCGCACAACCCCGTCGTGCGCACGACGAGCGCCGACGAGCCCTGGTGGTCGCGCGGCCATGCCAGCGTCGTCGAAGGTCCGGCGGGTGACTGGTGGATGGTTTATCACGGCTACGAGAACGGCTTTCGCACACTGGGCCGCCAGGCGCTGCTGGAACCCATCGAGTGGACGGCCGACGGCTGGTTCCGCGCCAAGGGCGGCACGCTGGACAAGCCGCTGCCGGCGCCTCGCGGTGGCAAGGCCAGCCCTGCCGGCGCAGCCCTCTCCGACGACTTCTCGCGCAACCGCATGGGCACGCAGTGGACTTTCCACGCGCCCAGCCCCGACGAACTCTCGCGCCTGCGCTGGCAGGACAACAGCCTCCTCATGCGCGGCAAGGGCAAGTCGCTGGCGGACTGCTCGCCACTGGTGTGCATCACCGGCGACCGCAGCTACGAATGCAGCGTCGAGCTGGAGATCACGGGCGATGGTCACGGCGGCCTGGGCCTGTTCTACGACGAGCGCGGCCATGTCGGCATCGGCTTCAGCACGACCCAGTTGCTGACCTACGGCTACGGCCAGGAGCACGCATGGATGCGCGAGAACCTGGCCACGCGCCAGGTCCACATCCGCCTGACCAACCGCGAAAACGTCATCACCTTCCGCTACTCGCGCGACGACGGCCGGACCTGGGTGCAACACCCCTGGCAGATGGAGGTCTCGGGCCTGCATCACAACGTCTTCGGCGGCTTCGTCAGCCTGCGCATCGCGCTGTTCAGCGCCGGCGCTGGCGAGGTGCGCGCCCGCAACTTCGTCTATCGAGGACTCCCGACGTGACTTCGCTTCGCTCCCTGCGCCGCCGCCAGCTGCTGGCCGCGGCCACCCTGCCGTTGATGACCACCACCTCGTTCGCGGCCACGCCGCAGCGCCGCATCGTGCTGGACCTCGCCCAGGCGACGCAGCCGCTGAACCGCTTCTTCGACCACTGCGTCGGCGCCGACTACCCCGGCACCACCTACCGCGAGGACGCCCTGGCGCAGCTGAAGACGGCCGTCGACGAACTGGGCTTTCGCTACCTGCGCTTCCACGCGATCTTCCACGACGTCTTCAAGACGGTGACGCGCGATGCCGGCGGCCAGCTGGTGTTTGACTTCACCGGCATCGACAAGCTCTACGACGCGATGCTGGCCCGCCGCATCAAGCCCTTCGTCGAGCTGAGCTTCACGCCGCTGGCGCTGAAGACGTCGGACAACAAGATCTTCTACTGGGAAGGCAACACGTCACATCCCGAACCGACCGGCTGGGCCGCACTCATCGACGCCTTCACGCGCCACCTGCTGCAGCGCTACGGCGCGGCCGAGGTGCGCAGCTGGTATTTCGAGGTCTGGAACGAGCCCAACCTCGACGGTTTCTGGGAAAAGGCCGATCAAAAGGCCTACTTCGACCTCTACACCCGCACCGCCAGAGCCATCAAGGCGATCGACCCGCAGCTGCGCGTCGGCGGCCCATCGACGGCCGGCGCCGCCTGGGTACCCGAGTTCCTGGCACACGCCAAGGCCACGGACACACCGGTGGACTTCATCACCACGCACACCTACGGCGTGGACGAGGGCTTCCTGGACGAGTTCGGCAAGGAGGACCGCAAGCTGTCCAGGTCGCCCGACGCCATCGTGGGCGACGTGCGGCGCGTGCGCAAGGAGATCGAGGCTTCCCACCTGCCGGGCCTGCCGCTGTTCTTCACCGAGTGGAGCACCAGCTACAACCCGCGCGACCTGGTGCACGACAGCTACATGAGTGCGCCCTATGTGCTGACCAAGCTCAAGCAGACGCAGGGCCTGGCCCAGCACATGAGCTACTGGGTCTACAGCGACCTGTTCGAGGAGCCCGGCCCGCCGGATGCGCCCTTCCACGGCGGCTTCGGCCTGATGACGCGCGAGGGCATCCGCAAGCCGGTGTGGTTCGCCTACCGCTACCTCGCCGCGCTGGCGGGGCTCAACGGCAAGGAAGTGCCGACCGGCGACGCAGCCACCTGGGCCGCGACCGATGGCGAGCAACTGCAGGCCATCGTCTGGGACTGGCGCCAGCCGGACCAGGATGCCAGCAACCGCAGCTTCTTCGGCAAGCCGCAGCCGTCGAAGGACGTGGGTAGCACCACCGTCGAGCTGCGCCACCTGCCGCCCGGCCGCTACCAGGTCACGCAGCGCCGCACCGGCTTCGAAGCCAACGACGCGCACACCGCCTACCTGAAGATGGGCTCGCCCAAGAACCTCGATGCCAAGCAGCTCGCCACACTGCAGGGCCTGACGACCGACAGGCCAGAAGCGCAGCGCGAGCTGCACGTCGGCGCAAGCGGATCGGCCACCGTGCCGCTGAAGCTGCGCAGCCACGACGTCGTGCTGCTGAGCCTGAAGAAGGTGGGCGCATGAAGCGCCGCCAGGCTCTGATCGCGCTGCTGCCGCTGGCCGGCTGCGGCGGCGGGGGCGGCTCGGCATCCGCCGCCACGACGAGCACGGATGCCGGCACGACCGGCACCACGGGCACGACCACGACGACCGGCACCACCACCGGCTTCCGCGACCTGACCAGCCTGCAGCTGTCCCAGCTGATGGGCGCGGGCTGGAACCTCGGCAATTCGCTGGAGGCCATCGGCGGTGAGACCAACTGGGGCAACCCGGCCACCACGCAGGCGCTGCTGACGGCCGTGAAGGCTGCCGGCTTCAAGACCGTGCGCATTCCGGTGTCGTGGAAGCAGTACGCCGACGCCAACGACAACATCAGCACGACCTGGCTGGCCCGCGTGGCCCAGGTCGTCGGCTACGCGCAGACCGCGGGCCTCTACGTGATGATCAACATCCACTGGGACGGCGGCTGGATGCAGCCCACCTACGCCGCCCAGCCGATGGCCAACGCGCGCATCACGAAGTTCTGGACGCAGATCGCCAACTACTTCAAGAGCTATGACGACACGCTGCTGTTCGCTGGCACCAATGAAGTGATGGTGACCAACGACTACAGCACACCCACTGTCGAGTACTACACGGTGCAGAACGGCTTCAACCAGCAGTTCGTCACCGCCGTGCGCGCCACCGGCGGCAACAACGCCGTGCGCCACCTCATCGTGCAGGGCTACAACACCAATATCGACCACGCGGTGAACTTCGCCGTCATGCCCACCGACACGGCGACCAACCGGCTGATGATGGAGGTGCATTTCTACGACCCCTACAACTTCACGCTCAACGAGAAGAGCCCCACCTGGCAATGGGGTGCTGGTGCGACCGACGCCTCGCTCAAGGTGTCAGGCTTCGACGAAGCCTGGGCCGACGGCCAGTTCCAGAAGATGAAGACGAAGTTCGTCGACAAGGGCATCCCCGTGATCCTCGGTGAGTTCGCCGCGATGCGGCGCACCGAGTACGCCGGCGCCGACGTCTACCGCATGGCCTGGGACAAGTACATCGCCCACTCGGCCTGGACGCACGGCATGGTGCCCGTCTATTGGGACGCCGGCGCGGCCACCGAGAACTACAGCTCGGGCCTGTTCGACCGGGCGACCGGTGCCCAGGTCTACCCGGACCTCATCAAGGCCATCGTCGCCGCGGCGGCATGACCCGAAGCCCTGGCCTGCGGCCGGGGCTTCACACACTTCGACTATCCTGTTAGTACCAGCGGCCCATCCCGCGGGCTGCGGGAAGTCGAATTGCACAACAGCAGCCCATCAGAAGCGTCTGCGCAGGAGACACCAGCCTTTCTGCTGGACCAGCCCGCCGGGCCGCGCGAGCGCCGCCACGCCCTCGTCGTGGCGCTCGTCTCGCTCGCCGCGTTCGCAGCGCTGGTGCCGTTTGCCCAGCTGAAGCTGCCGGCGGCGCCGGCCTTCATCCCGATCTACCAGTCGGCGCTGGTGCTGACCGACCTCATCACCGCCGTGCTGCTGTTCGGGCAATACCGCATCCTGCGCTCGCAGGGGCTGCTGGTGCTGGGCTGCGGCTACGTCTTCACGGCGCTGCTGGCAACGGCACACGCGCTGACTTTCCCCGGCCTGTTCAGCGCCACCGGCCTGCTGGGCGCGACAACTCAGAGCACCGCCTGGCTCTACATGCTGTGGCACGGTGGCTTTCCGCTGTTCGTGCTGGGCTATGCCGCGCTGAAGAGCCGGCCGCGGCTCGCCCCATCGGCGGCCATGTGGCCCGTGGCCACGCTGGTGGCGGCGCTGGGGCTGATCGCGCTGGCCACGCTGGGCCATGCCTGGCTGCCCGACCTGCTCGTCGGAGGCCGCTACTCGGCGACCTACCTGGCCACGGTCGGCGGCATCTGGACACTGAGCCTCGCCGCGCTCGTAAGCCTGTGGCGCCAGCGGCCGCGCACGGTGCTGGACCTGTGGCTGATGGTCGTCTGCCTGGCCTGGCTGTTCGACATCGCGCTGTCGGCGATGCTGAACGCGGCGCGCTTCGACCTCGGCTTCTACGCCGGCCGCATCTACGGCCTGCTGGCCTGCTCGGTCGTGCTGCTGGAGCTGCTGCTGGAGAACAGCACGCTGTACGCCCGGCTCTTCACCGCCTACGAGGCAGATCACCGCCAGAGCGAAGCGCTGGCGGTGGCGCGCGACGAGGCGCAGGCGGCCAACGCGGCCAAGAGCCTGTTCCTGGCCAGCATGAGCCACGAGATCCGCACACCGATGAACGCCATCATCGGCCTGACCAACCTCGTGCTGGAGACGCGACTGGACGACCGCCAGCGTGACTACCTCGGCAAGGTCCAGACGTCCTCCAAGGCACTGCTGTCCCTGCTCAACGACATCCTCGACTACTCCAAGATCGAGGCCGGCAAGATCACGCTGGAGGCCGAGGAGTTCAGCCCGGAAGAACTGATCGAGAACGTCGGCCACCTGTTCTCGGCACGGCTGGAGGAATCGGGGCTGGACCTGTTGTTCGAGTTCGACGAGCACCTGCCCGACCGCCTGCTCGGCGATGGCCTGCGGCTGACGCAGGTGCTGAACAACCTCGTCGGCAACGCCATCAAGTTCACGCCCAAGGGCGAGATCGTCGTGCGCACCGAACTGCTCGGCGAAGAAGGCGACCGCATGCGACTGCGCATCAGCGTGCGCGACACCGGCATCGGCATGACGCCCGAGCAGCGCGCCGGCCTGTTCCAGCTGTTCGGCCAGGCCGACGCGTCCATCGCGCGCCGCTACGGCGGCACAGGGCTGGGCCTCGCCATCTGCGAGCGGCTCGTCGAACTGATGGACGGCCGCTTCGAGGTCAGCAGCGAGCCTGGCCAGGGCAGCACCTTCGCGTTCACGTGCAGCTTCAGCAGGGCCAAGCCCGGAGCGGAGCGCATCGACCTGCACCGCATCCGCGGCATGCGCACGCTGGTCATCGACGCCCAGCCCACCGAGCGCCTCATCCTGCAACGCATGCTGCAGAGCTGGCGCTTCCAGGTCGGCGTGGCGTCGTTCGGCGACGAAGCGCTGCACCGCATCCGCCAGGTCGACCCGGACCACCCCTACGAGCTGCTGCTGCTCGACTGGAGCACGACGGGTGCCGACTTCATCGCCAACGCGTGCCGCACCGCCAGCGAGCGCGGTATGCCGCCGCCGGCCGTCATCGCGCTCGGCAGCCTGAGCTCCAGCCTGCTCATCGCCGAGGAGCTGCGCGACCACGCGGCCACGCTGGTGCTGGCCAAGCCGGTCACGCCGTCACGCCTGTTCGATACGCTGATGCAACTGCAGCGAGGTGACGCGCGCGGCGCTCCCGTGCCGGCCGGCGACAGCATGGCCGACCTGGCCGACACGATGCACCCCATCCACGGCGCCCGCGTGCTGCTGGTCGAAGACAACCCGGTCAATCAGCAGGTCGCCCTCGCCTTCCTGCAGATGATGAAGCTGGATGTCGAGGTCGCCGAGAACGGCGTCGAGGCCGTGGAGCGCGTCAAGCACGAGCACTTCGACGTCGTGCTGATGGACATGCAGATGCCCCAGATGGACGGCGTCAGCGCCACCCGGCTGATCCGCGCCATGCCCGAGCGTTCCGGCCTGCCCATCATCGCGATGACGGCCGGCGCGATGGAGGCCGACGTTCAGGGCTGCCTTGCTGCCGGCATGAACGCCCACGTCAGCAAGCCCATCGACGCCAAGCAGCTGGTTCGCACCCTGCTGGCCTGGGTGCCACCCGTGGCGGACGGACGCGGCCGTCAGCTGCCGGCGGGCTGAACACCCTCGATCAGCGCGAGACCAGCAAGTCCTCGGCCGTCTTGCCGGCGGCCAGCGCGTCCTTGAACCAGTTGGGCCGCTTGCCCACACCCGACCACGTGCGGCCGGCGCCATCGGTGTACTTGGCCACGCCACCGGGCTTCTTCACCGCGGGCTTGCGGGCCTTGGGCGCCGCTGTTGCGGCGGCACGCTTGCGAGTCGCGCGGACCTTGGTGCCGCCGAACAATTCATCGGCCGTGATGCCGTAATGGGCAATGGCTTCCTTGATACGGTCGACCACGTCGGCCTTTTCGCGCGAGCGCAATGCGTCCGCCTGTTTCTGCAATTGCGCGATCTGCTTCAGCAGCGTCTGCAGGCTCTTTGCCATTCCGTATCTCCAGCGACTTGTTGTTTTGGACGGTGCATTCCATCACAGAAGGCGAATGCGCCGAATGAGTGGGCCCGAATGGAAACCCACTGACAGCTGAATGACGCTTTGGCATCAGCGAATGGCGCCGTGGCAATGCCGCGAACGCGCAACCCGAATCGCGTGACTCGCGCGAATGGACCGGGTCGGTCGCGACCTACACGCGGACGGCCCGCACCCCGACCCCGGGCACGGCAACCGCGGCGCAAATTGAGGACAGGTGCTTGCACCACGGCGGCGGCCCCACGGCCACCGCGCATGTCTGCTCAACCTCCAAGGAGCCCCACCATGTCCTATCCCACCATCTCTTCCTCCAAGGTCGAAGGCACGAACGTCTACAACCTGCATGGCGACAAGCTCGGGTCGATCGACGACCTCGTCATCGACAAGTTCAGCGGCCAGGTGCGCTACGCCGCGCTGGAGTTCGGCGGCTTCCTGGGTGTCGGTACCGACCGCTATCCGCTGCCCTGGAACATGCTGAAGTACGACACCGACAAGGACGGCTACGTCGTCAACATCGACAAGACCCAGCTCGAGAAGGCTCCGCGCTACGCCGAGGACGAGGCGCCGACATATTCGGACGAATACGGCCGCAAGGTCTACGACTACTACGGCTTCCCCTGGCTCTGAGCGTGGCCATGCCCGTCGCCCGCGCCGGACACCGCCGGCGCGGCGTGACATCCCCGCAGGGGCCCAGGCGCCCACGGCAGAGCGCCGCGGCGCCGCCCATTCACTCGAAGGAGAAACCCATGACGAAACGAATCTTCACCCCCCGTCTGGTGTGCGCCCTCGTGCTGGCCGGCATGGCCGGCGCTGCCTCGGCCAACCTGACCAAGCCCGTCTACTCGACCGCGAAGGATCAGGTGAAGGCGATGTTCAAGGCCGAGCGCGACAACTGCGACAAGCTGTCCGGCACTGCGAAGGACGTCTGTGTCGAACGTGCGAAGGGCCAGGAAAAGGTGGCCCTCGCCCATCTCGAATACCAGTACACGGGCACGCAAAAAGACCGCAACGACTATCTAGAGGCACGCCTTGAGGCCAGGTACCAGGTGGCCAAGGAGGCCTGCGGCGACAAGGCCGGCAATGCCAAGGACGTCTGCATCGCCGACGCCAAGGCCGTGCATGACAAGGCGCGGGCCGACCTGAAGGCCAGCAAGGCCATCGCCGAGGTGCAGAACGACCAGATGGAGGCAAAGCTCAAGGCCGACTACCAAGCCGCCAACGAGCGCTGCGACGCGCTGGCGGGCGATGCCAAGGACAGCTGCCAGGCCAGCGCCAAGGCCCGCTACTTCCAGTAGGAGGGGCGCTGCGGGCTCTGGCCCGGGAGCCCTCCGGGCGCACGTTTGTTCGCGTCCGTCGACACGCGATACCTGTCCGACTCGGCTGGCGTGCCTCTCCCGGGGGCTTGACGCCAGCCGACAACTTGTCCAGGCACAAACGGGCGCCTCGCGCGCCGCCGCCTCGAGCAACGGCCTTCGACCGAGCGCCGCGCCCCTCGCCCCTCGCCACAGGTCGCCCAGCGCGACCTGCACGTCTGTCCGCGTTTTGCCTCACAAATCACGGCTCCCCCGGCCAATTGCGCCGCTCAGAATGCACCACGCCCCGCATTTCTGATGGAATTTCACCTCGTTACATTCGCCGCTGCCCGGCGACCAGCAACTTCATTCCGGGCGGCACCGTTGCACCTTCCTCCAGAGCTGCCTCCATGAAGTTCCTGTCCAACATGCGCATCGGGCAACGCCTGACCGCCGGCTTCGCGGTGGTGATCCTCTGCCTGATGGCCATGGCCGGCCTGGGCTATTACGCCATCCAGACGCTGAATGGCGAGATCACCCAGCTCATCGGCGGCGACTACCGCGCCGTGGCGCTGGCCAACCGCGCCAAGTCCGAGGTGGGCGATGCGTCGCGCAGCATGATGACGACGCTCATCATGACTGGCGAGGAACAGATCAAGAAGGAACTGGACAACGTGGCCACGCTGATGGCCTCGCACGAGAAGACCATGGCCACGCTGAAGCCGCTGCTGACGGACGACGCCAGCCAGGAGCAGCTCAAGGGCATCGAGGAGGCCTACGCCAAGTTCATGCCGGCCCAGGCGGCCTTCGTGAAGATGGTCGCGGGCGGCGACACCGAAGGCGCGACGCTGAAGTACCAGTTCTCCGTGCGCCCGGCCCAGGGCAAGTACATGACGGCGCTCAGCAAGCTGGTCGATGCGCGCAATGCGGCGATGGAGGAAGCGGGGCAGAAGTCCAACCGCGTCGCCTCCAAGTCGGCGCTGCTGCTGGCGGCGCTGGCCGGTGCCGCCGTGGTCGCCAGCGTGCTGACCGGCCTGCTGATCACGCGCGGCATCGTCGTGCCGTTGCGCGGCGCCGTGGCCATGGCGCGCAGGGTGGCATCGGGCAACCTGACCAGCGAGATCGAGGTGCGCAGCAACGACGAGACCGGCGAGCTGCTGCAGGCGCTGTCGGACATGAACGAGAGCCTGAAGGGCATCGTCGGCCGCGTGCGCGAGGGCACGGAGTCCATCTCGTCGGCGTCCAGCGAGATCGCCAGCGGCAACCTGGACCTGTCGGTGCGCACCGAGGCCCAGGCCGCATCGCTGGAGCAGACACTGTCGGCCATGAAGACGCTGACCGACGCCGTGCAGCAGAACGCGCAGAACGCTCAGCAGGCCAACCAGCTGGCCCAGGCCGCGTCCACCGTCGCGGGCGAAGGCGGCGCCGTGGTGGCCCAGGTCGTCACGACGATGGGCAGCATCGACGCGTCGAGCAAGAAGATCGTCGACATCATCAGCGTCATCGACGGCATCGCCTTCCAGACCAACATCCTCGCGCTGAACGCCGCAGTGGAAGCGGCCCGGGCCGGCGAGCAGGGCCGCGGCTTCGCGGTCGTCGCGTCCGAGGTGCGCGCGCTGGCCGGCCGCAGCGCCGACGCTGCCAAGGAGATCAAGCGCCTCATCGGTGACTCGGTCGAAAAGGTGGCCCTGGGCAGCGAGCTGGTCGCCAAGGCCGGCAGCACGATGCAGGGCGTGGTGGCCAGCGTGCAACGGATGACCGACATCATGGGCGAGATCACCCACGCCAGCGCCGAACAGAGCACCGGCATCGAGCGCGTCACGCATACCATCCACGACATGGACAAGAGCACGCAGCAGAACGCCGCGCTGGTGGAGCAGGCCGCCGCCGCCGCCGACTCGCTGCGCACTCAGGCCCAAGGTCTCGAAGAAGTCGTCAGCCTCTTCAAGCTCGAGGCGGCGCGCTGAGTTCCCTCCCCCCAAGAAGATCAGGAGACCCCATGAAGACGAACCCCATCATCCGCTGCGTCGCCGGGCTGGCTTTCGCACTCGGCCTGGCCGGCGCGGCCCAGGCCATCGAGGTCGGCGGCCTGAAGTTCGACGACACCGTCAAGGTCGGCGGCAAGGAGTTGAAGGTCAACGGCGCGGGTGTGCGCACGCGCGTGATCATCAAGGTCTATTCGCTGGTGCTCTACCTGCCCGAGAAGAAGGACACCACCGCCGGCGTGCTCGACAGCCCAGGACCGCGCCGCTTCAGCCTCGGGCTGCTGCGCGAAGTGACCGGCGACGACCTGGGCCAGGCCTTCATGGCCGGTATCACCGCCAACACCGACAAGGCCGAGCGCTCCAAGTTCGTCAACCAGCTCGCGCAGTTCGGCGAGGCCTTCGTCAACATCCCGCAGGGCAAGAAGGGCGACGTCATCACGGTGGACTGGATACCCGACACCGGCACGGTGATGCACCTCAACGGCAAGCCCATCGGCGAACCGATGAAGGACATCGCCTTCTACAACGCGGTGCTGAAGATCTGGCTGGGCGACAAGCCGGTCGACTCCTCGCTGAAGCCGCAACTGCTGGGCAAGAGCTAAAGTGAATCTGCAGCCCCTCGCCCAACCTCGCGGCGTTGAGCCGCGAGCACATCGCCCGCGGACCGGCTTGGGGCGGCCCGGCGCTCGGTCCGCGACATGGCGTGGACCGTCGAATCCATTTTGAATCGCAAGTCCTCAACCTCTCTTTTTGCCGCGCTGGCGCTGGGCGCCAGCATCGGCCTGCTGCTGCCGGCGCTCATCGTCGGCGGCTTGTTCATCGGGCTGCGCGAGTCGCAGGTCGCCGAGCAGGCACTGCAGCGCGATCTCGACGCCAAGCTCGACGTGCTGGCCAGCAGCCTGCCCGAGCTGCTGTGGAACCTCGACGCCGTGGCGGCGCGCGAGGTCGTGTCGGCCATCGTCAAGTCGCCCGAGGTCGTGCGCGTCAGCGTCAGCGACGCGTCGCAGGGCCTGCCCTTCATCGAGAACCACCTGCCAGAGCGGCGCCTGGGCCACACGCTGACCGGCGAGCGCGACATCCTGCGCGGCGCCACGCGCATCGGCCACATCCAGATCGAGATCGACGACCACCTCAGCACGACGGCGCTGACGCGCCAGCGCTGGCTGTACGGCGCCACCGTCGGCGGCCAGCTGCTGGTGTCGCTGGCGCTGGTGCTGTGGCTGCTCAATTCACGGCTGTTCCGCCCGCTGCGCGAGCTGGGCGGCTTCGCCAACGATCTCGCACAGGGCCGCTTCAGCGCCAAGCTGGAACATCATCGCGAGGATGAGATCGGCCAGCTGGGCGGCCACCTGGAGCACATGCGCGACGCGCTGCAGCAGCAGTTCGACGCGCAGCGCGCCCTCATCGACCGGCTGCGCGGCATGGCCGAGACGGTGCCCGGCGTCGTCTTCCAGCTGCGGCTGGCGGTCAACGGCGAGTTCAGCTTCGCCTACGTCAGCGAGGCGGTGCGCGAGTACTTCCCCATCGGCGCCGCCGAGCTGAGCCGCAGCGCCGCGCCGTGGTTCGAGCGCATCCACCCCGACGACCGCGCCGCCGTGCGCGAGAGCCTGCTGGCCTCCGCACGCGGCCAGGGCCCGTGGCAGCAGGAGTTCCGCACGCCGCAGCCCGACGGCGGCGAGCGCTGGATCTACGGCAACGCCATCTCGCAGCGCGAGGCCGATGGCGGCATGCTGTGGCACGGCTTCCTGACCGACATCTCGCGCGAACGCCGCGACGCGCTGGAGCTGGAGCGCTATCGCCATCACCTGGAGGAACTCGTCGAGGCACGTACCGCCGAGCTGGCCGAGGCCTCGCAGGCCGCCCAGGCCGCGAGCCTGGCCAAGAGCGCCTTCCTGGCCAACATGAGCCACGAGATCCGCACGCCGATGAACGCCATCATCGGCCTGACCTATCTCGCCCAGAGCGACGCCGTCGAACCCGTGCAGCAGCAGCGCCTGCAGAAGGTGGCCAACGCAGCCGAGCACCTGCTCAGCGTCATCAACAACGTGCTGGACTTCTCCAAGATCGAAGCCGGCAAGGTGCAACTGGAGCACAGGCCGTTCACGGTCGACGAGGTGCTGGACAACATCGCCAACATGACCACGCAGGCCGCCGCCGCCAAGCGGCTGCGCGTGGAGACGGACATCGCGCCGACCCTGTCCGGCCGCGTGCTGCTGGGTGACCCGCAACGCATCGCCGAACTGCTGCTGAATTTCGCCGGCAATGCCGTCAAGTTCACCGAGAGCGGCTTCGTGCGCCTGGCCGTGCGGCTGGACGGCGATGCCGTGCCGACGCCCACCGGCGTGCGGCTGCCGCTGCGCTTCGAGGTGCAGGACAGCGGCATCGGCATCGCGCCCGAAGCGCAGACACGGCTGTTCCGCGACTTCGAGCAGGCCGACAGTTCCACGACCCGCCGCTACGGTGGTACCGGCCTGGGCCTGGCCATCTGCCGCCGCCTGGCGGGGCTGATGGGCGGGCGCGTCGGCGTGGACAGCGAGCTGGGCCACGGCAGCCGGTTCTGGTTCTCGCTGACGGTCGACGCCACGGCAACGGCACACGTCGCGCCGGCCGTCGCACCGCGGCCGCACTCGGTGCGCGAGCGCCTGGCCGAGCTGGCGCGCACGCAGCCCCTGCGCATCCTGCTGGCCGAGGACAACGCGGTGAACCAGGAGGTCGCCGTCGCGCTGCTCGGCAGCGCCGGCCTGCCGGTGGACGTGGCGGCGGACGGTCAGCAGGCCGTCGACATGGTCAAGGCCGGCCACTACGCGCTGGTGCTGATGGACGTGCAGATGCCCGTCATGGACGGACTGGATGCGACCCGCACCATCCGCAGCCTGCCCGAGGGCGCGACGCTGCCCATCCTGGCGATGACGGCCAACGCCTTCGACGAAGAGCGCCAGCGCTGCCTGGACGCCGGCATGGACGACCACGTCGCCAAGCCGGTCGTCGCGGAGCAGCTGTTCGCGACGCTGTACGACTGGCTGTCGGGACAGCGCAAAACCGGCAGAAGCTGAGGGCGCGTCCGGGCAGAGCCCCGGTCCGCCCCCAGGCCGGCCCTACTGCGACTGCTTGATGAGCCGCCCCGACCCGGCCTGCAGCGGCCGCGCATTCATCGGGTAGAGGCGCGAGAACACACCGATCTGCTGGCCCGTCAGCGGCGTCGGCTGGCGCATGACCATCCACAGCACGCCCTCGCTGCACGGCGGCGTCGTCAACGAGCCCATGTAGGTGTAGTAGCCGCGGTCCACGGGCAGCAGCTGGTTCAGGTCGATCTGCGCCTGCGCCTGCACGACCTCGCCCTTTTCCAGCGGCAGGTTGGCCCACACCGTCTGCAGCAGCGGCTGGGGCTTGTCGTCGTCGCCACGCTCCAGCAGCACGGCGACGACCGCCAGCTTGCCCGTCGAGTCCTTGTGCACGAGGTGGGCCACCATGTCGAACTGCCTGCCGTTGACGCGCTCCTCGCTGGGCTTGTGGAAGTGGAACTGCACCAGCTCATAGCGCCGCCCCATCACCGTGATGCCATTGCCCGGCGCCACGTTGACCTGGACCGTGTGGCCGTTGTCCAGCACCGAGAAGCTGCTGGCGTGGTAGTCGAACTGGATCTTCTCCAGGTCGACGGCGATGCCCTCACGGATGTCGATGGGACTCTGGCGCGTGCCAACGCCGCAGACCTTGTTCTCCGGCGCCAGTTCGGCCCAGTGCTCGGGACCGATATCGCCGGTGTAGCCCCAGTGGGCCTCCTTGGCGGGCTTGGCTTCGGGCTTGGCTTCTGGCTTGGCCGGCCTGGCAGCCTTGGGCGCGGTCCTGGCGGTGGTGCTGCCTTCGGGCTTGGTCGCGAGGCGCTCGGCCAGCCGCTGGCGCAACGCCTCCACGGGCTCCTTGGCTTCGTCAGCGGCCTGGGCGGCGGCCAACGCGAGCAGGCAGGCCGCCAGGGTCAGGTGCTTGTTCATCCTCATCCTGCAGATTTCGGCCTGCAGTGTGCCCGGCTTGAGCGGACGACGTCGCGCCGAAATGGTAATCGCCACCAATTCAGCAAACTCCGTCGCAACCCTATGCGCGTAAACCACGCTTCACGACGAATGCCTTGCTTGAATACATTGAAATGGTTGCGCTATCAATCACACAAGCAACCCTTCCGACCCGGCGCCAGCCGGGCGGATGAACAAAAAGGATGGAGACATGCTCGGCTTGATCAAGTCATGGCGCGCCGCGGGCGCGTTGCTACTGGGCCTCTGCGGCGCCGCTGCCCAGGCCCAGGTGGTTCAGTCCACCTGGGAAGATGGCAGCACGCAGGGCTGGGGCCCGTTCGGTGGTGTCACGCTGACGAACAGCACCGCTGCCGCCCACGCCGGCTCGCGCAGCCTGCTGACGACCGGGCGCACCGCCACCTATATGGGCCCCAGCATCAACCTCACGGGCAAGCTGGTACCCAACGCGACCTACCAGATCACCGCCTGGGCGCGCCTGCCCGCCGGCACGCCGGCCACGCAGGTGAAGCTGTCCATGCAGCGCACCGCCGGCGGCACGACGAGCTATGAAAGCGTCGCCGCAAGCGGCACCACCGGCGTGACCGACAGCGGCTGGACGCAGATCACCGGCCTCTACGCCTTCGCCGACCCGGCGCCGACCAACCTGGTGCTCTACATCGAGTCCGCCAGCGCCACGGCGTCGTACTACGTCGACGACGTGACCGTCTCGCTGATCTCTGGCGCACCGGGCCTGCCGCCCAACACGACGGGCCTGTCGTCCACCTTCGAGAGCGGCACGCAGGGCTGGTTCGGCCGCGGTGCCACGCTGGCCACAACCAGCGAGAGCGCCCACGGCGGCAGCCAGGCGCTGCTGGCCACCGCACGCCAGGGCACCTGGGCCGGCCCGGCCTACGACGTGACCAACGTGATGTTCAACGGCTCGACCTACAAGGTCACCGCCTGGGTGAAGCTCCCGGCCAGCGCCGGCAGCGCAACGACCCAGGCCAAGCTGAGCCTGCAGCGCGACGCCGGCACGATCACGACGTATCACACGGTCGTCAACAGCACGACGGTCGGCTCCACGGCCTGGGTGCGCCTGACCGCGACCTACCCTGTCGCGCTGGCCAACAGCAAGCTCACGCTGTACGTCGAGTCCAGCGACACCAACCCGCTGATGATCGACGACGTGACGGTCGCCTACGTGCCGCCGCCCAGCATCGAGACCAACCTGCCGTCGGTCGCGCAGACCCAGTCGGCCTACTTCCCCATCGGCACCATCGCCTACAGCGGCGGCATCTCCGGTGTGCAGGGTGACCTCGTCACCAAGCACTTCAACAGCCTGGTGTCCGAGAACGACATGAAGTGGAACTCGCTGCAGGCGACACAGGGCGTGTTCACCTACACCAACGCCGACGCGCAGGTTGCCTTCGCCAAGGCCAAGGGCATGAAGCTGCGCGGCCACACCTTCGCCTGGCATCAGCAGGTTCCGGCCTGGGTGTTCCAGGACGCGAACGGCAATGCGCTGACACCGTCCCCTGCCAGCAAGGCGCTGGTGCTGCAGCGCGAGGTGGACCACATCACCAACGTGCTCAACCACTTCGCACCCAATGTCGCCAGCTTCTACGCCTGGGACGTCGTCAACGAGGTGATCGACCCCTCGCAAGCCGACTGCATGCGCAGGAGCAGTTGGTACACGTTGACCGGCACCGACTTCATCGACACCGCCTTCCGCACCGCCCGCGCGCTGCTGCCGGCCAGCGTCAAGCTCTACTACAACGACTACAGCACCACCGATGCGGCCAAGCTCGTCTGCATCCAGAAGATGGTGGCCGGCCTGAAGTCGCGCGGCGTGCCCATCGACGGCATCGGCCACCAGATGCACATCTCGCTGAACTACCCGACGCCCGCCGCCGTCGCCAACACCGTGCGCACGCTGGCCACGGCCTTCCCCGGCATCTCGCAGCAGGTCACGGAGATGGACATCAAGATCAACGACAACGGCCCGTTCTACACGCTGTACGAGGACATCCCGGCGTCCGTGCATGCCCAGCTCGGCTACGCCTGGCGCAACTACTTCAACACCTTCCGCCAGCTCAACGGCCTCATCGACTCGGTCACCATCTGGGGCCAGGGCGACAACCACACCTGGCTGACCTCGGGCACCGAAGCCGAGGCGCCACTGCTGTTCGACACGTCGCTGAAGGCCAAGCCCGCCTACTGGGGCGTCGTCGACCCGTCGCAGCTGCCCGGCATCAACCTGACCGGCGGCATCGCGGCCAAGGCCGGCACGGCGGATGCGCGCGTCTGGACGCTGAGCTTCTCGAACGCCGGCCCCGGCACGGCTTACGGCGTGAAGCTGGCCAGCCTGACGCTGCGCCAGACCGGTGGCGCGGCCTGCACGCCGGTCGTGAAGACCGTTTTCCCCGTCTCGCTCGGCGACATCGCCGCCGGCACCGCGGCCAACGCCAACGTGACCATCGACTTCACCGGCTGCGCGGCGCTGGCCGCCTTCGCAGTGGACGCCCCCTTCAACGCCGCCAACGGCTGGCACGGCGACCCGGCCAAGGGTTCGCCCGCGCTGACCATCAGCCGCACCAACCAGTTCCGCTGACCCGAACACGATCGACGAGATTCATCATGAAAAACAACTTCAAGTTCCTCTGCGCCGCCGCCGCCACGTTGCTCGCCACCGCCACCCAGGCAGCCGTGCTGACCCTCTCCCCCGCCGGCATCGGCGCCGAGCCCGGCCAGACGACCGGTTGGGGCTTCTCGCTGTTCAACGACGACGCGAGCAACTACCTGCTCGTCACCGGCAGTGAGTTCGCGCCGGGCGTGCCGTCCGCCTTCGGCAGCTACACCGACCTGCTGGGCGCGCGCGCCGACTGGGTCATCCTCGCGCCGCTGGCCACGCTGGCCGAGGCCTACGACGCCGTGCTGCGCACCGGCATCGGCGAGTTCAGCGTCGCACCGTCCGCCGACGGCACGCTGGATGGCCAGGTGCTGCTGCACTACGCGCTGTTCTCGGCCGACCCGAACGGCCCGACCTTCGACCCGGACCAGAACCTCGTCAACCCCGACGCGACCGCGGCCGCCCGCGCCAGCGCCACGGCGCTGCCCGAGCCCGGCACGCTGTCGCTACTCGGCATCGCGGGCGCCGGCCTGCTCGCCCTGCGTCGCCGCCAGGCTAGGCAGCCACGGAACGCCTGACGCCGTACCAGGCCACCAGCCCCACCATCATCAGCCCGGCCGACGTGACGGCCAGGGCGATGGTGGAGTGCATGACCAGCGGCACCAGCGCGCCGGCCACCAGGCCGTTGGCCGCCGAGCCGATGCAGGCCTGCAGCGACGAGGCCATGCCGCGTCGCTCGGGCGCCTGGTCCAGCACCAGCAAGGTCACGACCGGCACCATCAGCGCCCAGCCGAACGAGAAGATGCCGATCAACGGCAACGCCCACCAGGCGCTCAGCGGCACGGACAGGTTCAACACCACGTTGACGAGCGACACCGCCGTCATGATGCGGAAACCCCGCATGATCTGGCGCTTCGGTGACATCTTGCCGGCCAGGCGGCCGCTGAAAGCCGCGCCGACCATGATGCCGCCGATGGTGCACAGGAAGAACCAGAAGAACTGCTGCGGCGCGAAGTGCAGGTGCTCGCCGAGGAACACCGGCGTCGCCAGCACGTAGAGGAACATGCCATTGAACGGCACGCCGCTGGCCAGCACCAGCATCATGAACTTGGGGCTGCTGCACAGCCGCCCGTACTCGCGCATCAGCGCGCCGACGTGAAACGGCTGGGCCTGGCTGCGGTGCAGCGTCTCGGGCAGAAGCTTCCAGTTCGACACGAACAGCACCGTACCGACGAAGGTCAGGAACCAGAAGATCGAGTGCCAGTCGGCGTGCACGAACAGGAAGCCGCCCACCATCGGCGCGATGGCCGGCGCCACGCCGAAGAACAGCGTCACCTGCGACATGACGCGCTGAGCGTCCGCCGGCGGGAACATGTCGCGGATGATGGCACGCGACACGACGATGCCCGCGCCCGCCGACATGCCCTGCACCGTGCGCCAGAACACCAGGTGGCCCACCGACCCGGACAGCGCGCAACCCACGCTCGCCGCGGTGAACACCGCCAGCCCCGTCAGCACGACGGGCCGCCGGCCGAAGCAGTCCGACAGCGCGCCGTGGAAGAGGTTCATGAGCGCGAAGCCGAACAGGTAGGCAGACAACGTCTGCTGCATCTGCACCGGCGTCGCGTCCAGTGCCGCGGCGATGCCGGAGAAGGCCGGCAGGTAGGTGTCGATGGAGAAAGGCCCCAGCATGCCCAGACCGGCCAACAGCACGGACAGGGCCCAGCGGGGCGCTCGCCAGAGGCGGCTGGCGTCAGGATTCATCGGGGGAGCGTCGGGTAAGACGAGCAAACGGCCGCGGGTTGCGGCCGTTTGCAGTTTATCGACCCCTCCCGAAGCGCGCCGGATCAGGCGGCGAATCCCTTGTGCGACGGCCTTGTCTTGAACTGCGCGATGACGTCCAGCAGCCCGGCCGCCTGCACCTTCAGGCTCTCCGCGGCCGCGGCGCTCTGCTCCACCAGGGCCGCGTTCTGCTGCGTACCGGTGTCGATGGACGCCACGGCCTGGTTGACCTGGCTGATGCCGCTGCTCTGCTCGGTCGCCGACGCGTTGATCTCGGCCATCAGGTCCGTCATGCGGCGCACCTGGTTGACGACGTCGCCCATCGTCTCGCCGGCCTCGCCGACCAACTGGCTGCCGGCAGCGACCTTATCGACGCTGGCGCCGATCAGGCTCTTGATCTCTCGCGCCGCCTGCGCGCTGCGCTGAGCCAGCGCGCGCACCTCGCCGGCCACCACCGCGAAGCCGCGGCCCTGCTCGCCGGCCCGTGCCGCCTCCACCGCCGCGTTCAACGCCAGGATGTTGGTCTGGAACGCGATGCCGTCGATGGTGCCGATGATGTCGGCGATCCTGCGACTGGAGTCGCTGATCTCGCCCATCGTCGTGACGACGCGCTGCACGACATCGCCACCGCGGCCGGCCACCTCGGTCGCCGCATTGGCGAGCTGGCTGGCCTGGCGCGAGCTCTCGGCCGTCTGCTGCACGGTGGACGTCATCTGCTGCATCGACGCCGCCGTCTGTTGCAGCGCACTGGCCTGCTGCTCGGTGCGGCTGGACAGGTCGTGGTTGCCCGTGGCGATCTCCTGCGACGCGGTCGCGATGCTGTCGGCCGACAAGCGCACCCGGCCCACCATGTCGACCAGGCCATCGTTCATGCGCTTGAGCGCGGCCAGCAGTTGGCCGGTCTCGTCGTCACGGTCCACGACGATGTCGGAGCTGAGATCGCCCGACGCCACCGCCTCGGCCAGGTGCACGGCGCGCTGCAACGGCCGCGTGACGGCGTTGCTCAGCGCCCAGCCCAGCGCCACGGCGGCCGCCACGGCGGCGGCGCACACCAGCAGCATGACGAGGCGGTCCGTGCCGTAGCCCTGCTCGGCCAGCGCCACGCGCGCGCGGCCCTGCTGCTCCTCGTAGTCGATGTACTCGTTGGCGGCCTTGAGCAGCGCGGCCAGCAGCGGCCGGCATTCGTTGTTCATCTTGGCGATGGCTTCGTCGCGCTTGCCTTCCAGCGCCATGCCGACGATGGCCTCGGCCACCGGGCCGTACTGCGCCTCGATGCGCTCGATCTCCACCACCATGGCCCGCTCACGTTCGCCCAGGTCCGTCGCCTGGGCCATCGCGGCCTTCAGCTTCGCCAGCGACTTCTTCGTGTCGTCGTGCGCCTGCAGCACCAGCGCCTTCTCCAGATCGCGGTCGGCCGGCGCGGTCACCAGCACCAGGTTGCGCGCCGCAATGGCCCGCCGCGTCACGAAGCCCCGCACGTCCACGGCCAGGCGCTCACGCTGGGCCACGCTGCCCAGGTAGTCGGCAAATCGCCCGTTGGAGCGGCTCAGCGAGTTCAAGGCCAGCCCCGACACCAGCAGCACGACGGCCGCCAGGAGGGCGAACCCAAGGATCAGCTTGGATCTCAAGCGCAAGTGGCTCAGCATTCTTCTCTCCCTGTTTCGCCCGGCGCCTGGGAGTGATCGATGTGGGCGGCATCGGCACGGCGGACGGTTGAGGGACTTGGCCAAGATGGGAATCCCGCGGCCACAGCCCAAGCTCCGCGTGACGAACGCACCGGACCCCAGTCCAACTTAGGCGAGAGAAAAGAGTGAAGCAAGCCGATAGGCCGGATTCTGTGCACCAGGGTCGCCCCCGGCGTGACCGCCATTCCTCTGGGCCGGACATCACTGCCCGGCTCGGTGCCACCTACCCGCCAGCTCTGCGAGCCGCATCAACGCTGGCCTACTTGGTGTTGCTGCGCGTAGAGATTGCCCGTTTCACCCAAGGCGGGCCCTGGCCCGCCTTGGGTGCTACGCGGTTCGCGCTTGCGCGCGATGGTGCGGAGCTTTCGCTCCACCCCACGCCAGCTCGCGCTGGCGCCGCATAGACCACCTCCCGACGGGGGCCTACCTTGACTCGTCTCTGTTGCTCTGATCCTCGGCTTTCGCCGGGCAGCCGTTAGCTGCTACGCCGCTCTGTGCAGTCCGGACCTTCCTCCAGGGCCTCGTTTCCGAGATTGCCCCAGCGGCGGTCTGGCTTGCTTCACGGTGCGCATTGTCGCCGATGCGCACCGGGGGACTCACGGCACCAGGAAGTCGCCGATCTCGCACGGCGCCACGCCCCGCGGGCCGCAGCGCAGCGTGGCCAACGTGGCGCCGGCGTTGCTGAGCCGCTCCCAGCTGCCATCCGACTGTTGCTCAGCGGGCCCCTCGGCCTGCCACACGGGCAGCACACGCGCCTGGGCCGCGCTCACCCACAAGCGCAGGCCCGTGCCGGGATTGGTGGTCTCGCTGTCCAGATCGAAGCTTTCCTGCCACTCGACCCGCTGCGCCGGCCACCGCAGGTAGCGGGCACCGATCAAACGCGCCTGCACCGTCACCTGCCGCCTGACACCGCCAGGCGGAAAGGACCGCAACTCGCAATGCCAGCCGGTCAACGCCACACGCCCTTGCAGTCGCGCCGGCAAGGGCAGGAGTTCCCGCGGCTCGGTGCAGCGCGGGCCGCCTTGACGGCTGGTTGCCGACAGCCACGCGTTGAGTGCGATGGCATCTGCATGCCCGGGTACCAGTTGCACGTCCGCCAAGGCAAAGCCAGGCACGGCCAACAGCGCGGCCACCCACGTTTGCCAGGCTCGATATCCCGCTTTCACTCCCATCGCCGCAGCATAAGCCGTCACCGCGGCTAGCATGCACGCCACCCTTCAAGGAGCCGCCCATGAAAGCCAACAGCATCCTCGACACCATCGGCAACACACCCCACATCCGCCTGAATCGCCTGTTCGCCGGCCATGCGGTGTGGATCAAGTCCGAGCGCAGCAATCCCGGCGGCTCGATCAAGGATCGCATCGCGCTGTCCATGGTCGAGGAGGCCGAGGCGCAAGGCCTGCTCAAGCCGGGCGGCACCATCGTCGAGCCGACCTCGGGCAACACCGGTGTGGGCCTGGCCATGGTGGCGGCCGTGAAGGGCTACAAGCTCATCCTCGTCATGCCCGACAGCATGAGCGTCGAGCGCCGCCGGCTCATGCTGGCCTACGGTGCCAGCTTCGACCTGACACCGCGGGAGAAGGGCATGAAGGGCGCCATCGCCCGCGCCAAGGAGTTGCTGGAACTCCACCCCGGCTCGTGGATGCCGCAGCAGTTCGAGAACGCGGCCAATCCGGCCGTGCACGTGAAGACGACGGCGCAGGAGATCCTGCGCGACTTCCCCGACGGCCTGGATGCGCTGATCACCGGCGTCGGCACCGGGGGCCACATCACCGGCTGCGCGCAGGTGTTGAAGGCCGTCTGGCCGCAGCTCAAGGTGTTTGCCGTCGAGCCCACGGCGTCACCCGTCCTCAGTGGCGGGCAGCCCAGCCCGCATCCCATCCAGGGCATCGGCGCCGGCTTCATCCCGGCGGTGATGGACACCGCGCTGCTGGACGGCGTCATCCAGGTCGAGGCCGAGGCCGCGCGCGAGTACGCCCGCCGCAGTGCCCGCGAGGAGGGCCTGCTGGTGGGCATCTCCAGCGGCGCGACGCTGGCGGCCATCGCGCAGAAGCTGCCCGAACTGCCCGCCGGCGCGCGCGTGCTGGGCTTCAACTACGACACGGGGGAGCGCTACCTCTCCGTCGAAGGCTTCCTGCCGCAGGCCTGACCTGCGGCGCATCCGGTGGATGCGTTGTGCCTGCCGAAGAGCCGCAGCGCGAGATGCGGCGCGGTCTGCAAGACCGCCCAGACTTACCCGCGTTCAGCGTGGCAAGCTGGGCGAGGGGTTTCGCTCACTCGCCGCCGCCATCCTCCTCGGGTTCGGCGCCATCGTTGTCCTTGCGCGCCTGCCTGGCGAGTTCGGCCTTCAGCGGCTTCAGCGACTCGATGAGCGTCTCCGGCGGCTTCGGCGACGCGAGGCGCAGCGCCGGCGGCGGCAGAGCAGCCAGATAGGGCGGACCGAACATGTACTGCTGCTCCTGCCGGCCGCCAACCTGCAGGCCCAGGCCCAACAGCAGCAGCGCGGCGATGCCGACGTTCAGCGTGCGCCGCGCCCCCGGCCAGACAAGGTGGGCATGCCAGGCGATCAGCGCAGCGCCGGCCAGCGGCAGCGCCAGGCTGTCCAGCACCATCAGCCGCGGCAGCGAGAGGGCGTAGGCCACGCCGGGCAGCACCCACTCCAGCACCTGCAAGCCGACGATGACCAACAGCGCGCGGCGCAGGTGCGTCGTGAACGGGAAACGGTGCTGGAAGAGCTTGCTGGCCAGCGACCACAGGCCCGCCCAGCCCAGCACGAAGGCCAGTGGCCCGAGCAGCGGCGTGGCGTAGTCCACCCAGCGCGCGTCGGGGTCGACGGCGCTCCAGCGGTCCACCCACTGGAAGAACAGCATCACGAGAAGCAGCGCCGGCAGCAGCGCCCAGTGCCGCACCGGCTGCACGAAGAGCGCCTGCTCGGGCGCCAGCTCGTCGGCGCTGGTTCGCAGTCGCAACGACTGGCCGGCGAGCTGAAAGGCGCCACCGGCCGGCAGCGTCGCTTCGTCGCCGGACGCAAGACGCTTGCCGGCAACGGCGCCACCGTTGCGCGTGTCCAGCAGCCGGAGCTGCACACGACCGTCTGCGGCCAGCTGCAACTCGGCGTGTTCGCCGGCAAGGTGGGCATCGTCCAGCACGATGTCGCAGACCGGCGAACGACCGATGCGAACCGGCCACCGCGTCACGCGCTGCACGAGCGCGACGCGGCCGTCATGCCCCAGCAGTTCGACGACAGCAGCCGCGGGCGGCGGCGCGACAGAAGGTTCGGCGGACGACATCACTTGGCCTTGCTGCTGTTCGTCCACGCGAAGCCCTCCAGGTAATGCGCCGCGAGCTTGAGCGCGTTGTCGAAGCTGACGCCGCGGGCGTCGAAGCGGCCCAGGGCACCCTGCGTGGCATCGTCCACCGTCGTGACGAGGATGCTGAGGTCGTGCAGCCCCTCGAGCTTGCGGTAGGCACGCAGGCAGACGACGGCGCGCAGCGGCAGGCCGTCACGGTCGACGAACTGCTCCTTGCAGTAGGGCGCGGTGCGGGATTTGTCCGGCCCGCCGAGACGCTCGTTGCGGAAACTGTTCGAGTACTGCCGCGCGAAGCGCAGCGCGCCCAACTTGCTGCCGTCATAGGCCTCGTGCGACATGTCCAGCCAGCCGGTCTGCAGGCTGCCGCTGACGAAGAGGGCATGGTCCATGCGGCACTGCGAGCGCTCGAAGTCCAGGCCCTTGGCATCGGCCGCCGTGCTGCTGCCCCAGCAGCGCATGAAGTCCTGCCTGGGCACCGGCAGGCGGTAGCGGTCGTTGTTGGCGCTCTCCCACGGCATGGCGAGGAAGCGGGTGACGAGCTCGTCCTGGTAGCGTGTCAGCTGGTCACGCAGCCGGCCCCACGCGGCGGCATGGATGGGCTTGGCGCCCATGCTGCGCTTGACGAGGCTCTCGGCGAACTCGCCCGGCACGAGGAAGCTGACCTGCTGCGCGAACAGCAGCGTCGACACGTTGACGCCGACGACGCGGCCGTCTTCGTCGAGCACCGGGCCGCCACTCATGCCGGGGTTGATGCCGCCGGCGTAGTAAATGAGCGGGTCGAAGCTGCGCTCGACGAGGCCGTTGTAGTTGCCCTCGACGACAGCGAACGCGACGTCGTGCGGGTTGCCCATCGAATAGATGCGCTCGCCCTTGGCCAGCGGCTGGCTCTGCGGCCGGAAAGCCAACGCGCCGTGTCCCTTGAGCCCGTCGCCGACCGCGCGCAGCAACGCCAGATCGCGGCGGGCATCGAAGTCCAGCAGTTCCAGCGCGCCGCCCTGACCGTCGGTCGTCGCGTAACGAAGCCGGTAGCTCTCGGGCTCCAGCGCGAACTGGCTGACGACGTGATAGTTGGTGACGACATGGCCATCGTCGCTGACGACGAAGCCGGAGCCGACCGAGGCCTGGCTGTCCTGGTTCTTCAACAGCGTGCGGATCTGCAGCAACTGGCCCTTGCTGCGCTCGTACAGGCGCCGCGCACTGGCCGACACGTTGGGCGCTGGCTGGGGCTGGGCTTGCGGCGCGGCAGGCATAGCGGGCGGCGACTGTGCGCCGGCGATGCAGGCGAAGCTGGCCAGGACCAGGCCCAGCAATGGCTTCAAACAGGACTTGATCAACAAACGAGACCTCCCGGGGCGGGCGCCGATGCTAGCCGTTTTGGGCGGAAGACCCGCTCATCGGCATAGAAGTCGCGTGATGCATTGGGCGCCCACCAACCAGGGATGCCCAGCACCGGCAGCGGCGGCAGACAGGCCGGTGTCAGGTCGACGCGCAGGACAGGCGCATCGACGTCATCGACGAACAGCACGCGGGCGCACAGCGGCTTGCGCGGCGTGAGCAGCTTTTCCAGCAGCGCGTGGCCGACGACCAGTACTTGCGTTTCTTGCCAGAGATCACGCCGCGTGACGAACAGCGTCGTCCAGTCCTGCTCGCACAGCGCGCGCCGCAGTACCGGCGGCGCGGACAGCAACAGGCCGCTTTCATCCAGCAGCGTCAGCGCATCACGCACCGGGCCGCGCTGGCCCAGCGGTGCCGGCGGCGCGGCGAGATGGGCCTGGTTCAGCGCGGCCTTGAACGACGGGCAGCGCAGCCACACCAGACCGTTGAACAGGTCGTGCGCGTTGTCGCGCGTCGGCACGCGGCCGGTGGCGGCGACGTGCCATTCGTAACCCTGACGCAGCGGCCCGGCGGGCTCGAAGCGGGCGTGGCCCAGCGCCTCGTGTACCGGGAGCCCGGCGGCGAGCCGGTCCATGGCCGGCCCGGCCACGTCACGGTACGGCGCAAACCACGGCGCCGCCCAATCTGCGGTGATCCTCAAGTCGCGAAGCGGACCTGGTTGGGCTGCTTCTCCGGCTGCAGCTCGAAGGCGTGCGAGTGCTTGCGGAACAGCTTGGTCGCCGGTGCCGACTTGGGCAGCAGGCCGGCATCCTTCAGGACCTTGGCGGCGGCGCCGAGGTCATGCCACTGGCCGTCGACCAGCCTGGGCAGCAGCTTCAGCACCGCGTTGATTTCCTTGGCCGCGGCGACCTGCGGATCATCCACCGGCGCGGCCGCCTTGGCCGCCGCCCGCGGCGCCGGCTTGGCGGCCGGTGCAGGGACCGCGGGCGTGGCCACAACAGCCTCAGGGGACACGTCGGCCGGCTTGGGTTCCCGCTTGCTGCCTCCCTTGGCGGCTGGCTTGCCCTCGGTCTTCGCGACGGACTTGCGCGCGGCCTTGCCCGCCGGCTTCACGGGCGCAACGGCCTCAGGCGCGTCTGCCACCAGAGCCAGCGCCTCGGGAGCCGGCGGCGGGGGTGCCACCACCTCCACGGCCGGCGGCGGAGCCGCTGCGAGCAGCGCCGCTTCGTCGACCACGGCGGGCGCCGGCGGCGCCACGTGGGCCTCACCGCGCGGCGGGCGGGCGGCCTGGCCGCTGCGCGGCGCTTCGGCCTGCGGCCGGCCGCCGCCAGGGCCGCGTCCACCGCCACTGCGGCGGCCATTGCGGCCACCGCCGCCGGCCACCTTGGCCGGCGCGCTGTCGCGGGCCGCGCGGCCCGTGCCGTGGGCCAGTTCGTTGAACTGGTCGTAGATCTGGATCACGCCGTCGCCCGTCTTGCCGTACTGGCCGAAGCCGCGCAGCCAGGCGCCCTTCTCGCGCAGGCGCAGCACCAGCGGCGCGAAGTCGCTGTCCGACGACACCAGCACGATGACATCGGGCTTCTCGGTGATGGCGAGGTCCATCGCGTCGACGGCCAGCGCGATGTCGGTCGAGTTCTTGCCGATGGCGAGGTTGACGATGGCGCGCAGGCCCAGCCGCTTCAGAAAGCTCTGCTCGCGCAGCGCCTGCTCGGCATTGCAGTAGGCGCGGCGGATGTGGGCCGCACCATAGTCCTTGAACACGGCGTTCAGCGCCTGCTCGATGACGTCGGTGGCGACGTTGTCGAAGTCGACGAGGAAGGCGACCTTCTTATCGTTCATGTCAGTTTTCCATGGGGCTACGCGCCCCCCGTAGCGGACGAAACGGGCGCATTTCGGGCCGAGCGCCGGGCCGCTCCCAAGCCGGCCCGGTCTGGCGATGTGCTTGCGGCTCAATGCCGCAAGCATCGCCGTCCCCTCGGGGGACCGACCAGGCGCGCCCGCGTTCAGCGGCGCGAGACTGGGCGAGGGGCAGTTTCACTTCAGATCAGCTTCCAGTTCAGCGTTTCGCCGCCCCGCAGCGGCTTGAGCTGGGCCTCGCCGAAGGGCACGGCCGACGGCAGCGTCCACGGCTCGCGCCTGAGCGTGACGGTGCCGGTGTTGCGCGGCAGGCCGTAGAAGTCGGGGCCATGGTGACCGGCGAAGGCGTCCAGTTTGTCGAGCGCGCCGATGCCCTCGAAGGCTTCGGCGTACAGCTCCAGCGCCGACACGGCCGTGAAGCAGCCGGCACCGCAGACCGACGCCTCCTTCAGCTGGGCCGCGTGCGGCGCGCTGTCGGTGCCGAGGAAGAACTTCGGCAAGCCCGAACCGGCCGCCTTCAGCAGCGCCTGGCGGTGCTCCTCGCGCTTGAGCACGGGCAGGCAGTAGTAGTGCGGGCGCAGGCCGCCGGTGAAGATGGCGTTGCGGTTGTAGAGCAGGTGCTGCGGCGTGATGGTCGCGGCCGTGAAGCGGTCGGACTCGGTCACGTACTGCGCCGCTTCCTTCGTCGTGATGTGCTCGAACACGACCTTCAGCTCGGGCATGGCCGCACGCAGCGGGGTCATGACGCGGTCGACGAAGACAGCCTCGCGGTCGAAGATGTCGATGTCGCCATCGGTCACCTCACCGTGGACGAGGAACAGCAGGCCCTCGCGCTGCATGGCTTCCAGCGTCTTGTAGGTCTTGCGGATGTCGGTCACGCCGGCATCGCTGTTGGTCGTGGCACCGGCCGGGTAGAGCTTCAACGCAACAACGCCCGCGTCCTTCGCACGCTTGATCTCGTCCGGCGGCGTGTTGTCCGTCAGGTACATCGTCATCAGCGGCTGGAAGTCGCTGCCCTCGGGCAGTGCGTCCAGGATGCGCTCACGGTAGGCCACGGCCTGCGCGGCGGTGGTGACCGGCGGGCGCAGGTTGGGCATGACGATGGCACGAGCGAACTGGCGCGCCGTGTACGGCAGCACGCTGGCCAGCGCCGCTTCGTCGCGCAGGTGCAGGTGCCAGTCGTCCGGCCGGGTAAGGGTCAGGATGTCGGTCATGGGGGCGGATTGTCGCGCCGGGGCGGGCTCAAACAAGAACGGCGACCGTTGGGCCGCCGTTCACTTCAACGTCTGATCAGATCAGTGCTGAAGAATTTTCGCGAGGAAGTCCTTGGCACGAGGCGAACGATCCTCGGGCTTGCCGAAGAAGTCCGCGCTGCTGCAGTCCTCGATGATCTTGCCGGCGTCCATGAAGATGACGCGGTTGCTGACGCGCTTGGCGAAGCCCATCTCGTGCGTCACGCACATCATGGTCATGCCCTCGTTGGCAAGCTGCACCATCACGTCCAGCACCTCGCCGACCATTTCCGGGTCCAGCGCCGACGTGGGTTCGTCGAACAGCATGACGATGGGGTCCATCGACAGCGCGCGGGCGATGGCCACGCGCTGCTGCTGGCCGCCCGAGAGCTGGCCAGGGAACTTGTCCTTGTGCGCGGACAGGCCCACGCGGTCCAGCATCTTCAGGCCGCGCGTCTTGGCGTCGTCCGCCGAGCGGCCCAGCACCTTGATCTGCGCGATGGTCAGGTTCTCGGTCACCGACAGGTGCGGGAACAGCTCGAAATGCTGGAACACCATGCCCACGCGCGAGCGCAGCTTGGGCAGGTTGGTCTTGGGGTCGGCAATGGAGATGCCGTCGACGACGATGTCGCCCTTCTGGAAGGGTTCCAGCGCGTTGACCGTCTTGATCAGCGTCGACTTGCCCGAGCCCGACGGCCCGCAGACGACGACGACCTCGCCCTTCTTGATGGACGTCGTGCAGTCGGTCAGCACCTGAAAGGCGCCGTACCACTTGGAGATGTTCTTGATGTCGATCATGGATGACTCCTGGTCGAGGTGATGCCAGCCGAGCGCCGGGCCGCCCCAAGCCGGCTGGCACCCCCTCGGGGGGTGGCTGCGGTACGCCGCAGCCGGGGGCTGACATTTATCGAATGATGGCGATCTTCTTCTGCAGCCGGCGCACGAGCTGCGACAGGCCGAAGCAGATGACGAAATAGACGACGGCGGCGACGAGATAGGTCTCGACCGGGCGGTTGAAGTTCTTGCCCGCGACCTCGAAGCCCTTCAGCAGGTCGTATTCGCCGACGGCGTAGACCAGCGAGGTGTCCTGGAACAGCACGATGGTCTGCGTCAGCAGCACCGGCAGCATGTTGCGGAAGGCCTGCGGCAGCACGACGAACCTCATCGTCTGCCCGTAGGTCATGCCCACCGCATAGCCGGCGTTGACCTGGCCCTTGGACACCGACTGGATGCCGGCGCGCATGATCTCGGAGTAGTAGGTCGCCTCGAACAGCGTGAAAGTGACGAAGGCCGACATCTGCCCGCCGATCGGCCCGATCAGGTTGGGGATCAGCAGGAAGAACCACAGGATCACCATCACCAACGGGATGGAGCGCAGCGTGTCGACGTAGAAGGCCGCCGGCGCCGACAGCCAGCGGTGGCTGGACAGACGCATCATCGCCAGCAGCGTGCCGAGGACGATGCCGCCAACCATGGCCACCAGCGTCAGCTGGATGGAGAACCAGAAGCCCTTGGCGACGAAGCTCTGGACGACGGCCCAGTTCAGGAAGGAGTAGTCGAGGTTCAGCATCACTTCGCTCCCACCGTGCCGGGGATGCGCACGCGCGCCTCGATGAACTTGGCGACCCGGTTGAGCAGGAAGGCAGACAGGAAGTAGAGCAGCGTGATCGGGATGTAGATCTCGTAGAAGTGAGCCGTCTCCTCGGACGCCTGCTGCACGAACTGGGACATGTCGGGGATGCTGACGGCAAACGCCACCGCCGAGTTCTTGACGAGGTTCATGCTCTCGCTGGTCAGCGGCGGGATGACGATGCGGTAGGCCATCGGCAGCAGCACGTAGCGGTAGGTCTGCGGCAGCGTCATGCCCATGGCTTGGCCGGCGTAGCGCTGGCCGCGCGGCAGCGTGTTGATGCCGGCCTTGACCTGCTCGCCGATGCGCGCGCTGGTGAAGAAGCCCAGCGCACAGATCACCAGCACCGACGGCGGCACGGCGTCGCGCAGCGACGGGAACAGCGCCGGCAGCACGTGGTACCAGAGGAAGACCTGCACCAGCAGCGGGATGTTGCGGAACAGCTCGGTCCACGCCTCGCCGAAGCGCGCCAGCCATTTGTTCGGCGCCGTGCGGATGATGCCGATCATCGAGCCGACGATCAGCGCCAGCACCAGGGCCAGCAGCGAGATGGTCAGCGTCCAGCCCCAGGCGCTCAACATCCATTGCAGATACGTCTGCTCCTTGCCGCCAGGGCCGAAGCAGCCGGCCACGGCTTCCCCCGTCGCGGTGTCATTGCAGTAGAACTGCCAGTCCCAACTCATGCGCCTCTCCTCAAGCCTTTCGTCTAAAGCAAAGCGGGTGCCAGGCACCCGCTTTGCGACCGTTCAAACGGACACGCGAATCACTTCTTCGCGTAGTCCTCCATCGGCTTGTCGTTCGGGTTGGCCCAGGCTTCCTTGGTGGCAGCGGACAGCGGCAGGCCGATCTTGGTGTTGGTCGGCGGGATGGGCTGCATGAACCACTTGTCGTAGATCTTGGCCAGCTCACCCGACTTCATCATGGCCTTGATGCTGTCGTCCACGGCCTTCTTGAAGGCCGGGTCGTCCTTGCGCATCATGATCGCGATCGGCTCGACGGACAGCACCTCGCCGACGATCTTGAAGTCCGCCGGGTTCTTGGACGTGGCGATGTTCTTGGCCAGGATGGAGCCATCCATGACGAAGGCATCGGCGCGGCCGGAATCCAGCAGCAGGAAGCTGTCGGCGTGGTCCTTGCCGTAGACCTCCTTGAAGTCCACGCCCGTCGCACGCTCATGCTTGCGCAGCGTCTGCACCGAGGTCGTGCCGGTGGTCGTCGCCACCGTCTTGCCGTTGAGCTGGTTGATGGACGTGATGCCCGACTTGGCCTTCACGGCGATGCGCACTTCCTCGACATAGGTCGTCACGGCGAAGGCGACATCCTTCTGGCGGGCCAGGTTGTTCGTCGTCGAGCCGCACTCGAGGTCCACCGTACCGTTCACGGTCAGCGGAATGCGGTTGGCCGACGTGACCGGCTGGTACTTGACCGTCAGGCCGCTCAGGCCCAGCTGGCGGCGCAGGTCGCGGACGACCTGCTCGCAGACGTCGATGTGGTAGCCGACGTACTTGCCGTCACCGATCGTGTACGACAGACCCGACGACTCGCGCACGCCCATCGTGATGGTGCCGCTGTCCTTGATCTTCTTCAGCGTGTCTTCGGCATGCGCGGCGGTGAAGCCGGCCATCAGGGCGGCAACGAGCAAAACTTTCTTCATGGTGACTCCAACAACAGGAAATAGGGATCGGTGGCGCTAGCAGACCATGCCGCGCACCGGGTCCGAATACGGGTTTTCACGATGCATGCAAAGGCGCGATGGCCTCATGCCGCCGAAGCAAGATAGTCCCACAGCGCCTGCGCAGCGGGCTTCTGCCGGCGCGCCAGTTCGGGCCGCTCGCGGTAGATGCGCAACTCCATCGTCGCACTGAAAGTGCCTGAAGCCGCCGCCGGCACGAGGCGGCCGCCGGCCAGCTCCTTCTGCACCGAGCTGGCGGGCAGGAAAGCCAGCCCGTGTCCTTCCAGCGCCATCGCCTTCAGGCCCTCGGCCATGTCGGTCTCGTAGATGGCATCCAGATTCAGCGCGCAATCGGCCTGCTTGACGATGAGCTCGACGATGCGGCCCAGGTAGGCGCCCGCCGCGTAGCTGAGGAAGGGAATCTTCTGGCCTGGCCGGCCTGGCAGGCGGAACAGCGGCTCGCCCTGGGCATCGGCCTTGGCGTAGGGAGACAGCGTCTCGTGGCCCAGCGACGCCATCTGGTAGCGCTCCGGGTCCAGTTGCAGCGGCTGGCTGGCATGGTGGTAGACAAGCAGCAGGTCACAGCTGCCCTCGCTGAGCTGCAGCGTCGCGTCGTGCACGTTGGCCGCGTTGAGCCGGCACTTGATCGCCCCGAAGCCGCGGCGCAGGCCCATCAGCCAGTGCGGGAAGAAACTGAACGCCAGCGAATGCGGCACGGCGAACTCGATCATGTCCGAGTCGGCCGCCTGATGGCTGCGCAGCATGTTGCGGGTGGCCTGCAGGTTGCCCAGCAGATCCACGGCCTGGGCCAGCAAGGTCGCACCGGCCGCCGTCAGCCGCGTCGGGTAGGACGAACGGTCCACGAGATCGACCCCTGCCCAGGCTTCCAGCGCCTGGATGCGGCGCGAGAACGCCGGCTGGGTCACATGGCGCAGTTGGGCGGAGCGGGAAAAGCTGCGCGTCTCGGCCAGGCTGACGAAGTCTTCAAGCCACTTGGTTTCCACGCGCCGCAGTGTAGCCAGCGCATGGACACCCCCTAAGCGCGGCCCCAACCGGGCGCATCCCCCTCAACTAAAGGGTCGCCGAACTGCCCAGGACAGAAGCCCTTGTTTACAGTGCCAGCCACAACCCCAACTCGAACATCCGGACGGAGAACGCCATGCGCGCAATGAGCAAACTTCTGGCCCTCGCCCTGGCCGCGGCACTGCAGCCGGCATTCGCCGGGATGCTGGATTTCAACGACATCACGAACTCCGACGACGCTGCCGGATTTGGCATGGTCCAGCTGATGGACCGCTACCTGTTGAGCGACGGCGTCCAGTTCACGGGTGGCGCCTGGGGTGAAAGGTCCGCCTACAACTGCGATGGCTTCAACAGCTTCGTCGCCCATGACCTCAGCTGCGGCGCGGTGCAACTTGCGAGCGACCCGCACAACGTCAAGAGCTCTAGCGATGTGAGCTTCACGATCAATTTCGCGGACGGCTTCACCACGGGTTCGTCCTTCTACTACTCGGCCCTGAAGGACACCCGATTCAGCATCACCGTCTACGACCAGCTGGACGGCAAGGGTACCGGCAAGGCGATCGCAGCGTCCACATCGGCCACGTGCGATGTGTCCGGCCTGACGTTCTGCGACTGGTCGCTGGCGGACCTCCAATTCGCCGGCACCGCCTACTCCATCGTTGTCAAGGGCGCCGATCAAACGTTCATGCTGGACGACCTGAACCTGATCCAGGCCCCCGCCAACCCCAACCCTGCGCCCGAACCCGGCAGCATCGCACTGGCCCTGGGTGGCCTGGGCGCGCTGGGCTGGTCGCGCAGGCGCGCCGCCCGCCGCTGAGCCGGCACCTGCGCCATTTCAAAACGACCGCTGCGGCGGTCGTTTTTCATGGGCGGTCTATTTCTTCGTCTGCGGGTAGATCGTCTCGCCCCGCTTGAGCATCTCGACGAAGGCCTCGATCTTGCGCCGGCGGCCGGCCTCCGTCTTCATCTGGTGAACGCGGAAGGCCAGCGCGAAGCGATTCTGCGCCGAGAGCCCGGCCAGCATCTTGCGGGCCCTGGGCTCGGCGTCGATGGCGGACTGCAGGTCGACGGGGATCTTCATGTCCTGGCCACTGCCGTAGGCGTGCGCCCAGCGGCCGTCCGCCTTGGCTGCATCGACCTCACGCAACCCGTGGGGCGTCATGCGTCCGGCCTGGATCAAGCGCTCGACGTTGGCCACGTTGATCTGGCTCCAGACGCTGCGGGCGCGGCGCGGCGTGTAGCGCTGCAGGAAGCTGTTGTCGTCCAGCCCCTTGCGCAGCCCGTCGATCCAGCCCCAGCACAGCACCACGTCGATGGCCTGCCTGGGCGTGATCGATGCCAAACCCGAGGCGACCTTGTGGATCTTGATCCACACCTCGTCGCGCTGATCGTGATGCTGCGCGAGCCAGTCGTGGAAGCTCTGCTCGTCACGGAACTCGCAGACGTTCTCGGGGTTGACGACGACAGGGGCCATGAGGATGTGTCCGGCAGAACCAAGGTGCGCTGCCGAACATACCAGCCTCAGCCCCCGAACGCCCCGCGCCGGGGCCGCGCCGGACGCAACAGCCCAGCCGCACCGGCCAGACCCAGCAGCCACCCGATGGAAGCCGCCCCACCGCCACCGCCACTGCTGGTCGGGGCCGGTGCTGGCGTCGGAGTCGGAGTCGGAGTCGGAGCCGGGGCCGGCGGCGTTGGTGTCGGTGCGGGTGCAGGCGGTACGGCGATGGCCGTGCTGCCCTGCTTCACGCCGCAGTTGGTCAGTGCCGTGCCCTGCAGGCCCAGCGAGCTGCGTGCGGAGGCCGTGTAGCTGGTGGGCGTCAGTGCGTATCTCACGGCCTCGGCGGCATCCAGCAGGCCGGCACCGCCGGTCGTGCCGGTCAGCGTGCAGCGGCTCTTGTTCAGCGACGTGCAATAGCCCAGCGCGTAGGCTGTCACGTGCGGCCGCGCGCTGGCCTTGAGGCCGCTCTCGACCTGTGCCAGCGTCAGCGCCGGGTTGGCCGCCCACATCAGTGCGGCGGCACCGGCCACCTGCGGCGCGGCGAAGCTGGTGCCGCTGACGGCACCGTAGCCCGCCGTCAATGGCGCCGACGTGCCGGTGTTGGTCGTGGAGACGATGCCGGTGTCCGCCAGGTCGGTGTCGCAGGTGGCGTTGTTGTCGGTGTCGCCGCCTGGCGCGGCGAGCTGCACCTCGGCGCCGAAGTTCGAGTAGAGGGCCTTGAAGCCCTGCCGGTTGGTGGCCGCCACGGCGAAGACACCGCTGCAGTTGGCCGGGCGCCCCACGGCCCCGCGCTGGTTGCCGGCAGCGGCGACGACCAGCACACCCAGGTTGCGCAGCTCGGTGATCGCGTCGGCGTACAGCTTGGCAGCGGCGGCGACGTTGGCGTCGGCATCGCTGACGCTGCAGGACGCCCCCGTCACGCCGGCGAAGCCGATGACGAGGATCTTGGCCGGCGTCGTGTTGACGGGCACGCCCGCCACCGACAGGCCCGCGGCCCAGCGCATGCCGTCGACCATGTCGGCCACCGACGCACCGCATTTGCCCGACACGCGCACCGGCAGGATGCGCGCATTCCAGTTGATGCCGGCCACGCCGTTGGCGTTGTTCGTCACCGCGCCGAGCTGGCCGGCCACCAGCGTGCCGTGCCAGCTGCTCTGCGGGTTGACGATGCAGCCATCCCACAGCGCCGTGTTGCCATTGAACTCGGTCTGCGTCAGCGCATCGCCCGGGTCCAGCGCGCCGGCGCTGCGGCCCGTGCCGCCGTTGTTGGCGTACTCGGGCTTGCTGACGAAGTTGTAGCCGGCCAGCACGTTGGCGTTGAGGTCGGCATGCGAGGTGATGCCCGAGTCCAGCACGGCGATGACCGGAGAGGCCGAGCCCTTGGTCGTGTCCCAGGCCTTGGTGAAGTTGGCGGCGCCTGCGTTGGTCGTGTCGCTCTGGTCGTCCAGCCACCACTGCGCGTTGGCGGGGTCGGTCGCGCGGAACAGCGTGTCGCTGGGCACGGCGGCGCGCTGCTCGCGCAGATCGTTCATGGCGTGGCTGACGCGGCGATCGGCGCGCAGCGCAGCCAACGCCCGGCCCGATGAACCTGCGGGCGCCTGCACCCGCCACCAGCCGGAGCCCAGCGGCCGGTCGGCCCTCAGCGGCAGGCCGGCGTCAGCCAGCACACGGCCCAGTTCGGACTGCTGGCGGGCGGTGTCCTGCGCGCCGTCGGCCAGCCTGACGAGCAGCGTGGCCGTCGCGGACGATGCGGCCGTCACCGGGGCCAGCCTGGACGCCAGCCCAAGCGCCGACACGGCGACGCCGGCCACCACCGCGGCGGCCACGAACTGGTTGAAGCGGAACGCCCGGGACGCAGGGCGGGGAGGCGGGGTGAGTGCAGGCAGTGTCTTCATAGCGCCGCGACGTTAGGCGGCAGCGGTGAAGAGGCCATGACATGGCACCAACGGATCATGCGACGAGTCATGCGGCCGTCATTCACGTCGCGGTCATTACGGCTTCCTAAGCTGCGCGGCCCATGACCCCGCCCGCCCGCCTCCACCGCCGCTGCGGCTTCACGCTGCTGGAACTGCTCGTCGTCATGGTCATCATCGGCCTGCTGGCGGGCTATGTCGGCCCCAAGTTCTTCGGCCAGATCGGCAAGAGCGAGGTCAAGGCCGCCAAGGCGCAGATCGACGCGCTGCAGAAGTCGCTGGACCAGTACCGGCTGGACGTCGGCCACTACCCGTCGACCGAACAAGGCCTGGCCGTGCTCGTCGACAGGCCGGCCGACGAGCCCAAGTGGGCCGGCCCGTACCTGAGCAAGCGCCTGCCCAAGGACCCCTGGGGCAACGACTACCAATACCGCTCGCCCGGCGAGCATGGCGAGTACGACCTGCTGTCCTTCGGCAAGGACGGCCGGCCCGGTGGCGAGGGCGAGGACGCGGACCTCACCTCCTGGTGACGCACTGACATGGCCGAGTTCGACGTCCGCTATCTCGACCTGCAGCGCCAGCCGGTGCAGGCACGCGTGCAGGCGGCGGACGCGAGCGGCGTCGCCGCGGCGCTGGGGCTGTCGCCCGCAGCGCTGCTCGCGGTCGAGCCGGTTGCTGCCACGCCCCTGAAGGCCCGCGGCGGCCGCTTCCCCCGCCGGCAGTTCGCGCAGCAGCTGGCCGTGCTGCTGCGCGCCGGCATCCCCTTGCTGGAGGCGCTGCAGACGCTGCAGTCGCAGGACAACCCGCCGGCCGTCACGGCTGCACTGGCCGGCGTCGTCGAGCGCGTGCAGCTGGGCGAATCCTTCTCCACGGCGCTGGCCTCGCAGCCGCAGGCCTTCGACACACTGTTCGTCGCCGTCGTCGAGGCCAGCGAGCGCAGCGGCCAGGTCGAGCAGGCGCTGTTCGAGCAGGCCAGCTACCTGGCCTGGGCCGAGCAGTTGCGCGGCAAGCTCGTCGCGGCGGCCATCTACCCGACGATGCTGATCACGGCGGGCACGGCCGTCGTGCTGTTCCTGCTCGTCTTCGTCGTGCCGCGCTTCGCAGGCCTGCTCGACGGCGTCGGCGGCGAGCTGCCCGTCGCGTCCAAGGTGCTGATCGCCGTCGGCTCGTTCAGCGGCGCCCATCCGGTGGCACTGCTGTCGATCGCCGCCGCGCTGATCGCGTTGCCCGTGTTCGCATGGCAGCGCGGCCTGCGCGAGGCGGTGCAGTCGCGGCTGTGGAAGCTGCCGCTGATCGGCCCCAAGCTGCACCTCCTCGCGCTGGCGCAGCTGTACCGCTGCCTGGCCATGCTGCTGCTGGCCGGTGTGCCCATCGTGCCAGCGCTGGTGAACGCACGCGGTGTCGCGGCGGCACACCTGCGCGCGGCGCTGGACCGCGCGACGGACAGCGTGCGGCTGGGCGAGCGGCTGTCGGCCTGCCTGCAGCGCGAGGGCCTCGCGACGCCAGTGTCGCTGCGCATGCTGCGCGTCGGTGAGCACAGCGGCGAGCTGGGCGCGATGCTGGCCCAGGCCGCCGGCTTCTACGACGAGGAACTGACGCGGCTGTCGGACCTTGTCACGCGGCTGGTCAACCCCGTGCTGATGCTGCTGATGGGCCTGGTGATCGGCACCGTCGTCGTGCTGATGTACCTGCCGATCTTCCAGCTGGTGGACCAGGTGCAATGAACGCGCTGCTCCAGCCCGGGCCCGACGTGCTGGCACGCCTGCCGGCGTCGGACGCGCCGTGGGCGCTCACCTTCGAGCCCTGGCCGCACGCCGACGCGCAGCGCTGGCGCGCCGTCATGGCCACGTCGGCCCGCGGTCGCCTCGCGCTGCTGGCCGACCGGCCGCTGGAGCCGCTGCTGCGGCTGCGCATCGAGTCCCGCCTGAAGAAGCCTGTCCTCTGGTGGCCTTGCGAAGCCAGCGAAATCGACGCGCTGCTCGAAGCCAGCGAGGCTGACTACCGCGCACTGGGCGAACTCGACGAATCATTCAACAACGGCAACGAGGCCGAAGCCGCGCAGGAGCTGTCGGCGCTGAACCTCGCCGGGCAGGCCAGCCCCGTCGTGCGCCTGCTCGACGCGACGCTGTACGACGCGCTGCAGGACGGCGCCAGCGACATCCATTTCGAGAGCCAGCTGCGCGGCATGAAGATCCGCAGCCGCGTCGACGGCGTGATGCTGGACGTGAAGGCCATCGACGGCCAACAGGCAGCCGAGCAGCTGGTGTCGCGCCTCAAGGTCATGGCCGAGCTGGACATCGGCGAGCGCCGGCTTCCGCAGGACGGTCGCTTCAAGCTGCGCGTGCAGGGCCGCGAGGTGGACTTCCGCCTGTCCATCATGCCCAGCGTCTTCGGCGAGGACGCGGTGGTGCGCGTGCTGGACCGCGCACAGGTCGAGGCGCAGGGCGCGCTGACGCTGGACGCGCTGGGCTTCGAGCCCGAGGCGCGTGCGCAGATCCGCGCGCTGGCGAAGCAACCCCACGGCATGCTGCTCGTGACCGGCCCCACCGGCTCGGGCAAGACGACGACGCTGTATGCCGCGATCAGCGAGGTCAACACCGGCCGCGACAAGATCATCACGATCGAAGACCCGGTCGAGTACCAACTGCCCGGCGTCGTGCAGATCCCCGTCAACGAGAAGAAGGGGCTGACCTTCGCGCGCGGCCTGCGCTCGGTGCTGCGGCACGACCCGGACCGCGTCATGGTCGGCGAGATCCGCGACGCCGAGACGGCGCAGATCGCCGTGCAGGCGGCCCTCACCGGCCACCTCGTCTTCAGCACCGTGCATGCCAACAGCGCCTTCGACGTGGTCGGCCGCTTCATGCACATGGGGCTGGATCTCTACAACGTCGTCTCGGCGCTGAACGGCGTGCTGGCGCAGCGGCTGATGCGCATCAACTGCGCGCATTGCCGCCAGCCGCTGCCGGCGATAGCGCAGCAGCTGCGCGCGCTGGGCCTGCCGGAGGACGCAACGCTGCTGCACGGCCGCGGCTGCAGCCACTGCCGCGGCACCGGCTACCGCGGCCGGCGCGCCGTCAGCGAGCTGCTGTGGCTGGACGACGAGCTGCGTGACCTCATCGCCAGCCGCGCGCCGCTCTCACGCATCAAGGAGGCCGCGCGCGGGCGCGGCATGCGTTCGCTGCGCGACGCGGCGGTGGCGCTGGTACTGCGCGGCGAATCGACGCTGGAGGAGCTGGAACGTGTCACGCTCGCCGACTGAACGGCTGCTGCTGACGGCCGATGGCGCCGTCGATGCGAGCGGCCAGGCTTGGCCCGACTTCGCCGCCTGGTGCGCGGCCCACGCCGGCGCGCGCTTGGCGCTGCTGGCGGGGCCCGACCGCATGCACAGCATGCTGGTGCCGGACGACCTGCCGCTGGCCGACGACGACGCGCTGCTGGGTTACGCGCGGCTGCAGTTCACACACTACTTCGGCCCGGCCGCGCAGACCTGGCCGCTGGCCGCATGGCCGCGCGGCGCCTGCGCTCTGGCCGATGGCGACCTCGCTGCGCTGCGGGCCACCGCCGCAGCGCACCGCGTGCGCATCACGTCGCTGCGGCCGAGCTGGACGCTGCTGCCGCTTGAAGACGGCGACTGCGCCCTCGTCGACGGCGGCATGCTGACCTGGCTGCGCCGCCGCGACGGCCACCTCGTCGAGCTGCAGCAGCGCCATGCCGACGACGAGCTGCTCAACGAGCTGCAAGGCGCCCGCGTCGTTCACGCGAAGGACCTGCTGGCCGAGCCCGGCGGGCAGGCAACGCCCGACTTCATCGCCCAGCCCTCGCAGGCCCGGCCGCTGCTCTGGGCCTGGGCCGCAACGGCTGCAGCGGCCTGCGTGCTCGTCGCGTTGCAGGCACAGAGCCAGCACGAGGAAGGCCAGCGCCTTGCCGAGCAGGCCGCCGTGCTGGACCGCATCGCCCGCCCCGCCGCGACGCAGAAAGCCAAGCCCGCCAATCCGGCGGCACGCGCACGCGCCTGGGCCGTGTCGCGCCAGCTGGGCACCGACTGGCCCGCGCTGTGGGCCGATGTGGAGCGCGCGCTGCCGCCGGGCCTGCAGCTCGCTGCGCTGGACCTGGACCGCCAGGCGCTGCGGCTGGAAGGCCAGGCCGGCGACCCCGACGCCGTGACCCGCCTCGTCGACCGCCTGGCGATGGATGCCGCGTCAGGCGACGAGGTGGTGCTGACGCGCCTGCAGCGCCCCGAGTCACCCGCAGACACGAGCCTGCTGCGCTTCGAGCTGGTGCGCCGCTCTGGAGTCACGCGATGAAGCGCTGGCTGCAGCAGGCCCACCGCCTCGGCTGGCCCGCCGCGCTGGCGGCGGTGTTGACGCTCGCCGCCATTGCCGGCGCCGTGTGGCTGCCTCGCGAGCAGGCAAAACTCGACGCTCAGCGCCACACGATCACCGCCCGCCGCGCCGCACTGCAGCCGCGAGCGGCCAATGTCATCCCCACCGACGACGGCCGTGCCCTGGCCGCCAGCCTGCCGCCCGACAGCGAACGCCAGGCCCGCACCGCCGCGCTGATGTCGCTGGCCACCGAGCTGGGCCTGCCCTGGCCGCGCAGCGAGTTCCGCTACCAGGCCGACCGCGAGCTGGGTCTGGCGCAGTACCGCATCGCGATGCAGCTCAGCGGCCACTACGGCGCGCTGCGCGACTTTGTCGCCGAGGCCTTGCGGCGTGACCCCGCGCTGGCGCTGGAAACGCTGCGCCTGCGCCGCGAGCCCAACGGCACGCTGAAGGCCGAGCTGGCCTGGGTGCTGCACATGCAATCGGCGAAGTGATGAAGAAGCCTGCGCCCCGCCAGCTGGCCCTCTTCGGCGCGCTGGGCCTGAGCCTCGCGGCGACGGCCTGGGTGTCGCGCGACGACGCGGCCGAGCCTGTTGCCGCCGAACCGTCGCGCCGCACGACAGCGGCCGCCGCGCCGTCGAACCAGGCCAACTGGCCCGGCCCCGCCGCCAGCGCCCGCGCCGCCTGGCCGGCGGCCGACATGCAGGCCCGCGCCGCCTGGGGCGAAGCGCCATCCGTCGCCGCAGCACCCGCGCCGCCACCGCCGGCAGAGTCCGTCGACGCGCCGCCACCGGCCCCGACCGCCCCGCCCTTCCCCTACCAGTTCGTCGGCCGCCTGACCGACGGCGCCGCGCGTGCCGTGCTCGACAGCCCGCGGCGCAGCACGGTCGTCGGCGCGGGTGACGTGGTGGACGGCCAGTGGCGCGTCGACGCCGTCGAAGCCGGCGGGTTGCGCCTGACCTATCTGCCGCTGGGCCTGGCCCAGTTCATTCCGTTCGCCGCCGCATGACCCGCCTGCCAGCCCTCGCCCTCGTCATCGCTCTCGTCCTGGGGCTGGCCGCCTGCGCCAACCCCGCGCTGCGCGAGGCCGACACGCTGGCACGCCGCGGCGAACCCGAGGCCGCGTGGCGGCTGCTGCGCGATGCCGCCGCGTCGGCGCCGCAGGACAACGAACTGCGCAGCGCGGCCCAGCGCCAGCGCGAACTGAGCCTCGTGGCGCTGGCGACGCAGGCCGAGGCCGCGCGCGCCACCGGCGAGCTCGACGCCGCCGCCGAGCTGCTCAAGCGCATGGAAGCCGTCGATGCGCAGGCGCCGCGCACGCGCTCGCTGCGGGCCGCGCTGGCCCGTGCGCGCGACCACCGGGACCGCCTGGCGCGTGCCGCCCGCCAGCTGCAGGCCGGCCAGCCGGACGCTGCGCGCGACACCGTCACGCGCGTGCTGGCCGAGGACCCCGGCCAGCCGCAGGCGCTGGCATTGCAGCAGAAGCTGCGCCAGCGTTACGCGCCGCCGCCCGTGCCGTCCGCGCTCGCCGCGGCCTACCAGAAGCCGGTGAGCCTGGAGTTCCGCGACGCGCCGCTGCGCACCGTGTTCGAAGCACTGGGCCGCGGCGCGGGCGTCAACTTTGTCTTCGACAAGGAAGTGAAGGGCGACGCGCGCATCAGCATCTACCTGAAGGACGTCAGCGTCGACGAGGCGATGCGCGTGGTGCTCAGCACCCAGCAGCTGGAGCGCAAGCTGCTGAACGACAACTCGGTGCTGATCTACCCCAACACGCCGCAGAAGCAGCGCGAGCACCAGGAGCTGGTCACGCGCAGCTTCTACCTGAACAACGCCGACGTGAAGCAGGCCCAGGCGCTGGTGCGCATGATGGCCAAGACGCGCGACCTGTTCATCGACGAGCGGCTGAACCTGCTCGTCGCACGCGACACGCCGGAGGTCATCGCGATGATCGAGCAGCTCGTCGCCGGGCTGGACCTGCCCGAGCCCGAGGTCATGCTGGACGTGGAGGTGCTGGAGATCGGCAGCGACCGCAGCGACGAGGCCGGCCTGAACTGGGCCACCGACGCGACCTACGGCAGCACCGACGGCGCGGCGATGGTGCCGTGGAGCTCGCGCGGGAGCTTCCGCACGCTGGTGGCCAACCCGGTCGTCGCCGCGCGACTGAAGGGCTCGTCGGGCACGACCAACCTGCTGGCCAACCCCAAGCTGCGCGCGCGCAACAAGGAGAAGGCCAAGATCCAGATCGGCGACCGCGTGCCGGTGTTCACGAGCACGTCGACAGCCAACGTCGGCGTGTCCACCGCCGTGACCTATCTCGACGTCGGCCTCAAGCTGGAGGTCGAGCCCACCGTGCAGCTGGACAACGAGGTTGTCATGAAGGTGAACCTCGAGGTCAGCAGCCTCGGCCAGAAGGAGACCTCCGGCGGCTCGCAACCCACCAGCGCCTACCGCATCGGCTCGCGCACGGCGAGCACGTCGCTGCGGCTGCGCGACGGCGAGACGCAGGTGCTGGCCGGCCTCATCAACGACGAAGATCGCAAGAGCATCAGCGGCGTGCCCTACGCGTCCGAGACGCCGCTGCTGGGTCGGCTGTTCGGCGTGCACACCGACACGCGCAAGAAGACCGAGATCGTGCTGCTCATCACGCCGCACGTGCTGCGCAACGTCAGCCTGCCGGACGCGAGCCAGACCATCCTGCCGTCGGGCTTCGACGCCAATCCGGGGGCAGAGGGCGTGCGCCTGCGCCCGCGCGCCAGCGTGGCCGCGCCGCTGGCGGGCGAGCTGCCGGGCGCGGCCCCGGCCGCCCCCGCTGCCCACCCCGGCGAGGCCCTCGTCGAGCTGCAGACCACCGGCAACGCCGCCGTCGGAGAAACGCTGTCGGTGGGGCTGACGAACAAGTCGTCCGTGCCCGTGACCGGCACGCTGACCTACGACGTCTCGCTGTTCACGCGCGCCGATGCGGCCGTCACCGAGGCCAACACGGGCAGCGTCGACGTCGAGCTGGGCCCGCAGGGGCAGAAGGTCATCGTGCTGCGCGCACGCCCCGGTGCGTCGGGGCAATCGGGCGTCGTCGAGTTCGTCAACGCCAAGGCCAGCAAGCCCGACGGGGGGCAGCTCGTCGTGCGTGTGGAAGGTGAAGCCAATGTCGAGGTCCGCTGAAGTTCCCTTCAACAGAGGCTTCACGCTCGTCGAGATGCTGGCGGTGGTCACCATCGTCGGCATCCTCGCGGCGGCCGCGCAGCCGCTGGCGACATGGGTGCACAAGCGCCAGCGCGAGGCCGAGCTGCGCCAGGCGCTGCGCACGCTGCGCAACGGGCTGGACGCCTACTGGCAGGCCACCAAGGAGGGCCGCATCACGCTCAAGGCCGGCGAGAGCGGCTACCCGCCCGACCTCGACAGCCTCGTGCGCGGCGTGCCCGACGCCACCGACCCGCAGCGCCAGAAGCGCCTGTACTTCCTGCGCCGCCTGCCGCGCGACCCGCTGGCCGATGTGGCCCTGCCCGCGGCCGAGACCTGGGCGCTGCGCAGCTACGACAGCCCGCCGGAGTCGCCGGCGCCGGGGAAGGACGTGTTCGACGTGCACTCGCGGTCGGAAGGCATCGCCATCGACGGCAGCCGCTACCGGGACTGGTGACGATGAAACGCACCCGAGGATTCACGCTGATCGAGCTGATCGTCGTCATGGCCATCGTCGCGCTGCTGGCCGGCATCGCGGCGCCGCGCTACTTCGCGTCGGTGGACCGCGCCAAGGCCAACAGCCTGCGCTCGTCGCTGGCCGTGATGCGCGACGCGCTGGACAAGTACGCCGCCGACAAGGGCCGCTATCCCGACTCGCTGGAGCAACTGGTACAGGACCGCTACCTGCGCCAGGTGCCCGAGGACCCGCTGACCGGCAACGCGCAGAGCTGGATCACGCTGCCACCGCCAGCCGCGGCCGACCTCGCCGGCCAGGTGGGCGACGTGCGCAGCGGCGCTGCCGGGCGGGCGCCGGATGGCCGTCTGTATGCGGACTGGTAGCGCCCGGTCCCGCGGCTTCACCTACCTCTGGCTGCTGTTCGTGCTGGCGCTGGGCGGCGTGGCGCTGGCCGCATTGGGCGAACAGGAGTCCACCCGGCAGCAGCGCGAACGCGAAGCCGAACTTCGTTTTAGGGGGGAGGCCATCGCCACCGCGCTGGGCCGCTACGCCGAGGCCACCCCCGTCGGCCACCTGCCGCTGCCGCAGCGGCTGGACGATCTGCTCGCCGACCGCCGCCACCCCACGCCGCGGCGGCATCTGCGCCAGCTCTACGCCGACCCCTTCACCGGACAGCCCGATTGGGAGCTGGTGCTGGGGCGGGCGACCGTTGCCGTCGCGGCAGAAGGCGCCGCCAGCGCCACCGCAGGCAGCGGCATCGTGGGCGTGCGCAGCCGCTCGTCGCACCGCCTGATGGCGACGGCAGGCCACCACGACACCGCGCACGACTGGGTCTTCACCGCGCCAGCCCCGGCCGCACCGGCACCGGTCGAGTGATCCGAACGGCTCATCCCTTCAGCAAGCCTTCAACGCGCGGTCACGCGGGGTTCCTAGAGTTTCTGTTCTGTGAGTTCGTTGCGAAGTTTTGTGACGCGCCCTTCCGCCTCCCGCGACAACCGCTGCCCATGACTACAAACGACAACCCGGCCGCCACGTCCTCGCCCAACGACCCCGTCGAAGCCATCGTGCGCGCGGCCGAATCCGCGCTGACGGTGCGCCGCCGCTACCAGTTCTTCGTCTGGACGCAGAGCTACCTCAGCCGCCTCATCCCGCACCAATTGGTCGTGTGCGGCAGCTACGACCGCACATCGCGCGAGCTGGTGTTCGACGTCTTCAACAGCGTCAGCCTGGAGCCCGCGCTGATGGACGCGCTGGGCGACGCGCGCAGCCTGCTCATGCAGCACTGGCAGGCCTGCTGGCTGGAGGCCCGCGGCAAGCCCGCCGTCATCGCGACGGCGGACCTCGCCTTCACGTCGCTCGGTATCGTGCGCGACGCGCTGCTGGCCGCACAGTTCCAGCACGTGCTCGTGCACGGCATGTCTCGCCCGCAGCGGCCGCAGGAGATCGAGAGCTTCTTCGTCTTCGCCGCGCAGGACGACGGCGCGCTGGCGCCGCTGGCGGGTCGGCTGGAGCTGATGATCCCGCATATCCACGGCGCGTGGCAGCGCGTGCAGGTGGTGGAGCGCGACGTCGTCGGCGCCAGCACGCCCCAGCAGCCGACCGTGCGCGTGGGCGGCGTGACGCAGCGCGAGCGTGAAATCCTCAGCTGGCTGCGCGAGGGCAAGAGCAACCAGCAGATCGCCGATGAGCTGGGCATCAGCGCGCTAACCGTGAAGAACCACGTGCAGAAGATCCTGCGCAAGCTCAACGCCGCCAACCGCGCCCAGGCCGTCGCGCAGGCCATGTCGCTGCAACTGCTGGAGCGGGTGTCGACGCAGCCGGCAGCACGGCCGCGACTGGTTCCCTAGGGATGTCCGAACGGCTCATGGGTTTGCACGTAGTCCGTTCGGACCGCGAACGAAATCACGAACCGGACGGCATGTCACCTGCACCCACAAGAATGCCGGTTGAAACGATTCCTCGGATCACCACCGCTCTTTGAACGCGGGTCACCCTGACCCAGGCGCCCAAGGCCACCGCCGATCGCAGCAGCGATCCAGGGGAGGCAGCCAGGCGTGACGGACCGGAGCCATGTCGGCCTGACGTCCCATCACCACTGACTACGGAGAAAATCCATGAAGCTCAAGACCCTTGCCCTGGCCGCTGTGCTGGCCGTCTCTGCCCCCGCCTTCGCCACCGTCACGACCGACGGCACTCTCGGCCAAGCCGAATACGTGCTGCTCGTCACCAACGGCTCCGGCTCCTACGCGCAGGACCTCGGCATCTCGACCGATGGCGTCACGGCCATGCTGAACGGTGGCAGCACCTTCAGCCAGTCCGTGGCCGGCACCGAATGGACCAAGTTCCTGAACTTCGGCGGCACCAACAGCCAGTACGCCATCATCGCGGCCCAGCCCATCGGCGACGGCTTCAACCCCGGTGAAATCAACGCCTGGACGACCGTCAACAAGAACCAGGCCCTGGGCACGATCCAGAACAGCCAGTCCAATGACGGCACGGCCTTCCTGGCCTCGCACTTCGCCGACATCGACCACAAGGCCATCAACAGCGGCAACGGCCAGGCCAACAACCGCCTGGCCTCGGCCTTCGGCACGCTGACCTACTCGGACAACGGCATCACGTCGTTCAACAGCTTCTTCAATGCCCGCAACGCCGTCGGCACGGCCTCGCAGCTGGTCTACCTGACGCCCTCCAGCGACACGTCCGACGCCCCGTCGCTGTACAGCATCCTGTCCAACAGCGCCGGCGTGAAGCTGACCGCCAACTTCGACGGCAACACCGTGACGATCGGCCCGGCCGTCGCCGCCGTGCCCGAGCCGAGCACGTACGCCATGCTCGTTGGCGGCCTGCTGGCCGTCAGCTTCGTGGCCCGCCGCCGCAACGCCTCCTGATCGCCCTGCCGGGTCCGTGGGCCCGGCCCCGCACACAGCAGTCCTGCCCTCGTGCCGCCCCGTTCCCGGGTGCGGCCGGGCGGACGCTTTCCGACTCTCTCCTCTTTGAAGCGAAACCCCATGAAGCTCCGCTCCACCCTGATCGCCCTGGCCTGCATCGCCTCTGTCGGTGCCGCCCACGCGCTGACGCCCGCCCAGGTCGTTGCCGCCCGTGCTGACGGCTCGCTGAAGGAAGTCCGTCTGGCCGGCGCCTCCGCACTGCGTCTGCTGATCGGCGCCTACATCCAGTCCGACCTGGCCGACCCCACCACCTTCGACGTCTTCTTCGACTCGGCCGCCGGCAGCAACTACCGCGCTTACTCGTTCAAGACCAAGGTCGCCATCGGCTCCTGGCCCGTCGGCACGCCCGTCGTCATCTACAAGCGTGACGCCGGCGGCTCTGCCCAGGGTGTGACGCCGCTGCTGAACGGCGGCGACGCCACCCAGACCCACATGCTGATTGACGCGAGCTGCACCACGGGCGCCGGCCCGTCGCCCGCCACCGACATCCAGTCGGCCGGCTTCCTGTGCGGCAACACCGTGGCCGCCCTCGCTGATGCCGGCTTCGCTGACGTCGAACCCGCGCTGTTGCAAGCCAATATCAATGGTGGCACCGGCCTCGATACGTCCGGCCTGGACGCCGCCGGTTTCGTGCAGAACATCTTCGCCGTCGGCGTGAACAAGAAGCTCTACCTGGCCCTGCAGAAGGCCCAGGGCCTGGTGGCCCCGAGTGCCACGACGATCGACGAGTCGGCCGCCGCCCAGCCCAGCATCCCCAAGACCTTCATCGCCGGCGCGCTGACCGGCCAGCTGCTCGGCTCCTCCTCCAACAAGAAGGGCTGGAACCTGCTGATCCCTGCCTCCGTCGACGCCAACGTCAACAGCAAGCGCATCAACGTCTGCCGTCGCACGCCCGGCTCGGGCACGCAGGCCGCATCCAACCTGTACTTCGCCAACAACCCCTGCGGTGGCTCGACCAACGCCTTCTCCGTGACGGCCGGCACCACCACGGCATCGCTCGCCGTCACCGGCAGCCTGACGACTCTGCAGAACTCCAGCACCGGCGCCGTTCAGACCTGCCTGAAGACCGTCGACAACCTCGTGGACGCTGCCGGCGACGGCTATGCCTTCGGCGTGATGGGCCGCGAGAACAACCCGCTCCCGTCGGTCAACGGTGTGACGCAAGACCTGCAGTACCGCTTCGTCAAGCTCAGCGGCGCCACCCCGAGCCGTGCGGGCCTGATCGCTGGCGACTACGACTTCGCAGTCGAGGCCTCGATGCAATGGCCGAAGGCCGGCGCCGCCAACGCCCCGAGCGCCAACGTGCTGGCCCTGCTGACCAAGATGCGCGCCGAAATGGGCAAGGCCTCCATTCTGCAAGGCCTGGACACCGACCTGCAGCAAGGCCTGGCCGCCCTGCCCTCCACGGTGTCCGGTGCCTGGTCTGACCTCGACGCCACCACCAAGAGCTACACCTCGCACACCGGCCGCATCAGCGCCAACAGCTGCGCCTTTGTGCGCATGAGCAAGTAAGTCCCGTTTGGCGGGCTGCACGGAGGCCTCGCGCCTCCGTGCCCTCTGCTCTGAAAACAGGCATTCCTCGATGCCTGCTTTCAGCGCTTTGCCGTCAGGTCGAAGCTTGGGCGCGAGCCAAATTCCCGAATCAGGTTGCAACCCAGCATTGCACCTGCCCACTACCCGATAGAAGCCGGATTGATCATGAAGAAGCTTGGCGCCTTGGCATTCGCAGCAATTGCCAGCACAACGTCGCATGCCGCCATCAGCGTGGGCGACCCTTCTGCCGATGGTGTGAAGGCTGGAACCTACCCTGAGCTTTTTCTGGTGGTCTGGGACCAGAGCAACAACATCTCGTACACGCGGGACCTCGGGATCAGCGTTTACAGCGACAACTACGCGCTGGGTGACACGTCGACCAATCTGTTCGTCTACGGGCAACAAGACACGGGCTACCAGAAGATCTTTTCGCCGCTGAACACGGACCCGAACTTCCAGACCTTCCTGGCCACGTCCACGGATGCGACGAAGCAGATCTGGGCCGTCATGGGCCTCGCTGTCGATCCCAATGGCGGACTGGCCGCAAACGGCACGAGCCTGTACACAACGGCCCAGCACACCGCGCCTACCGGCACGCTGGATGCCAACTACACGACGCTGATGAATTGGCTGCAAGGCGATATGGCCAATCAGGTCGGCCTGCTTCAACAAAACGTCGGCGACTGGAACAGCAAGTGCACTGGCACCGACTGCACGACCAAGTTCACCGAGAACCTGTCTGGTACGTACACAAAGGTCAATAACCCCCTTCAGTACGCGGGCGCTGCCTACGCAAGCACCGGTGTGTTGGGAGCTGCGAACCTGTCCCGCCCCGCTCTGTTCAACAGCGTCAACCAGTCGTCCTGGTTCTACTCCATCACGCTGACCAGTGACACGGATACCGCCCCCGTGCTGGTCGACGAATTCGACAACACCAAGCACGACGCCTACTGGGGCCTCGGCGTGGACAGTTCGGGCAACTACATCCTGAGCTACACCCTCGAAGCCTCGATCACGCAGGCCACCACAGCCGCCGGCTCGCTGCTGCGCCTGCGCACCGACTTCGCCGCCAGCTACGGCCGCACGCGGCTGATTGCCGCACCCGTCGGCGACACGCTGAACCTGGGCGGCAGCGTCACCGCCGTGCCCGAGCCCGCCACCTGGGGCTTGATGGGCCTGGGCCTGGCCGTCGTGGCCGGCTGCGCGCGCCGCCGCCGCGCCTGACGCCGCGCGGCGCCACGCCGCCTTTCACGACCGCTTCACCCGCTCTCGGGACACTGACTTCATGGATGCCGGAACGACGCGCGCTCCCTCGTGGGCGCGCTGCCTTTGCTTGCTGCTCACCGCGCTGGCCCTGTGCGCCGGCAGCCTGCCGGCGCTGGCACAGGCCGCGCTGCGCTTTGACATCCTCGAGTTCGAGGTCGAAGGCAACACACGCCTGACCGCCGTGCAGGTCGAAGCCGCCGTCATGCCCTTCATGGGCGAGGGCCGCGACATGGCCGCCATCGAAGGCGCCCGCGCCGCGTTGGAGAAGGCCTATCAGGGCGCCGGCTACCTGACCGTCTTCGTCGATGTGCCCGAGCAGCGCATCGACGGCGGCGTCGTGCGCCTGACCGTGCTGGAAGGTCGCATCGACAAGCTCTACGTGACCGGCTCGCGCTACTACGACCAGGGCAAGATCCGCGCCGTCGCAGCCGAGCTGGCCGAGGGCAAGGTGCCCAACTTCAACATCGTGCAGCAGCAGGTCGCGGCACTCTCGCAGACGCCCGATCGACGTGTGCAGCCCGTGCTGCGCCCGGGCCGCGAGCCGGGCACCGTGGAGGCCGAACTCAAGGTCAGCGACAAGCTGCCCTTCGGCGGCAGCGCGGAGGTCAACAACGCCGCGGCCGCCGGCACCGAGCAGCTGCGCGCCGCGCTCAACCTGCACTACGACAACCTGTTCCAGCGCGAGCACTCGCTGTCGCTGACGGCGCTGACCGCGCCGATGCAGCCCAGCCAATCGCAGGTGGTGGTGCTGAACTACCTCGTGCCGCTGGCGGACTGGGCCGAGGGCGCCTCGCTGAGCTTCAGCGCCGTGCACTCCAGCAGCGACGTCGACAGCCTGGGCAGCACGCGCGTGCTGGGCAAGGGCACGACGCTGGGTGTGCGCTACGGTCTGAACCGCGTCGCCGACAACGCGGCCCATGGCCTGTCGCTGGGCTTCGATCTCAAGGACCTGAAGGAAGACGTGCAGACCAGCGCCGGCACCATCGGCACGCCGCTTCGCTACGCGCCGCTGCAGGCGGCCTACAACGGCAACTGGTGGGGCGACGGGGGCCAACAGCAGCTCAGCGCCAGCGCGACCTTCGGCCTGAAGCCGGTGTGGCAGCAGACGCGCAGCGACTGCCAGCTCGCCGACGGCAGCTACGGCGTGGCCGACCAGTTCGCCTGCAGGCGCCGCGGCGCAGACGGCGGCTTCACGACGGCCAAACTCGACTGGCGCGGCAGCCGCCGTGTGGGCCCCACCGAATGGGCGCTGCGCGTCGGCGGCCAGATCGCCAGCCAGCCGCTGGTCAGCGCCGAGCAGTTCGCCGTGGGCGGTGCCGACTCGGTGCGCGGCTATCCGGAAGCCGCCGTCTCGGCGGACTACGGCGTGCTGGCCTCGCTGGAGCTGCGCAGCCGCAACCTCGCGCCGGCGCTGCTGTCGGCGTTCGACGGCGCCAACCTGCCGCCCTTCACCGAGCTGGTGTTCTTCGGTTTCGGCGACGTCGCCCGCGTGGCCCTCATCGAGCCCGAGCCCGGCCAGCCGCACCGCAGCACGCTGATGGGCACCGGCGTGGGCGTGCGCCTGGGCATCCAGCCGGGCCTGAGCCTGGCGGTGGACTGGGCACGCCGGCATCGCGACGTCGCCGGCCGCAGCCTGCCCTCCGAGCGACTGCACGTGCGTGCCGCGCTGCGCTTCTAGAGCCCATCCATGTCCAAGCCCGCTCCGACCAAGACCGCCCTGCTGCTGACGCCCCTCGTTGCGGCACTGGCCGCCAGCCTGCCGCTGGCCACGCTGGCGCAGTCGCGCGTGACGGCTCCCCCGCCGCCGCCGGCCAGGACGGTGCCGGTACCGGCAGCCACGGGCTGGCGCGTCTACGGCAGCGGCTCGGCCGCGCCGGTCACCACGGGCAACACGCGCGGCGGTGTGGACATGACGATCGGCCAGGCCAGCCAGCGCGCGATCTACAACTGGCAGAGCTTCGACATCGCCGCCGACAGCTCGGTCACCTTCGACATGGCGCTGGCCGGCTCCAGCGCGCTGAACCGCATCGGCAGCGTCAGCCCCAGCCTCATCTTCGGGCAGCTCAAGGCCACCAACGGCGGCGAGATCCTGCTCTACAACCGCAACGGCATCCTGTTCGGCGCGACGGCCAGCGTGGACGTCGGCGCCCTGATGGCGACGACGCTGGCGCCCAGGAACGCGGACTACGTCAACGGCTTCGTCTCCAACATCACCGGGGCCAGCGCGGCGCTGCGCTACGACGGCGCCGCAGCGGACTACGTCGACGCGAAGAACTTCATCCGTGTCGAGCCCGGTGCACAGATCACGACCAGCGAAGGCGGCCGCATCCAGCTCTATGCCAAGCGCGTCGAGAACGCCGGCACGCTGACGGCTCCGGGCGGCCAGGTCATCCTCGGCGGAGGCGCCGAAGTCTTCTACAAGCTGCCGACATCGGAGCCGCTGTACGCCTCCGAGGCCAATGCGAACGTGCCGGCGCTGCGCGGCCTGCTGGTCGAAGTGGGCCGCGGCGACATGGCCACCGGTGCGGGCTCGGTGGACAACGCCGGCACCATCAGCGTGCCGCGCGGCAACGCGACGCTGGTGGGCCTGGCCGTCAACCAGGCCGGCCGCATCAGCGCGACGACCAGCGTGTCGCAGAACGGCTCCATCCTGCTGCTGGCGCAAGGCGATGCAGCCGAAACGAGCATCGAGACCGGCGCGGCGCTGGCCACGTCCGACCCCGCCTTCAAGCGCGCCGTGCGCAACGGCACGCTGACGCTGGCGGCCGGCAGCGTCACGGAGATCAGGCCCGACAACAACAGCGCCGACGGCAAGCCGCTGACCAGCGACGACAACGCAACGTTCACGCGCTCGCGGCTGCAGCTCAACGGCAACCTGATCGACGTGCAGGGCCGCATCACCGGGCCCGGCGCCCAGGCCGAGTTCCGCGCGCTGGACCGCCCCGACTACACCGACATCCTCAACGCCACGCCGTTGAACGCGAAGGCCGGCAGCGTCGTGCTCGGCAACGCAGCCAGCATCGACCTCTCCGGCACCACCGACACCACGGTCAGCGCAGCGCGCAACTTCGTGACGACCGAACTGCTGGGCAGCAATGACCTGAAGGACGCGCCGCTGCAGAAGGACGGGCTGCTCTACCGCAACAAGGTCACGCTGGACATCCGCAGCGACTCGCTGATCCTCGGCGACCTGTCCAGCTACCGCGCCGGCGTGCAGCGCAGCGCCAGCGAGCGGCTGGCCAGCGGCGGTAGCCTGCGCCTCATCGCCGGCGACTCGGTCACGACGAAGGCCGGCTCCAGCCTCAGCGTGGACGGCGGCAAGGTCACCTACACCGACGCGACCGTCGCGCCCACGCGGCTCTACAGCAGCACCGGCACGGCCTACACGCTCAACAATGCGCCCAGGGACCTGGTCTACACGGCCATCACCAACGCCGGCACCAGCAAGGCCCGCTACGACCGCTGGGGCCCGATGGTCAGCTACGGCACGCTGAGCCCGGCGCGGCTGGAAGCCGGCTACGTCAGCGGCCAGGCCGGGGGCAGCCTGACCATCGTCGCGCCCACCGTCTCGCTGGCCGGCGGCCTCAGCGGCAGCACCGTGCAGGGTCAGCGCCAGCGGCTGGGACAGGACTCGCTGGCCGCCGCCGCGCAGTTGGTCATCGGTGCGCTCAAGCACAACGGTGTCTTCGGCACCAGCGGCTACCTCGGCGCCGTGCTCGGCAGCTTCGAGCTGACGGCCAGCGGCAACGTCGTGGACGGCAGCTCCGCGCTGTCGCTGCAGACGCTGCGCGACTCGGGCTTCGGCGCCGTCAGCATCACGGCCGTCGGCGATGTCCGCCTCGGCGGCGACCTCGACCTGCCCGCCCTCGGCACGCTGCGCCTGCAGTCCGAGCAGGGCAACATCGGCGTCGCCGGCTCGGTGCACAGCGCCGGTGGCCAGGTCGTGCTGCGCAGCCTGAACGGCGACGTGAGCGTGGCCGCCACGTCGCGACTGGACGTCTCCGGCGCCTGGGTCAACGCCGCGCTGGACCCGCTGCTGACCAGCTCCGCCCCCGCCGCCGCAACCCAGGGCGGCAGCCTGGGCCTGCAGGCCGGCGGCGACCTCGACCTGGCCGCGGGCAGCGTGCTGGACGTCTCCGGCGGCGCCCTCGTCGCCGGCAGTGGCACCATCACCGGCGGCGCAGCCGGCAGCCTCACGCTCAGCGCCGGCTCGCCCGTGCTGACGACGCAGGCGCCCGGCGAGCAGCGGCTGGGCGCCCAGTTGCTGGGCTACTCGCTGACGCAGGGCGGCAGCCTCAACCTCACCGCCACCGCGCTGCGCTTGGGCAGCAGCACCGGCACACCCGACGCCGCCGGCACGCTGCGCCTGGGTGCCGACTTCCTGAACCGCGGCGGCTTCCAGAGCTTCGCCTTCGAGGGCCGCGAGTCCCTCATCGTCGAGGCCGGTACGACGCTGGCACCACGCCAGCAGCTGTGGCTGGCGGGCGCGGCCAGCCGTCTGCAGGTCAGCGACAGCACGCGCTGGCGCGACACGCTGACACTGGGCTCACCGCTGCCGGGCTACGTCAAGCCGGTCAACCTCAGCCTCACATCCAGCGGCTACACGGCCAACAGTCCGCAGGGTGCGCTGAGCATCGCCGCCGGCGCAACGATCTCGCTGGACCCCACCGCCCGCCTCAGCCTCAAGGCCCGCAACCGGCTGGCGCTGGATGGCAGCCTCATCGCACCCGGCGGCCAGGTCAGCCTGGCGCTGTCCGGCAGCGACGGCGACCCCAACATCGCGCGCTGGCTGTGGCTGGGCAGCACCGCCCGCATCGACGTGGCCGGCCTTCGCCAGCTGCAGGCCACGACGGACGGCCTGCTCACCGGCCGTGTGCTGGCCGGCGGCAGCGTCAGCCTGGACGCAGGCGTCACCACCGGCTCTGCCAGCTCGGCCTACGCGACCAGCCTCGTCGTGCAGCGCGGCGCCATCATCGACATCGACGGCGCCAGCAGCCTGCTGGACGTGCAGCAGCGCACCGACGCCGGCACCCGCATCACGCGCCAGCTCGTCGGCAGCGCGGCCGGCTCGCTGTCGGTGCGGGCCGCGGGCGAGCTGCTGCTCGAGGGCGAACTGCAGGCCCACGCCGGCACGGCCGACCAGAGCGGCGGCAAGCTGACCGTTCGGCTGGAGGCCGGCTACGCCGACGCCAACGCGCTGCCGCCGGTGCAAAGCCTGGTGCTCGCGGCCGGCGACGGCCAGCTCACCCGCACGCTCGGCGCCGAGCAACTGGGCCGTGCCGCCACCGTCGACATGACGGCACGCGTCGACGCGCCCTGGCTCACGCGCTCCGGCGTGGCCGACCTGACCCTCAGCGCCCGCGAGCGCATCGCGCTGGAGGCCGGCGTGTCGCTGAACCTCGGCCAGTTCCTGGCGCTGGACAGCCAGGCCCTGGCCGTCACGCCGCAGGCCGGGCAGACGACGGCGCAGCTGTCGGCGCCGCAGCTGAGCTGGGCCAACACGCAGACGGCCGTCACGCAAGGCAACAACCTGCAGCGGCCCGCTGCCACCGCCACGGGCGGCACCGCCGGCCTCGCGCTGCAGGCCGGCCAGCGCCTCACCGTCGACGGCCAGGTCGTCAGCCAGGGCGTCGCGCAGCTGAGCCTGCAGAGCGGCGGCGACCTCGTGCTGCAGAAGTCCAGCACCAGCATCGCCGGCGACGGCAGCCTCACCACGGCCGCCGACCTCGCGCTGAACGCCCGCCAGGTCTACCCGGCCACCGGCACCGGCTTCACCGTCGACGCCACCGGCAAGCGCATCACCGTCGCCCAGCCCGACGCCACCGCCCCCGACCTGCCGTGGACCGCCGGCGGACGCCTGACACTGCAGGCCGCCACCATCGCGCAAGGCGGCCGCCTGCGCGCACCCGAGGGCAGCCTGACGCTGAAGGCGAGCGAGTCCCTCCAGTTGCTGGACGGCAGCGAGACCTCCGTCAACGCCAGCGGCCGCAGCTTCCTCTACGGCACCTGGGACGGCGACCGCTGGGTCGCACCCGGCGGCAGCGTCATCACCGCGGCAACAGCCAAGGCCGTCGTGCTGGAGGCGCCCGCAGTGTCCATCGCCGGCGGCGCCAAGGTCGACCTCAGCGGCGGCGGGCAGTTGCTGGGCTGGCAGTTCGTCGCCGGCCCCGGCGGCTCGACCGACATCTTCAGCGCCGCCGACGGCAGCTACGCCATCGTGCCCGGCGTGCAGAGCACCGGCGCGGCGGACAGCTCGCTGTCGGGCCAGGCCGCCGTGGGCCGCACGATCAACTTCGGCAGCGGCTTCACGCTGGCCGACGGCACCCTGCTCAGCGGCAGCTACACGCTGCTGCCGGCGCGCTACGCGGCGCTGCCCGGCGCGCTGCTGGTTCGCCCCGCGAGTACCGCAACAACGGGCACGTCGCTGAGCCTCGGCCGCGCCGTCGCCAACGCCGACGGCACGCTGCTCGTCGGCGCCAGGCTCGGCCTGGCCGGCACGAGCGTGCTGGACGCGCTGACCAGCAACTGGCAGTTGCTGACCGCCAAGCAGGCCCAGCGCTACAGCGAGATCCGCCTCGCCAACGCCGACAGCTTCTTCAGCGACCTCGCCACGCGCAACGACGCCGCCACGCCGGCCCTGAACCGCGACGCCGGCGCCCTCGTCGTCGCCGCGATGCAGGCCGACATCCGCGGCGCGCTGACCTTGGGCGCCGGCACCGGCGGTCGCGGCGGCAGTGCCTACTTCAGCGCCGACGAGATCAGCATCGGCAGCGGCGCGAAGAACACGGCCGGCTCCAGCAATGGCCTGCGGCTCGACGCCAAACAGCTGACCGCGCTGGGGGTGGACCAACTCGTGCTCGGCGCCGCGCCCACCAACCTGCAGCAGCCGCAGGCGCTGACCGTGCGTGCCGGCACGGTGACCGTCGACACCGGCCAGGCACTCGCCGCGCCGACGCTGCTGCTCGCCGCCAAGGACACGCTGGATGTCGGTGCGGGCACCAGCCTCGCCGCCAGCGGCACGGCGGCCACGGCATCAAGCTGGACGATCAACGGCGACGGCGCCGCGCTGCTGCTCAGCACCAACGCTGCCAGCCAACTGCAACGCACGGGCGCCACGCAGGCCACCGGCAGCCTGGCGTTGCGCGACGGTGCCTCGCTGCAGGCCGGCAGCGGCGTCGTGCAGATCGACGCCACGGCGCACGCGGCCCTTGCCGACACCACGCAGCTCAACGCCGCCGCGTTGGCGCTGGGCGTGCCGCGCCTGCAGCTGGGCGGCAGCCAGCCGCTGGCCGGCGACAGCCTGCTGCTCGGCGCCGGCCTGCTGGGCCAGCTCGGCAATGCCGGCAAGCTGCTGCTGCGCAGCTACGCCGGCCTCGACATCGTCGGCAGCGTGGACTTCGGCCTGCCGACGCTGGACCAGCTCACGCTCGACACGCCCGCCCTGCGCGCGGCCACGGCTGACGACTCCGCCCGCATCCAGGCCCGCCACCTCGTGCTGACCAACAGCACCGGCCGCAGCGCCACGGCTGCCACCGGCGCGGGCCAGATCACGCTGGCCGGCGCCAGCACGCTGCAGGTCGACCCCGGCAGCCAGGCCTGGCAGGCCGCGCAGACCACGCTGATTGCGCCCGACGGCCTCTTCATCGCCGGCAGCAGCCAGATCACCGCCACCGGCAACGTCAACGCCTCGACCAGCGTCGTCAGCGCCACAAGCAGCGTCGTCAGCAGCACGCCGGCCAGCAGCAGCTGGACCGTGCAAGGCGACCTCGCGCTGAAGAACACCACGGCCACGTCGATCGCCACGGCCACGCGGGGCACGGCCGCCCAACTCACGCTGACCGCGCAGACGCTGCGCGTCGCGACCGACATCGACCTGCCTGCCGGCCAGCTCGCGCTGACGAGCAGCGCCGACCTCAACCTCGACGCCGGCCGCCTCAGCGTGGCCGGCCGCAGCGACAGCATCACGAGTGGCGGCCAGACCGTGCGCAGCGACCTCGCCGCCGGCAGCCTCACCGCCACCAGCAGCGCCGGCAACCTCGTGCTGGGCGGCGCGGCGCAACTGGACGTGTCCGGCGCCGGCGACGGCGATGCTGGCCGCCTCAGCCTGGCCGCGCCCACCGGCAGCCTCACGCTCGCCGGCACGCTGCGCGCGGGCGCGTCCGCCGCCGCCGTCGCGGCCGCCAGCCTCAGCCTGGACAGCCGGGCCGCGGTGGACCTCGGCACGCTGTCCACCACCATCGCCGCCGCCGGCTCGCGCGCCTTCGAGCAGCAGATCGCCGTGCGCAACCGCAGCGGCGACCAGACCCTGCCCGCCGGTGCGCGGCTGGCCGCCCGCAGCCTGGACCTCGGCAGCGACGCCGGCAACCTGACGATCTCCGGCGAACTCGTGGCGCTGGCATCCGGCAGCGGCGGCGGGCAGATGCAGCTCAACGCTGGGCAGGACATCACCGTCACCGACGGCGCCCGCCTCGTGGCTCGCAGTGCGGGCACGGGCAGCGCCGTCGACGCGCCCCGCATCGCCTTCAACAGCGCCCAGGGCTGGCTGCGCCTGCAGGGCGGCAGCCTCGACCTCGGCGGCGGCGAGCTGTCGCTGCGCGCGCTGCGCACCGACGGCCAGGACGTCAGGATCGACGCGCTGCAGAGCCGCATCCAGCAGGCCGGCAGCATCGACATCGAGGCCGTCAAGGTCTACGACGGCGTGGACTCGCTGGTGGGTGGCCTCGTGCCGGCACCGGCACCCGCACCGACACCGACGCCAACACCGAGCCCGGCCCCCAGCCCTTCGCCGAGTCCGAGCCCTTCGCCCGGTCCGTCGCCGAGCCCCAGCCCATCGCCGGCGCCGGCGCCGACGCCCACGCCGAGTCCGTCGCCCAGCCCGAGCCCTGCACCCACACCGACGACACCGTCCACCGGCAACGGCGACACCACGGGCAGCACGCAACCGCCGTCGCCGCCATTGACGCCGACGCCATCGCCGGCCCCCACGCCATCACCGACGAACCCCTCGGCCGGCAACGGCAACACGACCGGCAGCACCCAGCCCCCGTCGCCGCCGCTGACGCCGACGCCCGCTCCGACGCCGAGTCCTTCGCCTTCGCCGAGCCCGTCACCGTCACCGTCACCGTCACCTGCGCCTTCGCCGAGCCCGTCGCCCGCACCCAGCCCGAGCCCCTCGCCGAGCCCGGCCCCAAGTCCGACGCCCATACCGTCTCCGTCCCCATCCCCGTCTCCGTCGCCGACGTCTCCGTCCGGCGGCAATGGCGCCACGACCGGCAGCACGCAGCCCCCTTCGCCGCCGCTGACGCCGACTCCGGCGCCGACGCCCAGCCCCTCGCCTTCGCCGGGTCCGTCGCCCAGCCCGAGCCCGGCTCCCACGCCAACACCGACCCCGTCGCCATCTCCAGTGCCGACGCCCAGCCCGTCGCCCTCGCCTAGCCCGTCGCCCAGTCCGAGCCCGGCTCCCAGTCCGACGCCTGCGCCGTCTCCGTCGCCGACGTCTCCGTCCGGCGGCAATGGCGCCACGACCGGCAGCACCCAGCCCCCTTCGCCACCGCTGACGCCGACTCCGGCGCCCGCACCGACACCATCGCCGGCACCCACGCCAACGCCGACACCGTCGCCATCCCCGGCGCCAACGCCCGGACCGTCGCCCTCGCCGAATCCCGTTCCCAGTCCGAGCCCGGCCCCCAGCCCGACGCCATCACCAACATCTCCATCCACCGGCAATGGCGACACCACCGGCAACACGCAGCCGCCTTCGCCGCCGCTGCCCCCCACCCCGGCACCGTCGCCAACTCCGACGCCCACACCCACACCCACACCTGCGCCGACACCGACACCGGTGCCGCCCCCCAGCCCGTCGCCCTCGCCGAGTCCGTCGCCCAGCCCAAGCCCGGCCCCAAGTCCGACGCCGACGTCTCCGTCCGCCGGCAATGGCGACACGACCGGCAGCACGCAGCCGCCTTCGCCACCGCTGCCACCGCCCCCGGCGCCGGCACCGACACCAGCCACGACGCCCTCCACCGGCAATGGCGACACCACGGGCTCCGTTCAGCCGCCCAGCCCGCCGCTGGCTGCGCGGGCCACCTCGCAGGCACGCGTCAGCGCGCAGGCGATGGCCGTCACCGCCGACGCGTCCACGCCGTCCGGCGGCAACGGTGCCACCACCGGCAGCACGCAACCGCCCAGCCCGTCGCTCACCCCCGGGCCGTCGCCCACGCCCAGCCCCACACCGACTCCGACTCCCGCACCGGCTCCGACGCCAACCCCGGCCCCCACGCCTACCCCCGCTCCCACGCCGACGACCAGCCCGCTGGGCCTGGCCAAGGTCGTGGCTGACAACGACGCCTTCATGGGCGACCACCTGCAGACGGCGCAGGGCATCACGAGCCGGCTGACGGCCGGCCAGGCCGACCTGGCCTCTGCGGTTCGCGTACGAGCCGGTGTCGAGGTCCGCTCGCCGGCCGACCTCGTGCTGACGGCCGACTGGCGCCTGCCGACGCTGACGTCGGCACAGGTCGCCGCCGCACCGAACGCCGCCGAGGCCGCGCTGACGCTGCGCGCCACGGGCGACGTGAAGCTGCAGGCCTCGCTGAGCACGGGCCTGCGCGAGTCGCCGACGAACGCCGGCGAGTGGGTCGGCACGTCGGCGCGCGCCGGCAGCATCCGCATCATCGCGGGCGCCGACCTGGACGGCGCCAACGCGATGGCCACGCGCACCGGCTCGACCGGCTCGGTGCTGATCGGCACGGCGGATGCCAGCGGCAGCGCCGTACAGGTGCGCAGCACGACCGGCCGCATCGACATGGCCGCGGCGCAGGACATCGTCTGGCTGGACGGCCGCGCGACGATCGCCACGCTGGGTGTGCCGGTCACGAGCACGCCGGCACCCTCGCCTGCGCCGTCACCGGCTCCGACCGCCGAGGCCGGCACCGCCACGACGATGCGGGCGCTGGCCGTGTCGTCGCCCGGCACGCCATCGGACGGCAATGGCGCAACCACCGGCGACACCCTGCCACCGCCGCCGCCCGGCGCCGCGCCGACGCCCGGACCCTCGCCTTCCCCCGCGCCCAGCCCAACGCCGGCGCCCGGCCCTTCACCGAGTCCTTCACCGAGCCCGTCCCCCAGCCCCGCGCCGGCACCGGACACACCCGACGCGCTGCCGACAACGCCCTACGCGTCGCTGTTCGAGAACCTCGCGCCGGCGCTGGACACGTCGGGCCTGCTGCCGTTCACGCAGGGTGGCGGCGCCGTCCGGCTGACGGCCGGGCGCGACGTGGTGGGCAAGGCCGCCACCGCCACGCAGCTCTACGCGACCGACTGGATGTGGCGTGCCCAGGGCGTCATGGACGGCACGGTGGCCTGGTATGCACGCAGCGACCTGTTCAACCAGGGCGTCGCCACGTTCGGCGGCGGCTCGGTGCTGGTGCGGGCCGGCCGTGACGCGGTGCAGGTACACGCGGTGGCTGTCAGCTCGGGCTTCCTGGCCGACAGCACCAACGCCACCAGCAGCGACCTGCCCCGTGGCCTGCAGCAGTTCGGCGGCGGCAGCGTGGTCGTAGGCGCCGGGCGCGACGTCGTCAGCGGCCAGTTGATGGCCTCGCGCGGCGTGGACGTGTCGGCCGGCGGCTCCGTGCGCACGCAGGTGGATGCCACCTCGGCGGACCCGGGCCTGCAGCTGATCTACCAGAACGGCGCGTTGCGCGTGCAGGCCGGCGGCGACGCGACGGTGGCCAGTGCCCGCAACTTCGCGCTGGCGCTGCCCTCCAACGACAACAAGGCCGCCCAGGGCGAAGGCCTGGCCACGCCGATGCTGGACGCCAGCAGCGAACTGCTGGTGCAGAGCGCGGCGGGGTCGGTGAGCTACCTGGGCTCCGCGCAGCCACTGCCCCCCAGCTATGGCGGCAGGACCGACCCGGGCAAGGTCGCGCCGGTGGATGTCCGCCTGCTGGCGCCGTCCGGCAGCGTGACGGCCGGCAACCTGTGGCAATGGAGCACGGCGGCCGACCCGCTGCAGGCGCGCACGTGGATCGCCGGTCGCGACGGGGTCAACGTGAACGGCCTGCAGGTGCTCGCACTGGGCGCCGCACAGGCACCGGCCGCGGCGTCGATGCCCGAGCTGGCCGACACGACGCTGCCCGAGGCGCAGCGCCTGACACGCAACACGCTGGGCCAGGCTCAGCTGGACCAGAGCAACCGCTCGCCGGTGATGCTGCTGTCGAGCGATGGCGACGTCGAGCTCGACAACCTCGTCTCGGCGCGGCCGCTGACGGCGGTGGCCGGGCGCGACGTGCGCGTGTCCAACCTCGGCGTGCAGCAACAGCCCGCCGGCAGCGGCGCGGCCAGCGAGCTGACGCTGCTGCAGGCCGGGCGCGATTTCCGCATCACCAGCGCCACCGGCCTGGAGATCGCCGGCCCCGGCGACCTGCTCGTGCTGGCCGGCCGCGACGTGGACCTGGGCGACAGCACCGGCATCGTCGCGCGCGGCAACCTGTCCAACAGCGCGCTGCTGCCCGAGGGCGGCACGCGGCTGACCGTCGTGGCCGGCCTCGGCGCCGATGGCGAAGACTACGCACAGGCCAGCGCCGCGGGCTTCCAGGTGCTGGGCGCTTCAGGCCTGGCGGGCAAGCTGGGCCAGGCCTGGGCGCTGCTGGGCGGCAGCGGCACGGCCGCGGCGTTCGACGCCGCGTCGCCGACGCAGCAGCTGGACCTGCTGCGGCAGAAGTACGGCGCGGCGGTGGTGGACCACCTCGTGGCCGAGCAGGTGCGCGCCCAGCCGGCGCGGGCCGAGGCCGGCGACCAGCAGGCACGCGTCGCCGCGCTGCTGGGCAAGACGGCGGACGACCCGGCCGTCACCGCCGAAATCGCCAGGCAGACCAGCCTGCTGCAGCCGGCCTGGTCCGCACTCAGCGACGACGCCGCGCTCAAGCAGTCCGGCAGCCTGAGCAGCGCGCAGCAGTCGCTGCTGGTCAGCCGCGTGCTGATGAACGGCCTGGCCGCGCAGACCGCGACCGCACGCGCGTCGGCCCTGGCGCAGCTGGCCGCGACGGCGGACCTCGCCAAGCTGGCCGACTACGTGGCGCTGATGGGCGGCCAGCGTGGCGTGGACGCGGCGGACACGCTGCGCCGCTTCGAAGCCTTGCCGCTGGAGCGGCAGATCCCGTGGCTGAACCGCGTGCTCGTCGGCGAACTGCGCAGCGCGGGCCGCGCCGCCGCGGTGCTGGACGGCGACGAGCGCTGGGCCGCCTACGCACGCGGCTACCAGGCCATCAACCTGCTGTTCCCGCTGGGCGACTCGACCGCGCGACCGATGGGCCAGGTGCGCATGCCCAAGAGCCAGATCAAGACGCTGCAGAACGCCGACATCACGCTCGTCAACCCGGGCGGCGGCGTCAATGCCGGCGAGGTGACGGCAGGCAGCAAATCCGCCACGGAGCTGGGTATCGTGACCGTCAACGGTGGCGACGTGTCGGCCGTCGTCGCGCAGAACTTCGACGTCAACCAGTCGCGCGTGTTCACGATCGGCCAGGGCAGCCTGCTGATGTGGTCGTCGGCCGGCAACATCGACGCGGGCCGTGGTGCCAAGACCGTGACCGGCGCGCCCGCGCCCGTGTTGCGGCTGGACGCGAACGGCAACCTCGTCTTCGACACCTCGGGCTCGTTCAGCGGCTCGGGCATTGCCGTGCTGTCGGCCGGCAACGACCTGGACCTCTACGCGCCCACCGGCGAGATCAACGCCGGCGAGGCCGGCATCCGCTCCAAGGGCAACGCCTTCCTCGGCGCGGAGCGGCTGGTCAACGCGAACGACATCCAGGTGTCGGGCACGCGCGCCGGCGCGACGGCCGACGTGCCGCTGTCGGTGCCCATCACCGTACCGACGACACCCACCGGCGCCGCCCAGGCCGCCGCCGTGGCCGATGCCGACAAGGACAAGGACGAGCGCCGCCGCCGGCGCCGCAACCTGCTGCTCGAGTTCCTCGGCTTCGGCAGCTCCTGATTTCCCGAAAGACCACAACATGCGCAAAGCACTCACCGCACTTCTCCTGGCCACGCTGCTGCCGGCCACCGCCCACGCGTGGTGGAACGCCGACTGGAGCGAGCGCGCCAAGATCACGCTGAACACGTCGGCCCAGGGGCTGGAGACGAAGGAAGCCGCGAGCGGTGTGGCCGTGGCTGTGCGCCTGCACAGCGGCAACTTCGACTTCACGGCCGCCAAGGAGGACGGCAGCGACCTGCGCGTCGTCGCCGGTGACGACAAGACGCCGCTGAAGTTCAGCGTCGAGCGCTTTGACAGCGTCAACGAGCTGGCCGTGCTGTGGGTGCAACTGCCCAGCGTGCTGCCTGGCACCGACAAGAACGTCTTCTACGTCTACGGCGGCAATGCCAAGGCCGCCGCGGAAGGCGACGCCAGCGGGTTTGATGCCGCAACCGTCATCGCGCTGCACTTCAGCGACAAGCCGGCGGGCGGCGACCAACTGGGCGCCGTGAAGCCACAGGGCACGCTGGTCACCGAGCCCAACGGCCTGCTGGCCACAAGCGCCAAGCTGGGCGGCGAGGCCATCGTCTACGCGCTGTCCGACAAGCCCGTCGTCGACGCGGGCAACCAGCTGACCGTCAGCCTGTGGATCAAGCTCGACGACGTGCAGCGCGCGACGCTGCTGCACTGGGGCGGGCTGACGCTGGGCCTGAACGGCGGCAAGCTCGTCGCCCGCGCGGACAAGGCCGAGGTGTCCGGCGGCGACGTGCCGGTGGCGCGCTGGACGCAGGTCGCGCTGCGGCTGGGCCTGGGCAAGGCGACGCTGTTCGTCAGCGGCGCGCAGGTCGCGCAGGGCGACCTCGCCACGCCGGCGCTGGGCAGCAGCCTGGCGCTGGGCGAGGGCGCGCACGGGCTGATGGACGAGGTGCAGGTGGCCGCCGCGCTGCGCAGCGCCGACTGGATTGCCGTCGCCGCCGGCGCACAGGGGGCCGAAAGCAAGCTGGTCGCGTCCACGCGCGAGGCCAAGGACAGCGCCGAAGCCGAAGGCGGCGAGAGCCACGGCTACATGGGCATCCTCGTCAAGAACCTGACGCCGGATGCCTGGGCCGTCATCGGCATCCTGGGCGTCATGTTCGCCATCGCGGCCTGGGTCATGGTGACGAAGAGCCTGCTGGTCAACCGGGTCGCCAAGGCCAACCGCAGCTTCGTGCTGAAGTTCCGCGAGGCCGACGAGGAGCTGCTGAAGCTGGAGACGCACGCGCCGCATCCGGCCTCGCCCATCTACCGCCTCTACCAGGCCGGCGTGCGCGAGCTGGCCAAGCGCAAGGTCGGCGAGGCCGGTGCCAAGCCGCTGTCGGGCGCGTCGCTGGACGCGGTGAAGGCTTCGGTCGATGCCGACTACGTGCGCGAGAACGCGCAGCTGAACTCGGGCATGGTGCTGCTGACCATCGCCATCTCGGGCGGCCCCTTCCTGGGCCTGCTGGGTACGGTGGTGGGCGTGATGATCACCTTCGCCGCCATCGCGGCGGCGGGCGACGTGAACGTGAACGCCATCGCCCCGGGCATTGCTGCCGCGCTGCTGGCGACCGTCGCCGGCCTGGGCGTCGCGATCCCTGCCCTCTTTGGCTACAACTGGCTGGCGTCGCAGATCAAGAACGCGACATCGGACATGCAGATCTTCATCGACGAGTTCATCACCCGCGTTGCAGAGCTGTACGGCGCTCCCTGAACATGAAGCCCCTCGTCCAACGAGTACGTTGGCCGGTCCCCCAAGGGGACGGCGATGCATGCGGCATCGAGCCGCATGCACATCGCCCTGGCGGGCCGGCTCGGGAGCGGCCCAGCGCTCGGCCCGAAAACGGAGGCGATCGCCATGGCCGGTGACATCAAGAGTGACAACCAGCCCTACGACGACATCAACGTCACGCCGATGCTGGACCTCGCGTACGTGTTGCTGGTCGTCTTCATCATCCTGACGACGGCATCGGTGCAGGGCGTGAAGGTGAAGTCCCCCGAGACGATGGCGGCCAACAACCTGGCCAAGCCACAGACGCGCGCGATCACGATCACGGCGGATGGCGGCGTGTACCTGGACGCTTACCCCGTGGACATGGAGCAGTTGCGCACGTCGCTGGCCCAGTACAAGTCGGCCAACCCGTCACTGCCCGTCGTGCTGAAGGCAGACGCGGCGGCGCAGTACGACAAGGTGATGCAGGTGCTGGAGGTGGCCAAGAAGCTGGACATCACCGAGATCGGGTTGGTCACCAAGCGGGCGGGGAGCTGACATGAGCAAGCTGCTTCGTCGCCCCACGAGAACCTCCATCGCCAAGCCCGGAAGCCGTTCGCATCGAGGTATTTATCTTCCCCCCTTGAGCCCCGCCGAGGAACACAAGCCCCGAAGCCCGCGAGCGCAGCTCGCCTCAAGAACTGACTCGCGACGCCTGTTTGAGCAGAGCGTAGCGGAGCGAGTTCGGCGCGGGGCTTCGGGGCTTGTGTTCCTCGGGAACCCCGCAGGGGCGGGGCGGTCGGGGGTCGCTTCTTTGCCTACTTTCTTGTCGACACAAGAAAACCGAAGGTTTCGGCGAAGCCAAAGTAGGTCGCCCGCCGGGGCGACCTCCCGGCTGGGCCTCGGCGCTAACCCAAACCCACCGCGGAGCGCCTGACATGCAAGTCAACCAGGACGCCAAACCCTACGACAGCATCAACGTCACGCCGATGCTCGACCTCGCCTATGTGCTGCTGGTCGTCTTCATCCTGATGACCACTGCCAGCGTGCAAGGCCTGAGCATCACCATGCCCAAACCCAGCAACAAGCCCAGCACGGAGAAGCACGAGCTGAAGATCGTGCAGGTCATGCCCGATGGCGGTGTGCTGCTGAACGGCGTCGGCGTGAGCCTGGCGGAGCTGGAAACGCAGCTCGACGCCGCGAAGCAACGCGACGCACAGATGTCCGTCGCCATCAAGGGCGATGCGCGCACGCAGTACGCCAGCGTCGTCGCCGTCATCGACCTGTGCAACAAGCTGGGCGTGAACATGGGCCTGGTGACGAGCCGGATCGGGACCTGACATGAAGGCCTTGCACGTCAAGATCCTCGTCGCCATCGGCTTCGTGCTGGTGGGCATCGCCGTGTGGTGGGGCGTCACGCACATGAAGGCCGAGGCGCCCAAGCGCCAGGTCGCCAAGATCGCCATCCTGCCCGACACGCCACCGCCCCCGCCGCCTCCGCCCAAGGAAGAGAAGAAGCCCGAGCCGCCGAAGGAAGAGCCCAAGCAGGTCATGCGCGAGGAGCAGATCAAGCAGGTCGAGGCGCCCAAGCCGGCCGAGGCGATCAAGATGGAAGGCGCCGCCGGCGATGGTCCCAGCGCCTTCGCGGCGGGCAACGTCGCCAAGGACTACGCCGGCGGCGCGCCGACGACCGGCGGCGGCGGTCCGAGCGGCAACGCGGCCGACCGCGCGCAGGAACGCTTCTACGCCAACGCCGCGCGCCAGCTGCTGCAAAGCGAGATCGAGCGCCACCTGAAGGCCGATGCCGAGCAGCTGACCGCGACGTTCTCCATCTGGCTGGACAAGGACGGCGGCATCCAGCGCTTCGAGCTGAGCCCCAGCGGCAACGACGGCAACGACACCGCGCTGCGCAGTGCGCTCGACGAAACCCGCCGCCAGTTCAAGCTGCCACCGCCCCCGGCGCTGGCCCTCTCCCAACCCATGCGCTTTCGCCTCAGCGTGCGGCCCCAAGCCTGATTCCGATTTCGACGCGACCCCATGAAGCCCATCCTCACGCTGCTGCTCGCCAGCCTCCTCGCGACTTCCGCCCACGCCGAGGCCTCTGACAAGGAGGAGATCGCCCGCCTGCGCGCGACGACGCAAGCCCTCATCGACGCCCTCGTCGGCCAGGGCCTGCTGACGCGCGACAAGGCCGAGGCCATCCTCAAGCAGGCCCAGGCCGCCGCCACCGCGCCGGCACCGCAACCGCCGCAGGCCGATGCCGCCAGGCCCAACGTGCTGCGCATCCCCTACGTGCCCGAGACGGTGCGCCAGCAGATGCGCGAGGAGATCAAGGCCGAGGTGCTGGCCCAGGCCAAGGGCGAGCGCTGGGGCCAGCCCGACGCGCTGCCCGAATGGATCAGCCGCATCAAGGTCGGCGGCGACCTGCGCGTGCGCGGCCAGAGCGAGTTCTTCGACAAGGACAACATCGCCGCCGAGGTCTACCGCTCGCAGACGGCGTCGCCCGCGTGGTCGCCGGACCTGACCAACACGACGACGGACCGCCAGCGCCTGACGCTGCGCGGCCGCCTTGAGGTAGACGCCAAGCTCAGCGACCAGGTGCTGGCCAACGTGCGCATCGCCACCGGCAGCACGGGCAACAGCGCCACGTCCACGTCGCAGACGCTGGGCAACGACTTCAACCGCTACACGCTGGGGCTGGACCGCGCCTACATCCGCTGGCAGCCGCCGCTGTTCATGAACGGCCTGTCCGCTGACTTCGGCCGCATGCCCAATCCGTTCTACAGCACCGACCTGGCCTGGCCCGATGACCTGGCCTTCGACGGCGTGGCGGCCAAGCTGAGCCATACCTTCACGCCGCAGCGCAGCCTGTTCGCGGCGGCAGGTGTGTTCCCGCTGGAGGAGTTGAGCCTGTCCACGCAGGACAAGTGGCTGCTGGGCGCACAGGTCGGCGGCGAGATCGACCTCGCCCGCGGCGTGCAGTTCAAGCTGGGCTTGGCGGCCTACGACTTCCGCCACATGGAAGGTCGCCGCGAGACGGACCCGGCACCCACCGGCACCCGCGCCGGCACGACCAACTACTTCGCGTCGCAGTACGCCGCCGGCCTGCGCCTGAAGGGCAACACGCTGATCAACCTGAACGACCCGACCAGCACGGCCTCGCCGACCTGGGGCCTGGCGTCCAAGTTCCGCCCCGTCAACATGACGGCCAGCCTGCAACTGGACCAGGTGTTTCCCGTGCCCGTGGGCCTGACGCTGGACTGGATCAAGAACACCGCCTTCGACCTGAAGGACATCCAGGCCCGCGCCGGCGTGACGCTGGCGGACCTGAAGGAGAAGACCAACGCCGTGCAGGCCCGCGTGCAGGTCGGCGCGCCGAAGCTGACGCGACGCGGCGACTGGCAGGCCTTCACGGCCTACCGCCTGGTGCAGCGCGACGCGTGGATCGACGGCTTCACCGACACGACCTGGCACCTGGGCGGCACCAACTACAAGGGCTGGTCCATCGGCGGCAACGTCGGCCTGGATCGCAACTTCTGGCTCAGCGGGCGCTGGACCAGCACGCGCAACCTTGACGACGGCGTGCGCTTCCTGGCCGTGCCGGGCGACGCGACGTCGATCAGCGGCAACCTCAGCAGCGCGCCGCTGCGCATCGAGGTCTTCCAGCTCGACCTGAACGCGAGGTTCTGATGAAGCGCATCGCGATCGCGCTGCTGGCCGCAGCCAGCCTCACCGCCCATGCCGAGGACGCCAAGCCCTCCAGGGAACGCGAGGCCTTGCGCCGTGCCCAGGCTGCGCTGCGCGCCGCGCAGGAGCAGCAAAGCAGCCTGCAGGCCGACAAGGCCAAGGTCGAGGCCGAAGCCGCCAGTGCGAAGAAGGACGCCAGTGCCGCCCGCGCCCAGATCGCCGGCAGCGCCGCCCGCCTGAAGGCCAGCGAGGCCGAGGTGCAGGCGCTGCGCGTGCAGCTGCAGGCCGACCGGGAGGCCCGGCAACAGGACGACGCGAAGGCGCTCGAACGCGAGCAGGCGCTGCAGCAGCAGATCGTTGCCGCACGCCAGGAAGCCGCCGCCCGCCAGCAGGCCAACCAGGCGCTGACGCGGCTGCTGGAGCGCAGCACGCAGGCGCTGGCCGACGCGGAGGGCAAGAACCGCAAGCTCTACGCCATCGGCCAGGACCTCGTGAAGCGCTGGCAGGGCCGCGCGCCACTCGACACCGCGCTGCTGCAAGACCCGGTGCTGGGCCTCACAGCCGTGCGCTTCGAGGACCAGGCGGAAAAGCTGCGCGCCGAGCTGGAGGCGCAGCGGGTGATGCGTTGAGCCTCTAGCCGCTCAGCGGCTGGACGGAAAGCTGAACACGGCACCTTCGCGCACGCCGGCGGACGGCCAACGCTGCGTGATGGCCTTGCGCCGCGTGTAGAAGCGCACCGCGTCCGGCCCGTAGGCGTGCAGGTCGCCGAACAGCGAGCGCTTCCAGCCGCCGAAGGAGTGGTAGGCCACCGGCACCGGCAGCGGCACGTTGACGCCCACCATGCCGACCTCGATGTGGTCACTGAAATGTCGCGCGGCCTCGCCGTCGCGCGTGAAGATGCAGGTGCCGTTGCCGTACTCGTGGGCGTTGATGATGTCCATCGCTTCCTGCAATGAATCCACGCGCATGACGCCCAGTACCGGGCCGAAGATCTCCTCCTGGTGGATCTTCATGCCGGGCTTGACGTGGTCGAACAGGCAGGGACCGAGGAAGTAGCCGCCCCCGTGGCCCGGCACCGACAGGCCGCGGCCGTCCACCACCAGCGTGGCGCCTTCCTCCACGCCGTGGTCGACGTAGCCACGCACCTTCTCGAAGTGCGCCCGCGTCACCAGCGGCCCCATGTCACAGGACGAAGCCGTGCCGGGGCCCACCTTCATGCGGGCGATCTCGGCGACCAGGCCGGCCACGACAGCGTCGGCCGTCGCCTGGCCCACGGCCACGACGATGGGCACCGCCATGCAGCGCTCGCCGCACGAGCCGAAGGCTGCGCCCATCAGCGCCGTCACGGCGTTGGGGATGTCGGCATCGGGCATGACGACCGCGTGGTTCTTCGCGCCGCCCAGCGCCTGCACGCGCTTGCCACGGGCGGTGCCGGTCGCGTAGATGGCCTCGGCCACCGGCGTCGAGCCGACGAAGCTGACAGCCTTCACGCGCGGGTCGGCCAGCAGCGCGTCGACCGCCTCCTTGTCGCCGTTGACGACGTTGAGCACGCCCGGCGGCAGGCCGGCCTCCAACGCCAGCTCGGCGATCAGCAGCGCGCTGGACGGGTCTCGCTCCGACGGCTTGAGCACGAAGGTGTTGCCGCAGGCCACCGCCATGGGCCACATCCACAACGGCACCATGGCGGGGAAGTTGAACGGCGTGATGCCGGCCGTCACGCCCAGCGCCTGGTGTTCGCACCAGGCGTCGATGCCGGGGCCGACGTTGCGGCTGTGCTCGCCCTTCAGCAGTTCCGGCGCGTAGCTGGCGTACTCGACGTTCTCGATGCCGCGCTGCAGCTCGCCCATGCTGTCGGCCAGCACCTTGCCATGCTCCAGCGTGATGAGCTCGCAGATGCGCGCGGCGTTGTCCTCCAGCAGCGTCTTCAGCCGGCTCATGACGCGTGCGCGCTTGAGCGGCGGCGTGGCCTTCCAGGCCGGCAGCGCGCGCTGCGCAGCGGCGATGGCCTCGGACACGGTGGCCGCGTCGGCCAGCGCGACGCGGGCGACGGGGCGGCCGGTGGACGGATCGAAGACGTCGGCGAGGCGCTGGCCGCCGTCCTGGCGGGCGCCGTTGATCAGATGGGGAATGGTTCGAAGGGCAGTCATGGCAGGCGGGGGTGGCGCAGTCGGTCAGGCGGTTTCGTGGAAGGTCTCGGCAAGCGCGTCCAGCAGCGTCTCGATCTCGTGCGGCGTGCTCGTGAACGGCGGCGCCAGCTGGATGGTGTCGCCGCCGTAGCGCACGTAGAAGCCCTTGCGGTACATGGCCATCGCGATCTCGAACGGGCGGCGGGCCGGCTCGCCGGGCGCGGGGTCCACCGTGATGCCGGCGGCGAGGCCGTAGTTGCGGATGTCGGCCACGTGGCGCACGCCGCGCAGGCCGTGCACGGCGTTCTCGAAGCGCGGCGCCAGCTCGCGCACGCGCTGCAGCGCGGACTCCGACTCCAGCAGGTCCAGCGCCGCGAGCGCCGCTGCGCATGCCACCGGGTGGGCCGAATAGGTGTAGCCGTGCGGGAACTCCAGCATGTAGTCCGGCCCGCCGGCGTCCATGAAGGTGTCGTGGATGTCCTGGCGGGCGATGACGGCGCCCATGGGCTGGGCGCCGTTGGTGACCTGCTTGGCGATGTTGAGGATGTCGGGCGTGACGCCGAAGGCCTCGGCGCCGGTCCAGTGACCGGTGCGGCCGAAGCCGGTGATGACCTCGTCGAAGATCAGCAGGATGCCGTGCGCCGTGCAGAGGTCGCGCAGGCGCTGCAGATAGCCCACCGGCGGCACGATGACGCCGGCCGAACCCGAGAACGGCTCGACGATGACCGCGGCGATGGTGGACGCGTCGTGCAGCTGGATCAGCGTCAGCAGCTCGTCTGCGAGATCGGCGCCGGTGGGCGGCATGCCGCGGTGGAAGCTGCCCAGCGGCGGCTGCGTGTGCGGCAGGTGGTCTGCCTCGACGCCCTGGCCGTAGAGCTTGCGGTTGCCCGCGATGCCGCCGACCGAGATGCCGCCGAAGTTCACGCCGTGGTAGCCCTTGCCGCGGCCGATGAAGCGCGTCTTGCCCGGCTGCCCCTGGAGGCGCCAGTAGGCCCGGGCCAGCTTCAGCGACGTGTCGGCCGCCTCCGAGCCGGAGCCGGTGAAGAACACGCGGTTCAGGCCGGCCGGCATGCGCTCGACGATGCGGTTCGCGAGCTCGAACGACAGCGGGTGGCCGAACTGGAAGGCGGGCGCGTAGTCCAGCGTGGCTACCTGCCGGGCGATCGCTTCGGTGATCTCGCTGCGGCCGTGGCCCAGGCCCGTGCACCACAGGCCGGACAGCCCGTCGAACACGCGACGCCCCTCGGCGGTGGTGTAGTAGTGGCCGGCCGCGCCGGTGATCAGCCGCGGGTTGCGCTTGAACTCGCGGTTGCCGCTGAACGGCATCCAGTGCGCGGCGAGATGCTCAGCCTGCGCCGCGGGCGGGTTGTGCAGCCATTCTTCCTTTGCGTTCATCGCGATCTCCTGGGATGGCGGCGTCGCGCCGCGGTCGTGTCAGGGCGAATGCTCGTGGCCCGCGTGCTTTAATGGAATGACAACTTATTCCACTTCACTTGAAGATAAATGCAACCAAAGGCCCGCGCGCTGCTGGGGCGGCTCGGCGATATTGACCTGAGGCTGCTGCGCGTCTTCAAGGCCGTGGCGGACTGCGGCGGCATGGCGGCCGCCGAGCTGGAGCTGAACATCGCGATGTCGACGATCAGCCGCCACATCAAGGATCTGGAGGAGCGGCTGGGCCTGGTGCTGTGCCGCCGTGGGCGCGGTGGCTTCGCGCTGAGCGCGGAAGGCGAGCGCGTCTACGCGGCGGCGGAACAGCTGCTGTCGGCCACCGAGGCCTTCCGCGGCAGCCTGCACGAGATCCACCGCGGGCTGGGCGGCGAGCTGCACGTGGCGATCTTCGACAAGACCGCCACCAATCACCAGGCCCATATCGCCGAGGCGGTCAGCGCCTTCCACGCGATGGCGCCGGAGGTGTCGCTGCACCTGCACGTCGGCACCATCGCGATGATCGAGCGCGGCGTCATGGACGGACAGTTCCAACTGGGCATCCTGCCCGAGCACCGCCGCTCGGAAAGCCTGATCTACGCCCCCCTGTTCGGCGAGGTCATGCGGCTGTACGCCGGCCGGACGCACCCCTGGTTCGCTGCCGCACCTGCCGCCGCGGACTGGAAGGACCTGCGCACCCAGCCGCTGGCCGGGCTGGGCTACCACTCGCCCAACATGCGCCTCGCCCACGAGCACCGACTGGACCGTGCGGCCACGGCATCCGACCAGGAGGGCATCGCGACGCTGGTGCTGTCGGGCGCGTTCGTCGGCTTCCTGCCTGAGCACTACGCGCAGACCTTCGTCGACGCCGGCCGCATGCGGGCCATCGCGCCCGACGTGCTGAAGTACGACTGCCGCTTCAGCAGCGTACACCGCCGCGCGCCGACGCTGTCGCGTGCAGCGCAGAGCTTCCTGACGGCGCTGGTCCAGGCGCACGGCGACGCCTGAACACAAAGGCGCCCCCGCGCGCTCACGTGGCGCTGTCAAGCAATCCAGAGTGAGTCACCGGGGATTGGACGAATCCCTCGAAACCCAATACCTTTGGGCCGGGCGACATCCTCCAATGACCGCGCCGACCACCACTCCCATCCAGGCAGCGCTGCCCCGCAGCGCCCCCCGCGTGCTGATCCCGGCCTGCAACCGCATGCATGGCGACCACCCCTTCCACATGGTCGGCCGCAAGTACGTCGAGGCGGTGCGGCTGGCGGGCGCCTATCCGCTCATCGTGCCGGCCGCGCACCCCGATGAACTGGACGGTTGGCTGGACATGGCCGACGGCCTGCTGCTGACCGGCTCCGCGTCCAACGTCCACCCCTCGCATTTCGATGCCGAGGTCCACGACACCCGCCTGCCGCTGGACTCCCTGCGGGACGCGTGGACGCTGCCCATCGTGCGCCAGGTGATCGCCCGCGGCATGCCGCTGCTGGCCATCTGCCGCGGCTTCCAGGAGGCCAACGTCGCGCTGGGCGGCAGCCTGCACCAGGCCGTGCACGAGCAGCCGGGCCTGGCCGACCACCGCGCCGCCGACGACCAGCCCGTCGGCGTGCAGTACGGCCCGGCACATCCGGTGCACGTCGAGCCCGGCGGCCTGCTGGCCGGCCTGCTGCGCACCGACACCGTGACGGTCAACAGCATCCACGGCCAGGGCGTGGACCGCCTGGCCAACACGGTGCGCGTGGAAGCGCGTGCGCCGGACGGCCTCGTCGAGGCCTTTTCCGCGGGCAGTGGCTTCGCGCTGTGCGTGCAGTGGCACCCCGAATGGCGGGCGGAGACCAACCCGGCCTCGATGGCGATCCTGAAGGCCTTCGGTGCGGCCTGCCAGGATTGGCGCGACCTGCACCGGCCACCGGACGCCTGAGCCGTGTCACGCCCTCCCGCGGTGCTTTGCCGCGGGCCGTCCACCGCTCACCGAGTCCTGCCATGCTGTCCCCCATCCAATCCCCCGCCACCGCCGCGCTGCCGGCCGACGCCAACTTCGACACCCTGACCCACTGGCTGCGCGAACACCGCGTCGGCGAGGTGGAATGCCTGGTCCCTGACCTCACGGGCCTGGCCCGCGGCAAGATCCTGCCGCGCGAGCGCTTCGCCGCCGACAAGGGCATGCGCCTGCCCGAGGTCGCCATCGCGATGAGCGTGACCGGCGAGACGCCCGGCACGCCGCGCTACAGCGACGTCATCGCGTCGACCGACCACGACATGACGCTGCGCGCCGACCCATCCACCGCCCGCATGGTGCCGTGGGCGCAGGACCCCACGGTGCAGGTCATCCACGACTGCTACGACCGCAACGACCGGCTCGTGCCGTTCGCGCCGCGCTCGGTGCTCAAGCGCGTCTGCGAGCTGTACGCGCAGCGCGGCTGGGCGCCGGTCGTCGCGCCCGAGCTGGAGTTCTACCTGGTCGCGCGCAACACCGATGCCGACCTGCCGCTCAAGCCCCCGATCGGCCGCAGCGGCCGCGCCGAAACCTCGCGCCAGGCCTACTCCATCGACGCGGTCAACGAGTTCGACCCGCTGTTCGAGGACATCTACGCCTACTGCGAACAGATGGGCCTCAACGTCGACACGCTGATCCACGAGATCGGCGCCGGCCAGATGGAGATCAACTTCTTCCATGGCGACCCGCTGCTGCTGGCCGACGAGGTATTCCTGTTCAAGCGCCTCGTGCGCGAGGCCGCACTGCGCCACGACATGTACGCCACCTTCATGGCCAAGCCCATCGCCGGCGAGCCCGGCAGCGCCATGCACGTGCACCAGAGCATCGTCCGCACCAGCGACGGCAGCAACCTGTTCAGCAGGCCCGACGGCTCGGCCAGCGACGAGTTCCACTGGTTCATCGGCGGCCTGCAGCGCTACCTGCCCGCGGCGATGGCGCTGCTGGCCCCCTACGTCAACAGCTACCGCCGCCTGGCCCGTTTCACGGCGGCGCCGATCAACACGCAATGGGGCGTGGACAACCGCACCGTAGGCCTGCGCTCGCCGCTGGCGTCGCCGGCGGCGCGGCGCATCGAGAACCGCGTGATCGGCGCCGACGCCAACCCCTACATCGCGCTGGCCACGACGATGTCCTGCGGCTATCTCGGCATCGAGCAGCGGCTCACACCCACTGTCGAATGCAAGGGCGACGCCTACCTCAGCGAGTACGGCCTGCCACGCAGCCTCGGCGAGGCGCTGGACCTGCTGAAGGCCGAGGCCGCGCTGGCCGACATGCTGGGCCAGCCCTTCATCGACGTCTACGCCGAGGTCAAGGACATCGAGCACGCCGAGTTCATGCAGGTGATCTCGCCGTGGGAGCGCGAGCATCTGCTTTTGCATGTCTGAGGGAGGCGACATGAGCGACAAGACCGACTGGCACACCCGTGCCGCCGCGCTGCGCCTGGACGGCCGCCTGCTCATCGACGGCCAACGCGTCGACAGCACCAGCGGCGAGACCTTCGCCAAGCATTCGCCCATCGACAACCGCCTGCTGGGCCCCGTGGCCCGTGGCCGCGCCGAGGACATCGACGCTGCCGTGGCCGCCGCGCGCCGCGCCTTCGACGGCGGCCGCTGGCGCCGGCAGGCGCCGCGCGAGCGCAAGCGTGTGCTGCAACGCTGGGCCGAGCTGCTGCTGGAGAACAGGGACGAACTGGCGCTGCTGGAGACGCTGGACATGGGCAAGCCCATCGCCCATGCGCGGGCGGTGGACGTGCCGTCCTCGGCCAACTGCCTCGCCTGGTACGGCGAGGCCGTGGACAAGCTCTACGACGAGATCGCGCCGACGCCGGCCAACGCGCTGGCCCTCGTCACGCGCGAGCCGATGGGCGTCATCGCCGCCATCGTGCCGTGGAACTACCCGCTCCTCATGGCCGCGTGGAAGCTGGGCCCGGCACTGGCCGCCGGCAACAGCGTCGTGCTCAAGCCTAGCGAGAAGTCGCCCTACAGCGCGCTACGGCTGGCCGAGCTGGCGCTGGAAGCCGGCCTGCCGGCGGGCGTGCTGAACGTCGTGCCCGGCTACGGCCCCGAGGCCGGCGAGGCGCTGGCGCTGCACATGGACGTGGACGCCATCGGCTTCACCGGCTCCACGCGCACGGGCCGGCGCATGCTGGCGGCGTCGGCCGAGTCCAACCTGAAGCGGGTCTACAACGAGCTGGGCGGCAAGTCCGCCTATCTCGTCTTCGCCGACGCCGACCTGGAGCGCGCCGCTCGCACGGCGGCGGGCAGCGTGTTCTATAACCAGGGCGAGTCCTGCAATGCGCCGACGCGGCTGCTGGTGCACCGCTCGCGCGTCGAGGAGTGCGTCGCCTGGGTCACCGACGTGGCACGGCGCCATGCGCCCGGCCACCCGCTGGACGAGACCAGCACCATGGGCGCCCTCGTCGACGAGGCGCAGATGCGCACGGTGCTGGGCTATGTGCAGGCCGGCCAGGACGAAGGCGCGACCCTTGCCTGCGGCGGCCAGCGCGTGCGGGCGGAGACCGGCGGCTTCTATGTCGAGCCCACCGTGTTCAGCGCAGTCGACAACGGCATGCGCATCGCCCGCGAGGAAATCTTCGGCCCGGTGCTGGGCGTCATCGCGTTCGACACCGAGGCAGAAGCCATCGCCATCGCCAACGACAGTCCCTACGGCCTGCAGGCCAGCGTCTGGACCGGCCAGCTGGACCGCGCCCACCGCGTATCGCGCGCGCTGCGCGCCGGCACCGTGCACGTGAACCAGTACGACGACGACGACATCACCGTGCCCTTCGGCGGCTTCAAGCAGAGCGGCAACGGCCGTGACAAGTCGCTGCACGCCTTCGACAAGTACACGGAACTCAAGACCACCTGGCTGCGCATCGGCGGCTGAGGCTCGCATGCAGACATCGCCATCACCGGGCGGCCATGCGCCGTCCCTCTATGCCGCCACCGGCCTGCCGCAGCCGCCGAGGCCCGCGCTGCAAGGCAGCACCGAGGCCGACGCCGTCGTCATCGGCGCCGGCTACACCGGCCTGTCCACGGCGCTGCACCTCGCCGAGGCCGGCTACCGGGTCGTCGTGCTGGAGGCGCAGCGTGTCGGCTGGGGCGCCTCGGGCCGCAACGGCGGCCAGCTGGTGCACAGCTACTCGCGCGACCTGGACGTCATCGAAGCCCGCCATGGCACCGCCACCGCGCGCGCGCTCGGCGCGATGGCGTTCGAGGGCGCGGCCATCATCAAGCAACGCATCCAGCAGTACGGCATCGACTGCCACTTCCGGCCCGGCGGCGTGTTCGCCGCCATCAGCAAGCGTCAGGTGGGCCAGCTCGAACACCACAAGGCCTTGTGGGAGCGCTTCGGCCATCGCGATCTGGAGCTGCTGGACGCCGGTCACAGCGAGGCCATCACCGGCACGCGCCGTTACCGTGCGACGCTGCTGGACCGTAGCACCGGCCATGTGCACCCGCTGCGGCTGGCGCAGGGCGAGGCCCTGGCCCTCGAGTCGCTGGGCGGCGTCATCCACGAGGACTCGGCCGTCACGCGCATCGAGCGCGGCGACCCGGCCGTCGTGCACACGGCCGGCGGCCAGGTGCGGGCCAGGTTCGTCGTCGTCGCCGGCAACGCCTACCTCGGCGGGCTGGAGCCGCAGCTCGCCGCGCGGTCCATGCCCTGCGGCACGCAGGTCATCGCGACCGAGCCGCTGGGCGGACGCTTCCCCGAGATCCTGCCGACGAACTACTGCGTCGAGGACTGCAACTTCCTGCTCGACTACTTCCGCCTGTCGGCCGACCGCCGGCTGATCTACGGCGGCGGCGTCATCTACGGCGCGCGCGACCCGGCGCATGTCGAGTCCATCATCCGGCCCAAGCTGCTGAAGACCTTCCCGCAGCTCAAAGGCGTGCGCGTCGACTTCGGCTGGACGGGCAACTTCCTGCTGACGCTGTCGCGCCTGCCCGAGGTGGGGCGGCTGGCCCCCAACATCTATTACTCACAGGGCTGCTCGGGCCACGGCGTGACGTTCACGCACCTGATCGGCCGCGTGCTGGCCGAGGCCATCCGCGGCCAGGCCGAACGCTTCGACGCGTTCGCGGCGCTGCCGCACCACCCCTTCCCCGGCGGCCGGCTGCTGCGCGTGCCACTGACGGCGCTGGGCGCGGCCTGGTACGACCTGCGCGACAAACTCCAGCGCTAGCGCTGTTCTCTCCAGGCCGTCGGCGACTGCCCCGTCAAGCGCTGGAAGAAGCGCGTGAAGTAGGCCGGGTCGGCAAAGCCCAGCCCGTCGGCGATCTGGCGTACCTGCAGCGTCGTGTAGCCCAGCTCGCGCTTGGCTTCCAGCAGCAGCCGCTGGTGCAGCACGTCCAGCGCCGAGCAGCGCAGGTGCCGCCGGCAGATGCGGTTGAGCTGGGTCGTCGTGATGCCCAGCGGCGCGGCCAGCGCCTGCAGGCTGGGCTGGCCGCGGAACTGGCGCTCGACCTCCTCGCGAAAGCGCGCCAGATGCTGCATCGCCCGCCCCTCCGGCGGCGCGGCCTCGGTCGGCTCGGCAACCAGCGCCGGCAGGCGCGCCACCAGCGCCACCGCCATCAGCACCGCGCCGTCCAGCACCTGGGCTCGCCAGGGGGCTGCGCCGTGGTAGTCGTCGTGCAGCGCGCGGGCCACGGACAGCAGCGTCTGGCTTGGCGCCGAACCGCGCCGCAGCGCCGCGGCGCGCGACGCGGCCAATCCCTCCCACAGGCCGCGTGCCGGGCCCAGCAGCGTGCGCAGCCGCCCCTGCTCCAACGTCAGCACGTAGCCCTCGGTGCCGGGTGAGAACGCGAAGCCGTGCACCGTCAGCGCCGGCACCCAGACCAGGGCCGGCGCGCGCAACGCCAGCGTGCGGCCGTCCACCTGCACACGGGCCGTGCCGCCCTGGATCAGCAGCAGCTGGACGAGCGATGCATGCCGATGCGGCTGGATTTCCCAATTGTGCAATCGGCTCCGGTCGGCAATGGACTCCAGATGGAAGCCGTCGAGGGCCGCGTCCCTTCCCAACTCGCCATAAAGCTCGTAGAGCGGTGGCGACGTGGCGGACTGGGAAATCTGCATGGGTTCGGATTGTGCAAGTGCTGGTTCCAAGCGTCCATTGTTTACAGGCCCGCCCAGACCTAATCTCGATGCACGTGACCTACATCAACAACGAGACATGAAAACACTGCGCACCCAGGTCCTCATCGTCGGCGCCGGCCCGTCGGGTCTGCTGCTAGGCCAGCTGCTGCACAAGGCTGGCGTGGACAACCTCATCCTCGAACGCCAGACCGGCGACTACGTGCTGGGCCGCATCCGCGCCGGCGTGCTGGAACAGACCACCGTCGACCTGCTGGACCAGGCCGGCGTCGGCGCCCGCATGCATGAAGAAGGCCTGGTGCACGACGGCTTCGAGCTCATGTTCGACGGCCAGCGCCACCACATCGACCTGAAGCGGCTCACGGGCGGCAAATCGGTCATGGTCTATGGCCAGACCGAGGTCACGCGCGACCTGATGGAAGCCCGCGCCGCGGCCGGCCTGCCCACGCTGTACTCCGCCACCGACGTGGAGCTGTTCGGCTTCGACGGCGACAGCCCCGGCGCGCGCTGCACGGTGGACGGCGAGCGCGTGGAGGTGCGATGCGACTACATCGCTGGCTGCGACGGCTATCACGGCGTCAGCCGCGCCAGCGTGCCGGCCGAGGCCATCAGCACCCACGAGAAGGTCTACCCCTTCGGCTGGCTGGGCATGCTCAGCGACACGCCGCCGGTCGGCCACGAGCTGATCTATGGCCGCCACGAGCGCGGCTTCACGCTGTGCAGCATGCGCTCCAACACGCGCAGCCGCTACTACCTGCAGGTGCCGCTGACCGAACAGGTCGCCGACTGGAGCGACGAGCGTTTCTGGGACGAGCTGCGCTCGCGCATGGACCCGGCCGCCGCGGCCGCCCTCGTCACCGGCCCGTCGCTGGAGAAGAGCATCGCGCCGCTGCGCAGCTTCGTCGCCGAGCCGATGCGCTTCGGCCGCCTCTTCCTGGCCGGCGACGCCGCCCACATCGTGCCGCCCACCGGCGCCAAGGGGCTCAACCTCGCCGCGTCGGACGTGCACTACCTGTCGCAGGCACTGATCGAGCATTACCGCGAGCGCAGCGAGGCCGGCATCGAGCATTACTCGGCGCGCTGCCTGTCGCGCATCTGGAAGGCCGAGCGCTTCTCGTGGTGGTTCACCAGCCTGATGCACAACCTGCCCAACGAGCCCGAAATCGACGCCAAGCTGCACCGCGCGGAGCTGGAATACCTCGTCACGTCGGACAGCGCCAAGGCCGCGATGGCGGAGAACTACGTCGGCCTGCCCTGGTAAGGTCAACCCATGCCGGCTTGCGATAGCAGCTAGTGCGAGCCAGAACTCGATTGATGGGGCTGGAGTGCGAAGAATGCGCCCCAGACCCGACACCACGCCAACCCATGCCCCTCGACAAACCCTACCAGGACATCCCGGGCACGACCATCTTCGACGCGGAGCAGTCGCGCAAGGGCTATTGGCTCAACCAGTTCTGCATGTCGCTGATGAAGGCAGACAACCGCGAGCGTTTCAAGGCCGACGAACGCGCCTACCTCGACGAGTGGCCCATGACCGATGCGCAGAAGGCCGCCGTGCTCGCGCGTGACCTCAACGAGTGCATCCGCCTGGGCGGCAACATCTACTTCCTGGCCAAGATCGGCGCCACCGACGGCAAGAGCTTCCAGCAGATGGCGGGCAGCATGACCGGCATGACCGAGGCCGAGTACCGCGACATGATGGTTGCCGGCGGCCGCTCCATCCAGGGCAACCGCCGCCTCGGCGAGGACGGCGATGCCCAGCCCCACCGCCAGCCGCAAGGCCAGGCTGGCCGCAAGGAAGGCAAATAACCGTGGCCCGCATCACCGCTTCCGTCTACACCTCCCACGTGCCCGCCATCGGCGCGGCGCTGGACCTGGGCAAGGCCCAAGAGCCCTACTGGCAACCGCTGTTCGCCGGCTACGAGTTCTCCAAGCGCTGGCTTGCACAGAACAAGCCTGACGTCGTCTTCCTCGTCTACAACGACCACGCCACCGCCTTCAGCCTGGACCTGATCCCGACCTTCGCCATCGGCACCGCCGCGCGCTTCGAGCCCGCCGACGAAGGCTGGGGCCCGCGCCCGGTGCCGCCCGTCATCGGCCACCCGGAGCTGGCCAGCCACATAGCGCACAGCGTCATCCAGGACGACTTCGACCTCACCATCGTCAACAAGATGGCCGTGGACCACGGCCTCACGGTGCCGCTGTCGCTGATGTGCGGCCAGCCCGACCCGGTGGCCGGCGCCTGGCCCTGCGCGGTCATCCCGTTCGCCGTCAACGTCGTGCAGTACCCGGTGCCGTCGGGGCGGCGCTGCTTCATGCTGGGCCAGGCCATCCGCCGGGCCGTCGAGTCCTACGGGCCGGATCTCAACGTGCAGATCTGGGGCACGGGTGGCATGAGCCACCAGCTGCAGGGCCCGCGCGCGGGCCTCATCAACCGCGAGTGGGACAACCGCTTCCTGGATCGACTGATCGCCGAGCCCGAGGCGTTGTCGCAGGTCAAGCACGACGAGTACGTGCGCGAAGCCGGCTCCGAGGGCATCGAGCTGGTCATGTGGCTCATTGCCCGCGGCGCGATGGCCGACGTCGCCGGTGGGGCGGCCCCGCGGGTCGCGCATCGCTTCTATCACGTGCCCGCGTCGAACACGGCGGTGGGCCATTTGATTCTGGAGAACACATGAGCAAGCCTATTCGCGTGGCGCTGGCCGGCGCCGGCGCCTTCGGCATCAAGCATCTGGATGCCATCAAGAACATCGACGGCGTCGAGGTCGTCTCGCTGATCAGCCGCGATCTGGACAAGACAAAAGAGGTCGCAGCCAAGTACGGCATCGGCCACGTGACGACCGAGCTGGCTGACAGCCTAGCTAGACCTGAGGTGGACGCCGTCATCCTGTGCACGCCCACGCAGATGCACGCCAGCCAGACGCTGGCCTGCCTGAAGGCGGGCAAGCATGTGCAGGTGGAGATTCCGCTGTGCGACGTGCTGGCGGATGGCGAAGAGGTCGTGCAGGTCGCCAAGGCCTCGGGCCTGGTCGCGATGTGCGGCCACACGCGGCGCTTCAACCCCAGCCACCAGTGGGTGCACCAGAAGATCGCCGCGGGCGAGTTCAACATCCAGCAGATGGACGTGCAGACCTACTTCTTCCGCCGCACCAACATGAATGCGCTGGGCCAGCCGCGCAGCTGGACAGACCACCTGCTATGGCACCACGCCGCGCACACGGTGGACCTGTTCGCGCATCAGGCAGGCAGCCCCGTCGTGCAGGCCAACGCGCTGCAAGGGCCCATCCACCCGACGCTGGGCATCGCGATGGACATGAGCATCCAGCTGAAGGCCGCCAACGGCGCGATCTGCACGCTGAGCCTGTCGTTCAACAACGACGGGCCGCTGGGCACGTTCTTCCGCTACATCGGTGACACAGGCACCTACATCGCGCGCTACGACGACCTGTTCGACGGCAAGGAGAACAAGATCGATGTGTCCCACGTGGACGTATCGATGAACGGCATCGAGCTGCAGGACCGCGAGTTCTTCGCCGCCATCCGCGAGGGACGCGAGCCCAATGGCAGCGTGGCGCAAGTGCTGCCTTGCTACCGGGTGCTGCACCAGCTCGAACAACAATTGGGCGCATGAAAACAAGACGCATCGGCCCCTTCGAGGTCTCGGCCATCGGCCTGGGCTGCATGAACTTGAGCCACGCCTACGGCACGCCGCCGTCGCGTGCCGAAGCCGCGGCCGTGCTGAACGGCGCGCTGGACAACGGCGTGACGCTGTTCGACACGGCCGCGCTCTACGGTTTCGGCGCCAACGAGGAGCTGGTCGGCGAGGTGCTGGCCATGCACCGCGAGCGCATCGTGCTGACGAGCAAGTGCGGCATGCAGGGCGTGGACGGCGTGCGTGTCATCGATGGCCGCCCCGACACCATCCGCGTCAGCGTCGACGCCAGCCTGAAGCGGCTGCGCACCGACGTCATCGACGTGCTCTACCTGCACCGGCTGGACGCCAAGGTCCCGGTGGAGGACAGCGTCGGCGCCATGGCCGAACTCGTGCGCGCCGGCAAGGTGCGGGCGCTGGGTCTGTCCGAGGTGTCGGCCACGACGCTGCGCCGCGCGCACGCGGTGCACCCGATCACCGCGCTGCAGAGCGAATACTCGCTGTGGACGCGCAACCCCGAGCTGGGCGCGCTGCAGGCCTGCCGCGAGCTGGGCGTCGCGTTCGTCGCATTCAGCCCGCTGGCGCGCGGCTTCCTGGGCGGCGAGCTGCGCGACGTCAACGCGCTGGCCCCGAAGGACATCCGCCGCGCCATGCCGCGCTTCTCGCCGCAGCACTACGCGGCCAACCTGAAGCTGCTGGACGCCTTCCAGGACGAGGCCCATCAGCTGCGCTGCGCACCGGCGACGCTGGCATTGGCCTGGCTGCTGCACCAGGGCGAGGACATCGTGCCCATCCCCGGCACATCCCAGGCGGCGCACCTGTGGGAACTGCTGGCCGCACCGCAGCTCACGCTGGACGGCGCCACGCTGGCGCGGCTCGACGCGCTGATCAACCAGCGCACGGTCAGCGGCGCGCGCTACAACGAGGCCACGCAGGCCGAGATCGACACGGAAGAGTTCTAGGCTTCGTCGTCAGGCACCGGCCCGCCGTGCGCGGCGACCTTGTCCAGCAGCTCGATCAGCATGGCGCGCTCGGCGGCGGACAGGCTCAGCTGCAGCTCACCCTCCATCTGCGGCGCGCGCTGCGCCAGCTCGGCCGAGAGCACCTGGCCGGCATCGGTCAGCGTCACCTGCTGCGAGCGGCGGTCGACCTGGCTGCGCGCGCGGTCGATGAGGCCGCGCTCCTGCATGCGGTCCAGCAGCAGCGTCAGGTGCGGCCGCGACAGCGACAGCGCGTCGCTCAGCTGCGCCGGCGTCACCGCCTCGTTGGCCTGCAGCAGCATCAGCAGCGAGAACTCCACCGGCCGCAACGAGAACGGCTTGCCGATGTGGCGGACGAACAAGGCCTGGGTGGTGACCCGCGCCTTCGCGATGCGGTAGCCGATCACCGACTCCAGCGGGCCGGTCTTCAGTTCGGTCTTCTTGGTCTTCGACGACATGCCGGCATGATGCCCCACGCAGGCCCATGACCAGGCCCTCAGCGCGGCGCCATGCGCAGCGCGCCGTCCAGCCGGATGACCTCGCCGTTCAGGTGCGTGTTGACGACGAAGTGCGCCGCCAGCGCCGCGAACTCCTCGGGCTTGCCCAGCCGCTTCGGGAACGGAATGGACGCGGCCAGATTGGCCTGCACCTCTTCCGGCAGTTCCTTGACCAGCGGCGTCGCGAACAGGCCCGGCGCGACCGTGCACACGCGGATGCCATGCTGCGCGAGGTCGCGCGCGAGCGGCAGCGTCATGCCGACGATGCCGGCCTTGGAGGCCGAGTAGGCCTCCTGGCCCACCTGGCCGTCGAAGGCGGCGACCGATGCGGTGCACAGGATGACGCCGCGCTCGCCGTCGTCCAGCCCCTCCAGCTTGGCCATGCGGGCCGCGGCGAGGCGGATGACGTTGTAGGTGCCGATCAGGTTGATGCGCACGACGCGCTCGAAGTCCTCCAGCGGCGCGGGGGAGCCGTCGCGGGCGATGACGCGCTTGGCGGTGCCGATGCCGGCGATGTTCATCAGGATGCGCGCCGGGCCATGGGCGGCCTCGGCGGCGTCGAGTGCGGCCTGCACGGAAGCTGGGTCGGTGATGTCGCAGGCGCAGGCGATGCCGCCGATGTCGGCCGCCACGCGCTGCGCGCCGGCGGCGTTGATGTCGAGCACGGCAACCTTGGCGCCCTGCTTCGCGAGTTCGCGCGCGACGGCCTCGCCGAGGCCGGAGCCGCCGCCGGTGACGAGCGCGGCCTGGTGCTGGATGTTCATGTCAATTCCTTCGAGGTTTTGCGGGGGCGGATGAGCCACGGGTCGGCGTCGGCGCCTTCGTAGAGGGCGTCGACCAGGGCGGCGCGGTGGCTCAGCACGGCACGCTGGTTGATGGAGTTCTTGTCGGTGATCTCGCCGTGCGCGACGGACGGCGGCTCGACCAGCACGTGCAGGCGCTCGACACGGTTGGCGCTGCCCGTGCCCTGCGCGTAGAGCCTGTCGGCCAGCTGCTGGAAGCGCTCGCGCACGTGCGGGTGGTGCAGCACGTCGGCTGCCGCGGCTTCGGGGCCGAGGCCGGCCAGCGCCCGGCAGTCCGCCAGCCGTGGGAAGATCAGTGCGGCGACCTGGTCGCGGTTCAGGCCGGCCAGCACGGCGTCCTGCACGTAGGGGTGGCCTTCGAGCACGATGCGCGAGCGCAGCGGGCCGACGCTGACGAAGGTGCCGGTGGAGAGCTTGAAGTCCTCGGCGATGCGACCGTCGAAGGACAGGCCCAGCGACAGGTCCTCGGCATCCACGAACCGCACCGCGTCGCCGGTGCAGTAGAAGCCCTCGGCATCGAAGGCCTTGGCCGTCAGCGCCGGCTCGCGCCAGTAGCCGGGCATGACGTTGGGGCCGCGGAAGCGCACCTCCAGCTTGCCCTGCACCGGCACGAGCTTGGCCTCGACGCCGGGGCAAGGCAGGCCCACGTGGCCCGAGCGGGCGTGCGTGCCGACGAGGAAGAGGCCGGACGGCGCCGTCTCGGTCATGCCCAGGCTGGTCAGCACGCGCACGCGCTCGCCGCAGGCGGCGACGGCGTGGCGGTCGAGCTTGTCCCACACGGCCTGCGACAGGCCGGCGGCGGCGAACATGATGGCCTTGAGCTGGCGGAAGAAGGCGTCGCGCAGCTCCGCATCGACGTCCATCGCGTTGGCCAGTTCCTCCAGGCCCTTGGGCACGTTGAAGTAGACCGTGGGCGACACGTCCTTCAGGTTGCGCACCGTCTGCGCGAAGCCGGTCGGCGTGGGCTTGCCATCGTCGATGTAGAGGCTGCCGCCGTTGTAGAGCGCGATGCCCAGGTTGTGGCTGCCGCCGAAGGTGTGGCTCCACGGCAGCCAGTCCAGCAGCACCGGCGGCTCGTCGGCCAGGAAGGCCATGCACTGGCGCAGCATCTGCTGGTTGGCGCTGAGCATGCGGTGCGTCGTGATGACGCCCTTGGGCGCGCTGGCGCTGCCGCTGGTGAACAGGATCTTGGCGATGGTGTCGGCGGTGACGGCCGCGTGGGCCTGCGCCAGCGCGGGGCCGGGCGGCGTGTCGAGCAGCGTGGCGAAGGGCGTCGTGGGCCGGTCCGCCAGCTCGCCGCGGCCCAGCACGACGGGCACGTCGGCCGGCACCAGCGCCGAGATCGCGCGGCCGAAGCCGTCGTGCGCCGCGTAGACCATGCCCGGCGTCAGCACGCCCAGGATGTGGCGCAGCCGTGCGAAGTCGCTGGACACCAGTGCGTAGGCCACCGACACACTGGCATAGGGCACGCCGGCCCACATCGCGCCCATCATCAGCGTGGCGTGGTCCAGGCTGTTGTCGGCCAGGATGGCCAGCGGGCGCTCGGCGCTGACGCCGGCGTCCAGCAGCGCCTGGCCGACGGCCTGCGCACGCGCCAGCATGTCGGCGTAGCTGAGGTGTTGCCACGCGCCGGACGCGTCGCGCTGCGCGAGCAGCGGGCGCGCGGGCGATGTGCGGGCCCAGTGCTCCAGCACGTCGGTCAGGCGCTCGGGGTAGGCCTGCAACGGCTCGGTGGAGGACAGCACCTGGCTGCCATCGGGGCGGTCGACCAGCGTGGCGACGACGCAGCCGCCAACGCGCGCATCACGGAAGCCCGCGCCCACGTGGACAGCGTCGCCCGCGGCTAGGGAGCGGCCCGGCGCGGCGCTCATGACTTCACCACCTTGGCCGCCTTGCCTTCGAGGAAGGCCTGCAGCCGGGCCTTGGCCTCGGGCGTGCTGGCCGCGACGGCCGACATCAGCGCCTCGGTGAACAGCCCCTCCGCCGCGCCCTGCTCGGCAATGCGCGGCAGCGCGTGGATGACGGCGAACGCCGTCATCGGCGACGTGCGCGCCGCGGCCTGCGCGACCTCCATCGCCTTGGCCAGCGCGCCGCCGGCCGGTGCGCGGTACTGCACGAGGCCGGCGCGCTCGGCCTGGTCGGCGTCGTAGACGCGGCCGGTCAGCATCATGTCCGTCATCCGCGCGACGCCGATCAGGCGCGGGATGCGCACCGAACCGCCGCCGCCCACAAAGATGCCACGCTGCCCCTCGGGCAGGCCGAAGTAGGCGCTGTCGTCCGCCACGCGCAGATGGCAGGCCGCGGCCAGCTCCAGGCCGCCGCCCACGACGGCGCCATGCAGCGCCGCGACGACCGGCACCCGGCCGAACTGCAGCGCGTCGAACACCGCATGCCAGCCGCGCGAGTGCTGCACGGCACCGCCGATGTCGCGCTCCACCAGCTCCGACAAGTCGAGCCCGGCGCAGAAATGTGCCCCCTCGCCGCTGATCAGCACGGCGTTCACGTCGGCGGGCAGGTTCAGCACGGCGGTGTGCAGCTGGCGGATCAGCTCGTCGGAGATCGCGTTGCGCTTGGCGGGCCGGTTCAGGCGCAAGTGCAGCACGGCGCCAGCGCGCGTGATGGTCAACAGATCCAGGCTGGCCAGCAGGCCATCGACCGGCGTCTCGGGTGGCAGCAAAGGCTCGGCAGGCTTCATTTTGATTCACTTGTTGAACTACATTCAGGGCAAATGATCGTTCAAGCCGCGAAGCATTTCAAGCGCAAAATTCTAGGGTTAGCCATGACAGTCCCGCATGAAAACGCAGGAAATGCCGCTTGATTGGCCATTAAGATAGTTATACATTGCAATTACAAACTTGAGTCAACAGGCCACCCATGAGCAGCAGCTACATCCCTTACGGCGCCTACTGGTCCACCCCCTTCGCCAAGTGGCAGGGCTCGCTGGCCCACCTGAACGCGCTGCACCTGGCCGCGCTGTGCGGCCGCAGCGCGCTGGAGGCGCGGCGCTTCCCTGTGGAGGCCATCGACCTCGGCATCCTGGGCGTGACCAACCCGCAGTTGGGCGGCTTCTACGGCCTGCCCTGGGTCACGGGGCTGATGGGCATCGACCGCGTGGCCGGGCCCACCATCCAGCAGGCCTGCGCCACCAGCGTGCGCGCGATGCAACTGGCCAGCCACGAGATCGCCGCAGGCAGCTCGCGCTGCGCGCTGCTGGTGATGGCCGACCGCCAGTCCAACGGGCCGGTCATCTACTACCCCGATCCCAAGGGCACCGGCGGCTACGGCCATACCGAGCGCTGGGTCACCGACAACATGGGTCACGACCCCTACTTCAAGGGCTCCATGCTGCAGACCGGCGAGAACGTCGCGCGCCGCTACGGCTTCACGACGGCCCAGCAGCATGCCGTCAAGCTGCGCCGTCATGAGCAGTACCAGCAGGCCCTGGCCGACGACCGCGCCTTCCAGAAGCGCTACATGGTCGACGTGCCGCTGTACGACAGCCGCTTCCGCAAGGCCAGCGGCGCGCTGGCCACCGACGAAGGCGTGTTCCCGACAACCGCCGAGGGCCTGGCCAAGCTCAAGCCGGTGGCCGGCGAGCACGGCACCATCACCTTCGGCGGCCAGACGCACCCGGCCGACGGCAATGCCGGCGCCATCCTCACGACGCGGGAGTTCGCCCGCGAGGTGTCGCTCGACCCCGGCATCGAGATCGAGGTGCTGAGCTTCGGCATGTACCGCGAGGAAGCCGGCTACATGCCCGCAGCTCCCGGCCCCGCCGCGCAGGCAGCGCTGAAGCGCGCGGGCCTCGCGGCGACCGAGCTGCATGCCGTGAAGACGCACAACCCCTTCTCGGTCAACGACCTCGCGCTGGCGGCCGACCTCGGCTTCCCGTGGGAACGCATGAACAACTACGGCTGCTCGCTGATCTGGGGCCATCCGCAGGCGCCGACCGGCCTGCGCGGCGTCATCGAGCTGATCGAGGAGCTGGTGCTGCGCGGCGGTGGCGTGGGCCTGTTCACCGGCTGCGCGGCCGGCGACACCGGGCTGGCCACCGTGCTGCGCGTGACCGACTCCCGCAACCACTGACAGGGTCCCCATGAAAGTCATCCGCCCCGCCGACATCGGCCCGCTGATCCCCGACAACGCCACCCTCTTCCTCGGCGGCCTGGCCGTCACCAGCCTGCCGGAGGAGTTGCTGCTCGCGCTGGAACAGCACTTCCTCGCCACCGGCCACCCGCGCCAGCTCAGCACCTGGGCCTGCGGCGCCATCGGCAACTCCGGCGACGCCGGCATGAAGCACTTCGCCCATGCCGGCATGACCCGCCGCGTCGTCGCCGGCCACTTCGGCCAGACCGGGCCGGAGATGATGAAGATGGTGTTCAACGGCGACGTCGAGGCCTACAACTTCCCGCAGGGCTCGCTGTCGCACCTGACGCGCCAGATCGCCTGCCGCGCGCCGGGCGTGCTGACCAAGGTCGGCCTGTGCACCTTCGTCGACCCACGTCTGGAGGGCGGCAAGATGAACAGCGCATCGACCGAGGACCTCGTGCGCCTCGTCGAGTTCGACGGCGAGGAGTGGCTGTACTACAAGGCGCCGAAGATCGACGTCGCACTGATCCGCGGCACGCTGGCCGACGAGCACGGCAACATCACGCTGGACAAGGAAGGCGTCATCCTCGAACAGCTCTCCATCGCCCAGGCCGCCCGCGCCAGCGGCGGCATCGTCATCTGCCAGGTGGAGCGCATCGTCAAGGCCGGCACGCTGCATCCCAAGGCGGTCAAGATCCCGGGCGTCGTCATCGACTACGTCGTCGTCTCGCAGCCCCAGCATCACAAGCAGACCATCGCGACGCAGTTCGATCCCGCGCTGTGCGGCGACATCCGCGTGCCCACCGACAGCCTCGCGCCGATGGCGCTGGACGAGCGCAAGGTCATCGCACGCCGCGCGGCGATGGAGCTGAAGCCCGGCGCCATCACCAATCTGGGCATCGGCATCCCGGCCGGCATCCCGTCCGTTGCCGCCGAGGAAGGCATGGCCGACGCGCTGACGCTGAGCATCGAGAGCGGCGTGACCGGCGGCATCCCGGCGCAGCTGGGCGACTTCGGCCTCGCCTACAACGCCGAGGCCATCATCGAGCAGAGCTTCCAGTTCGACTTCTACGACGGCGGCGGCCTGGACGCGAGCTTCCTCGGGCTGGCGCAGGTGGACGCGGCCGGCAACGTCAACGTCAGCAAGTTCAACGGCCGGCCGGTGGGCTGCGGCGGCTTCGTCAACATCACGCGCTCGACGAAGCGGCTGGTGTTCTGCGGCAGCTTCACGGCCGGCGGCCTGGCGCTGCGCGTCGGCAACGGCGAACTGCACATCGACACCGAAGGCCGCTCGCGCAAGTTCGTGCAGCAGGTCGAGCAGATCACCTTCAACGGCCGCGACGCCGCGCTGCGCGGCCAGGAAGTCGTGTTCGTCACCGAGCGCGCCGTGTTCCACCTGCGCGCCGACGGCCTGGAGCTGACCGAGATCGCCCCGGGCGTGAACCTGGAGCGCGACGTGCTGGCGCACATGGACTTCCGCCCCATCGTGCGCGACGTGAAGCGCATGGACACCGGCCTGTTCAGCGAGCGCTGGGGCGGCCTGCGCGCCGCGCTGTGCGGCTGAGGCTGCCCCTCAGATGGTGAACAGCTTCTGCACCGCCGCGCGCAGCCAGACCGTCGCCAGGTCCTTGTGCGCGCGCCGGTGCCAGATCTGGAACACGGGGATCGCCGGTGCGTCGACCGGCGCCTCCAGGATGCGCAGGTCCGCGTAGCGCGCGCAGATGTTCGCCAGGTGGCGAGGCACCGTCGCGATCAGGTCGCTGGCCTCGATGATGGGCGGCAGGCTGATGAAGTGCGAGATCTCCAGCGCGACCTTGGGCCGCAGCCCCTGCTGCTGCAGGTATTGCTCGAACACATGCGCCCGCCCCTCGGGCCGCACGACGACGTGCCGCATCGCCAGGTAGGTGTCCAGCGCCAGCGGCGCATCGCCCACCTCCGGGTGCGCCCGCCGCACGATGCAGACATGGTTGTTCTCGAACAGCTTCTGGCGGAAGAACTCAGCACCGGTCAGGTCCGGGAAATAGCCCACCGCCAGGTCCGCCGCGCCTGACGCCAGCGCCTCCGACGCGGCCAGCTTGGGGTGCGACACGGCGCGCAGCCGGATGCGCGGCGCGAACTCGGCGAGGTGGGTCAGCAGCGGCGGCACGAAGTGGATCTCGCCGATGTCCGGCGTGATCAGCGTGAAGCTGCGGTCGCTCGTCGCCGGGTTGAACTCCGAGCCGCTGAGGATGTCGTTCTTGACCGTGTCGACGACGCGGCGGATGTGCGGCACCAGCGCCTGCGCGCGCAGCGTGGGCTCCATGAACTGGCCCGTCTTCACGAACAGCGGGTCGCCGAACAGCGCGCGCAGCCGGTTCAACGCCGCGCTCATGGCCGGCTGGCTCAGCCCGATGGCCTCGCCCGCCCGCGTGACGCTGCGGTGCTCGACCATCGCGTCGAAGGCCACAAGCAGGTTCAGGTCCACCTTGGTTATATCCATGGCGTGGATTTTAGATATCCACCCCATTGTCTGGATGAATTGAGGGGCGATTTCTAGACTGCCTCCGCACCCACAAAAGGCCCTCCTCTCTCGAGCGAGCGCCGCTTCCGGAGACACGACATGCCTGCACTGACCCTGGCCCAGGCCGACCAGATGATCTCGGCCGCACTGGCCGCGGCGCGTGCCGCGGGCCACGCGGCGATGGCCGTCGTCGTGTTGGACGAGTCGGGCCACCTGAAGGCCGCGCGCCGCGAGGACGGTGCCAGCATGTTCCGCATCGACATCGCCACCGGCAAGGCCTGGGCCGCCGTCGGCATGGGCACATCCAGCCGCAAGCTGGCCGAGCGCGCCCAGGGCAACCCGGTGTTCTTCAACTCGCTGGCCAGCACGGCCGGCGGCCGCTTCCTGGCGCAGACGGGCGCCGTGCTGATCCGCGACGCTGCCGGCGCCGTGCTGGGCGCCATCGGCGCCTCGGGTGGCAGCGGCGACCAGGACGAAGCCATCTGCATTTCCGGCGTCGAGGCCGCGGGCCTGGCGGTCGGCTGAACACCATGCGTCTGCAGTCCTGCGCCTGCCAGGGCATCGACGTGCACGCCCACGTCGTGCCCGAGCACTTCCCCGCCTACCTCGGCCAACACCTGCCGGCGGACTGGCCGTCCACCGTCGCCGCGCCGCCCAAGGGCGACCTCTGCCACCGGCACGTGATGATCTCCGGCAAGCAGTACCGCACGGTGTCCGAACAGTGCTGGAACCCCGCCCGCCGGCTGCAGGACCTGCCCGGCATGGGCCTGCGGCTGCAGGTCATCTCGCCGATGCCGGAGCTGCTGTCCACGTGGATGGACGCGTCCGCCGCGCAGCAGCTACTGCGCTACCTGAACGAACAGACCGCCGCGATGGTGGCCGACGGCGGCGTTGCGCTGCTGGGCCTGGCCGCCGTGCCGCTGCAGGACGTCGATCTCGCGATCGCCGAGCTGCGCCACGCCATCGGCGTGCTGGGGCTCGTCGGCGTGGAGCTGGGCAGCAACGTCAACGGCGTGCCCGTCGGCGACCCGCGTTTCCTGCCGTTCTTCCAGGCCTGCGAGGCGATGGACGTGCCGGTCTTCGTGCACGCGCTGCGCCCCACCGGCATGGACCGCCTCGTCGGCCCCGCGCCGCTGCAGCAGGTGCTGGCCTATCCCAGCGACGTCGGCCTGGCCGCGGCGTCCGTCATCACCGGCGGGCTGCTGCAGGCCTGCCCCAGGCTGCGCCTGGCCTTCAGCCACGGCGGCGGCACGCTGGCGATGCTGCTGCCGCGGCTGCAGCAGGGCTGGCAGGTGTTCCCGGCGCTGCAGGACTCCATCCCAGTCGCCCCCGCCGAACAGGCGCGCCGGCTGTACTTCGACACCCTCGTGTTCGACACGCCCACGCTGCGCCACCTGGTCGAGGTCTTCGGCGCCACGCAGCTGATGCTGGGCAGCGACCACCCCTTCAACTTCCACGACCGCCGGCCGGTGCAGCGCGTGGAAGACGCGGGCTTCGACGCCGCCACGGCCGAGGCCCTCATCCACCGCAACGCCGAACGCTTCCTCGGCCTGCCCCCGGAGATTGCCGCATGAGTTCCCCCTGGACCCTGGGCCTGCGCAGCGTCGCCCTCGACGTGCCCGACCTCGCCCGCGCCGAAACCTTCTACACGGACGTCTGGCGGCTCATCGTCGTCGCCCGCACTGACAGCGCAATCTATCTGCGCGGCAGCGGCGCCGACCACCACCTGCTGTCGCTGCACGCGGCCGACAAGCTGGCGCTGCGCAACGTCACGCTGCGAGCCCGCTCGGCGCAGGCGCTGGCCGACGTGGGTGCCGCCGTGCTCGCGGCCGGCGGCAGCCTCCATGCCGGGCTGGGTCCCATCACCGAACCCGGTGGCGGCCAAGGCCTCACGCTGCGTGACCCGCGCGGCCGGCTGCTGCGCCTCGTGCACGGCGACGAACGCCACGTCGGCATCGACGGCGAACCCGACCGCCCCGTGCGGCTCGCCCACGCCGTGCTCAACAGCCCCGACGTCGCCGCCTGCCAGCGCTTTCTGGAGCAGGCGCTGGGCTTCACGCTGGCCGACCGCACGCGGATCATGGCCTTCCTGAACTGCGACCGCGATCACCACACGATCGCGCTGGGCGACGCCGACAACGACGCGCTCAACCACATCGCCTTCCTGATGCCCGACGTCGACGCCGTCATGCGCGGCGGCGGCCGCATGCGCGACGCAGGCCACGCCATCGAGTGGGGCCCGGGCCGCCACGGCCCCGGCAACAACGCCTTCAACTACTTCATCGGGCCGTTCGGCGAGGTCATCGAATACACGGCCGAGGTCGAGCAGATCGACGACAGCTACCCCGTCGGCGGCCCCGCCGACTGGACCTGGCCGCCTGGCCGGGTCGACCAATGGGGCATCTCCGCCCCGCCCAGCGCCGCGCTCAAGGCCGCGCAGCGCCAGGTCTTCTTCATTCCCAGCTGAGTTCTCCACCATGAAATTCACCACCTTCGTCGCGGCCGACGGCCGCCCCCGCCTGGGCCTGCTGGACGGCCAGCAAGTCATCGACCTGAACGCCGCCCAGCCGCAAGTGCCGGCCGACCTGCGCGCCGCGCTCGCCGCCGGCGCGGACCTGGCCGCCGCGGCGCAGGCCGCCCTGTTGAGCGGCGCGCCGCGCACGCCGCTGGCCGACCTGACGCTCGCGCCGCTGTTGCCCGAGCCCGGCAAGACCATCTGCCTGGGCCTGAACTACTACGACCACGCCAAGGAAGGCGGCCGCGAGAAGCCCGAGTACCCGTGGTTCTTCTTCCGCGGCAAGAGCTCGCTCATCGCCCATGGCGCCGTCGGCCGCGTGCCCAAGGTCTCGACCAAGTTCGACTACGAGGCCGAACTGGCCCTCGTCATCGCCCGCGACGTGCCGCGCCACGTCAGCCAGGCCGACGCGCTGCAGTACGTGTTCGGCTACACCTGTTTCAACGACATGTCGGTGCGCGACTACCAGAAGCGCACGCCGCAATGGACCATCGGCAAGAACTTCGACGCCACCGGTGCGTTCGGCCCGGTGCTCGTCACGGCCGACGAGCTGGCGCCCGGCGCCACGGGCCTGCGCATCCAGAGCCGCCTCAACGGCCGCGTGATGCAGGACGCCACGACGACCGACATGATCTGGAGCGTCGCCGAGACCATCGCGCTGCTGTCGGACTGCATGACGCTGGAAGCCGGTGACGTCATCGTCATGGGCACGCCGGCCGGCGTCGGCCAGGCGCGCACGCCGCCGGTGTGGATGCAGCACGGCGACGTCATCGAGATCGAGATCGATGGCATCGGCCTGCTCGCCAACCCCATCCGCAACGAAGAGGCCTGAACGATGACCATCGAGCAAGCCGCAGCGGGGCCAGCGCCGGGCCGCTCCCAAGCGGCCCCGCATCCCCTTGGGGGATCGGGCGCCGTACCCGGCGAACGAGGGGCTGACATCCACGACGTCGCCATCGTCGGCTTCGGCCCGAGCGGTGCGGTGGCGGCGGCGCTGCTGGGGCAGGCCGGCCTGCGCGTCTGCGTGCTGGACCGCCAGCACGAGGTCTACGACAAGCCACGCGCCATCGCGCTGGACCACGAGATCCTGCGCGTCTTCCAGCAGCTGGGCATCGTCGAGCAGGTCGAGCCCTTCATGGAGCCCTTCACCGACTCCTGCTACTACGGCGTCGACGGCGACCTGATCCGCCGCATGACGATGGTGGCGCCGCCCTACCCGCAGGGCTACACGCCGTCGGTCGTGTTCACGCAGCCCCCGGTCGAGGAAGTGCTGCGCGCCGCCGTGCGCGCGCTGCCCAACGTCACCGTCGTCACCGGCCAGGCCGTCTTCGACCTCGGCCAGGACGAGCACGTGCGCCTGGCCTGCCGCGACGAGGCCGGCGCCATCGCGACGGTGGACGCGCGCTACGTCATCGGCTGCGACGGTGCCTCCAGCACCGTGCGCGAGCTGGCCGGCATCCGGCTGACGGACCTGGGCTTCGACGAGCCCTGGCTGGTCGTCGACGTGATGGCCAACGAACGCGGCCTCGCCAAGCTGCCGACCACCAGCGTGCAGTACTGCGAACCGGAACGCCCCTGCACCTACGTGATGGGCCCGGGCAACCACCGCCGCTGGGAGATCTCGCTGAAGGACGGCGAGGACCCCAAGGCCATCGTCGAGGACGCCGCCACGTGGGCGCTGCTGTCGCGCTGGCTGACGCCGGAGGACGGCCAGCTGTGGCGCCAGGCCGCCTACCGCTTCCACGCGCTGGTGGCCGAGCGCTGGCGCGCGGGCCGTGTGTTCATCGCCGGCGACGCGGCCCACCAGCAGCCGCCCTTCCTCGGCCAGGGCATGTGCCAGGGCGTGCGCGACGTCGCCAACCTGTGCTGGAAGCTGACTGCCGTGCTGCGCGGCGACGTGACTGGCAGCGCCGCCGACGCGCTGCTGGACAGCTACGGCGACGAGCGCCGGGCCCATGTCACCGACCTGACGACGCGACTCAAGGCCGTCGGTGCCGTCATCTGCGAGCGCAACGTGAAGGCCGCGCGCGCCCGCGACCGGCAGATGCTGTCCGACGCCGTCGACGGCCAGGTCGCGCCGACCCCGCGCCAGGACGTGCTGCCGCAGTTGCGCACCGGCCTGCTGGCCAAGTCCATCACGGCCGCGCGCGGCAGCCTGTGCCCGCAGCCGTGGCTGCTGAAGGACGGTGCCCGCGTGCGCATGGACACCGTGCTCGGCTCGGGCTGGCGGCTGCTCGTCACCGCCAACGCCGACCTCGGCGAGCCGACGCCGCTGCACGTCGACACGCTGGGCCTGCGCGTGCTGAAGTTCGGCGAAGGCCCGGGGCGTGTCGCCGAGGCCGAAGGCGTCATGGCCCACTGGTTCGAGGCGCGCCGTTGCCGCGCCGCCCTCGTACGGCCGGACAACTACGTGTTCGGCACCGCCACCAACGCGGCCGGCCTGCAGGCCCTGCTGGACGAAGCCGCGCTGCACCTGCACGGCATGGCCGCCTGATACTGAACGCCATGTCCAGCACCGTTCCCGACACCATCGCCGCACGCCTGCGAGAGCTGGGCCCCGGCTTCAACCTGCCCGACGTGCAGGCGCTGTACAAGCCGCTGCTGGCCGCGCAGCCGCGCGACGGCGTGACGCTGCTGGCCGACCAGGCCTACGGCGACCACGAACGCCACCGGCTCGACGTCTACCTGCCCGACCCGCTGCCGAGCGTCGCACCGCCGGTGCTGGTGGCCTTCCACGGCGGCGGCTTCATCCGCGGCGACAAGCGCCAGCGCGCCAACTTCGGCTGGCACTTCGCGCGGCAGGGCGTCATCACCGTGCTGCCCAACTACCGGCTCGCGCCGGAGAGCCGCTGGCCCAGCGGGCCCGAGGACGTCGTGGCCGTATGGCATTGGCTGCAGGACCGCCTGCCCGCGCTGGGCGGCGACCCGTCGCGCATCGTGCTGCTCGGCGAATCCGCCGGCGCGGCGCACGTGGCCGCGGCGACGCTGCTGCGGCGCTGGCAGCCGCCGGGCTGGCGCATCGCCGGCGCGGCGCTGTTGTCCGGCCCCTACAACGCACGGCTGGAAGGCCTGGCGCGCACGCAGTTCGGCATCGCGACGCCGGACCCGCGCAACGAGGCCTACTTCGGCCCCGACCCCGCCGCGTGGGACGCCGCCAGCCTCGTCGACCACGTCAACGCGCCGCCCTTCCCGCTGTGGATCAGCATGGCCGAGCGCGACCTGCTGCAGATGCAGGCCCAGGCCGGCGAGCTGTTCGCCCGCCTCGTCAGCCGCCATGGCTACGCGCCCGAGTTGCGGCTGCTGCGCGAGCACAACCATTTCTCGCAGGGCTACTCGGTCGGCACCACCGACACGAGCGTCGCCGGGCCGCTGCTGGACTTCATCCGCCGCGTGACCTAGGGAGGGACTGCAACACCCCTGCGGGTCACGGCGAGGTCTTTGCCGGATGCCGGGCAAGGCGCGGACCGCCGCCCAGGCTCGTGCCTGGGCAAGGTTCGCAACGCCGCCCGGCGCCGGCAAAGCCACGCCCCTTCGGGTTGGCGAGAAAACGGGCCCGCGCGGGTGTTGCGCCGCTCGCTGGGGCGGCCAGCCCCAGCTTCGCAGCACGCCTACTCGCGGGCCCGTTTTCTCGCCAACGTGACCCACAGGGGTGCTGCAGCCCCTCCCCTTTCTCTCCTCCGTTTCGGCCGGCCCGAGCCCTCGCTCGCGCCGGCCGTTTTTTGTTTCGCGATGCTGCCTAGGGGTATTCATCCCGTGAATGATGGAAATCCAACCCATCCTCTGGATGAATGGTTGCCCCCTTCCTAGACTGCCCCACAACAGAACAAAGCCCGTCCCCGCTGGAGTGGACGAGGCAGCAGGAGACAGCCATGACCAAGGGTTTCTTGGGCCAGGAGCAGACCGCCCGAACCGGCCGCCGCGATGCGGCCGGCGGCGCCGTGTCGCGCTCCGCCGGGCCCGGGCCAGGCGCCTCGACGAACGACTTCGAACCGCGCCGCAGCACCCCTCGCTGCGACAGCGCCACCCATCGCACGGGAACACCCCGGCACAACCACCAGGAGACCGTCTTGACCCGCACCAGCCCCCGCTTCCGCTTCCACGAGATCGCCGCCGCCCTGGCCACGCTCGGCCTGGTCCTGCCCGCCGTGTCGCAGGAGTCCGCGCCGGCCGCTGCCCAGCCCGACGCCGCGCCCGCGGCCAAGGTCGTCAACGAACTGCCCACCGTCGTCGTCACGGCGCAGAAGCGCACGCAGACGCTGAAGGAAGTGCCGGTCGCGATCAGCGTCGTCAGCGCCGAGCAGTTGCAGAAACAGGGCGTCTCCGACATCACCGACCTGTCCAAGGCCGTCGCCGCGCTGGAGTTCGGCGACACCAAGACCGGCGGCGCCGGCGGCAGCGCGTCCATCCGCGGCATCGGCACCGCCGTGTTCACGACCTCGGCCGAAAGCTCGGTCGGCATCGTCGTGGACGGCGTGCCGCTGGGCAACACGGCCGGCAGCGCGCTGTTCGACGTGGAACGCGTCGAGGTGCTGCGGGGCCCGCAGGGCACGCTGTTCGGCAAAAACGCGTCGGCCGGCGTGCTGAACCTGACTTCCAAGGCGCCGCGCATCGGTCATTTCGAAGGCACGGCATCGCTGGAGGTGTCGGGCAAGGACGTGCTCGGCTCGCAGCTGGGCAACACGGTGCTGCGCGGTGCCGTCAACGTGCCCATCAACGACATCTCGGCGCTGCGCATCACGGCCCACACGGACCGCCTGACCGGCGTCTATCACAACACCTACAACGACAAGGACAGCGTCACGACGGCCGGCGGCTTGCGTGCCCGCTACCTGCTCAAGCCCGATGCCGACCTCAGCATCAACCTCATCGCCGACTACGACCAGGACAAGAGCAGCAACGCCGTGTTCTTCGCACCGGCCATCGCGAGCACGGCGGCGGCGGCCGATTTCGCCGCCTGCGGCGTGACCGTGAACGTGCGCAACAACAACGTCTGCTCCGACTCGAAGGAGCTCTGGCAGTCCAAGACGGCCGGCCTGTCCGCGCAGATCGACAAGACGCTGGCCAACGGCCTGACGCTGACCTCCATCACCGCGGCGCGCGAGCGCCACAAGGGCCCGGACGATGCGGGCATCGACATGTCCGAAGGCTGGGACAAGGTCCGCACGATCGACACCGTCATCAAGGCGCGCCAGCTGTCGCAGGAGCTGCGCCTCGCGTCGCCCAGCGGCCAGGCGGTGGACTGGGTGGCCGGCCTGTTCCTGTCCGACTACCACTCCACGAAGAGCTCCACCACGGCCATCCTGCCCAACCCGGCCTACCCGGCCTCGGTGCCGCGCTCCATCTCCACGCTGATCGACTACACCACCGACACCGGCTCCGCCGCGCTGTTCGGCCAGGCCACGTTCAAGCTCGACGACAAGTTCAGCCTGCTGGCCGGCCTGCGCTACACGAAGGACCGCGTGAAGGACCAGCAGGTGCGCAACGCCGACGTCGCATTCCAGTACTTCTCGGTGCCCACCACCGTCACGTCCAGCATCGGCACCGCGCGCGAGAGCGACCTGTCCGGCAAGGTCGGCCTGATGTACGCGCTGGACAAGCAGACCCAGGGCTACATGACGCTGAGCCGCGGCTACAAGGGCCCGCAGATCGACAACGACACGCCGATCAGCGCGCTGACCGCCAGTGGCAGCACCACGGGCACCATCGTCAAGGCCGAGCAGCCCACCAGCCTGGAGCTGGGCCTGAAGACCAGCCTGTTCAGCAAGCGCATGGACCTGGACATCGCGCTGTTCCACACCGACATCAAGAACTTCCAGGAGCAGAACTGCACGCTGAACAGCGTCGGCGCGCTGAACTGCATCCCGCTCAACGTGCCCAAGGTCAAGAGCTACGGCCTCGAGGTGGACTCGCGTGCCCGCCTGTTCGGCGCGTTGAGCCTGCGCGCCAGCGGTGCGCTGGTGCTGGGCACCGAGTACCCGGCTGGCTTCACGTTCGACAACCAGAACGTCGGTGGCCAGCGCCTGCTGTACTCGCCCAAGACCAAGGTCACGCTGGGCGCGGACTACGACACGGAAGTCTGGGGCGACTACGAATGGAGCATCGGCGCCGACGTGACCTACAAGAGTGCCGTGCGCTACTGCAACACGCTGGCCGTCGAATGCTCCTACAAGGGCCACAACATCGTGGGCCTGCACACCGGCCTGCGCGGTGCGGATGACAAGTGGGGCCTGACGCTGTTCGTGCGCAACGCCGGCGACGAGCGCGTGCCCAACGCCATCCTCTACCCGCTGCCCGGCAAGGGCGCCGGCTCTGGCTACGCGTACTCGCTCGGCGCAAACTCGTTCCGCACGGTTGGGCTCCAAGCCGACATCAAGTTCTAAAAATGATGAGCCCCTCGCCCAACCTCGCAGCGCTGAACGCGCGCGTGCCTGGTCGGTCCCCCGAGGGGACGGCGATGCTCGCGGCATCGAGCCGCGAGCACATCGCCAGAGCGGGCCGGCTCGGGAGCGGCCCAGCGCTCGGCCCGGATGAATGACTGACATGCACGACCTGTTCCTCGCTCCCCCCGCCGCGCTGCGGCCCATGCTGCGCTGGTGGTGGCCCGGCGGCGCCGTCGAGGCCGCGGCGCTGTGCGAACAGCTGCGCGGCTTCGCGGCGGCCGGCTGGGGTGGCGTGGAGATCCAGCCCTGCCGCATCGGCTTGCCCAATCACGAGATGACTGCGCCAGCCGGCCTGCACGACGTCTTCACGCCGCGCTGGTTCGACACCGTCGCCGCCGTCATGGCCGAGGCGGCACGGCTGGGCCTGCGGGTGGACACCACCTTCGGCTCGGCCTGGCCCTTCGGTGGCGGCGACACCATCACACCGGAGCTCGCCACGCAGGAACTCAGCCTGGCCTGGACCACGGTGCGGGGCCCCGGCCGCTGGCAGGGCCAACCGCGCCGCCCCGAGCGGCCGCAGCGCTCGACGACCTGGCTGGCCGGCCACGGCGGCGTGCCCGAGGAGCAGGCGCTGCCGGCCGGCTGGCAGGACCGCATGCAGGCCACCGAAACCGTCGCCGTCATCGCGCTGCGCGGCGGGGTACCGAGCCTCGGCGCCTACCCCGGCTTCGTGCCGATGACGATGCCCGACCGCTGGGGCCAGGTGTTCGCGCCGGGCTGGGTCGACGCGTCGCAGACCGTCGACCTGACCGACCGCCTGCAGCCCGACGGCAGCCTCGCCTGGGACGTGCCCGACGGCGAATGGCAGATCGTCATCGTGCAGCGCTTCGTCAGCGACCAGATGATCCTGGAAGGCGCCGGCCGCGGCCCGCAGCTGGTGCTGGACCACCTGCAGCGCGCCGCCTTCGACGCCCATGCCGCGCGCGTCGGCGACGCCGCGCTGCCGCACTGGCGCGAACACGCCGGCGGCGCGTGGCGCAGCGTCTTCGTCGACAGCCTCGAAGTCCCGGCCGACCTGCTATGGACCGACGACTTCGCGAGCGAATTCCAGCGCCGCCGCGGCTACGACCCGCGCCCGCACCTGCCGCTGATGCTGCAGCCCGGCTGGCGCAACTGCTTCCAGGCCCGCAACGGCGCGCCGCTGTTCGACGCCCCCGGCACCGGCGACCGCGTGCGCGCCGACTACCGCCTCACCGTCTCCGAGCTGATGATCGAGCGGCTGTACGCGCCGCTGTCCGACTGGGCCCGCGCGCACGGCCTGCAGGCCAAGGTCCAGGCCCACGGCGCGCCGGTGGACTGGCTGCAGGCCTACGGCGTGGCCGGCATCCCCGAGACCGAAGACCTCGCCGGCGGCGCCGCGCCGCACCTGCTGCGCGTGGCCCGCTCGGCCGCCCACATCTACGGCCGCAGCGTTGTCAGCGGCGAGGCTTTCTGCTGGCTGCTGGAAGGCCTGGCCGTCACGCCGAAGCAGGTGCGCGAACGCGCCGACGCGTTCTACGCCGCCGGCATCCAGCAGCTCGTCGGCCATGGCGCCAGCGCCCGCGTGACGGGCTGGCCCCAAGACCAGCACCCCTGGTACCCGTTCGAGGCGATGGAGATCGGCACGCCGCTGGACGACGCCAACCCCTGGTGGCAGCTGGCCCACCCGCTCACCGACTACATGGCGCGCAACCAGTGCCTGCTGCAGCGCGGCCGCGCCGTCGTGCCGGTGGCCGTGCTGGCGCCGCTGGACCTGTTCGCCTTCACCGGCGCCGCAGACCGCCTCACCGCCCCGGCCTGGCACGACGCGCTGCAGGACGCCGGCTACGACTGGGACTGGATCAACGACCACGGCCTGCTGGCCAGCCGGCTCGAAGCCGGCGCCCTGGTCACGCCCGGCGGCCACCGCTACCGCGCCGTCGTGCTGCCCGACCTGCCGGCGCTGCGCGCCGAGGTCGCCGAGTTCCTGGCCGCCTGTGCGGAGGCCGGCATGCCGGTCGTCGCCTGCGGCGCCAAGCCGCGCCGCGAAGCCGGCTGGCTGGACGCCGCCACGCGCGACCAGCGCGTGCAACTCGCGATGCAGCCGGTGCGCGCCGTGGCGCCCTCCGCACTGGGCCGCACGCTGCGCGACGCCGACGTGCCGCCCAGCCTGGCGCTGCCGGCCGGCCACGGCTGCAGCTTCCACGTGCGCGACGACGGCGAGCAGCAATGGGTGTTGCTGCGCAACGCCGGCGCGACGCCGCAAACGCCCACCTGGCCGCTGCCGGCCGGCCTGGGCGCCGAAATTTGGGACGCCTGGACTGGAGAGGTACACGGCATGAAGACCCACGACGCTGCCGACATGCGGCTGCCGCCCGCCACGTCGCGCTGGCTGCGCATCGCGCCCGCCCTGCACTGCCGCGCACCGCGCGCCGCACGAGCCGCCACGCGGACCTCGGCGCGCGAACTGCTCGGCCCCTGGCAGGTCAACGGTGACGGCCGGGGCCTCGGTGGCCGGCGCATCGTCTTCGACGCCACCTGGGACAAGTTGACCGACCTGCGCGACCACGCCGACATCGCCGATTTCGCAGGCCAGCTGCGCTACACGTTGCAGCTCGACGTGGCGCCCGAAGAGCTGGCCGCCGGCGGCCTCCAGCTGGACCTCGGCGCCGCGCACGACGCGCTGTCGTTGCAGGTCAACGGCGACACGCCGTGGATGCGCAGCGAAGGCCCGTTCGTCTTCGACGTGAGCCAGCGCCTGCGGGCCGGCACCAACACCCTCGTCATCACGGTGGCCAACGTGCCTGAGAACGCCCACCGCGACCCCGCCCGCCCCGGTGGCCTGCCACTGCCCGGCCGCCGCCTGACCCGTCTTCCCACCGGCCTCCTCGGCCCCGTCCGCCTGCTTGCCGAAAGCCTCCCATGAGCCAGCTCCGCATCCCCTTCCACGAAAAGGTCGCCTACGGCCTGGGCAACTTCATGCCGACGGCCATCACGGCCACGGGCGGCATGGCGATGTACTTCTACACCGACGTGGCCGGCCTGTCGGCCGCCTTCATTGGTGCGCTGCTGCTGCTGGTGCGCATCGTCGACGCGGTGTGGGACATCTTCGTCGGCCGCCGCGTGGACGCCACGCGCACCCGCTGGGGCCAGGCCCGGCCCTATCTGCTGTGGTTCGCGCCCGTGGTGTCCATCGCGCTGGTGGCGAGCTTCACGGTCCCGCCGCTGGAAGGCCTGGCCCGCACCGTGTACTTCGTGCTGGCCTACGTCGCGCTGTGGTGCTCGTACAGCCTCATCATGATCCCGTTCCAGTCGCTGCTGCCGATGATCGCGCCCGACCCCGACGTGCGCCTGCGCATGGCCGGCGTCAGCAGCTTCGTGCAGTTCCTGTTCGTTGTCGGCTGCGCGGCGGGCTTCCCGATCATGAAGGATGTGCTGTCCGACGGCGTGCCGGCGCAGGGCTTCCAGCGCGCCGCGCTGCTGTTCGGAGGACTGGGCCTGCTGTTCACGTGGCTGTGCTTCGCCTTCGTGCGCGAGCGCGTGGCGCCGATGAGCGGGCCGCGCGCCGACCTGAAGGCCGACCTGCGCGCGCTGGTGGGCAGCCGCGCCTGGCGCGCCGGCGTGCTGGCGCAGTGTGCGCTGGGCACGCTGATCGGCCTGCCGCTGGCCGCCGGCGTCTACTACTTCGCCGCTGTCATCGGCAAGCCGCAGTTGATCGGACCGTTCATGGGGCTGGGTGGCGTGGGCCTGGTGCTGGGCGTGGTGCTGAGCGACCAGCTGACACGGCGCCTGTGCAAGAAGCGCGTCTACGTCGGCTCCATGCTCGCCGCCGCGCTGCTGCTGACGGGCCTGACATTGGGCGGGCCGGACCGCCTGCCGCTGGTGTTCGTGCTGTCGCTGCTGGCCAATATCTGCCTGGGCGTCAGCGCGCCGATCAGCTACTCGATGAACGGCGACATCGCCGACGACATCGAGTGCCGCGACGGCAAGCGCGTCGTCGGCACGCTGATCGCGACGATCAACTTCGCGTCCAAGGTCGGCGCCGGCCTGTGCAGCGCCATCGTGGGCCTGGTGCTCAGCGTGACGGCCTATCACGCAGGTGCGCCCGAGCAGGCGCCGCAGGCACTGCAGGGTGTGGTGGCGCTGATGAGCGTCATCCCCGCCGTTGTCGCGCTGGGCGTGGCCGCCATCATGGGCTGGGCCTACCCGCTGGGCCGCGCGCAGCTCTCGCAGATGAACGAACAACTGGGCCAGCGCCGTGCCGCGGCTGCCGCCTGACTCCCCTCACCGAACGATCACCGTCCCCGTCATGCACAAGAACTTTCCCGCCGGCTTCCTCTGGGGTGCCGCCACCGCTGCCCACCAGGTCGAAGGCGGCAACGACAACTGCGACACCTGGGCCGAGGAGTGGGCCGAAGGCTCACCCTATGCCGACAAGAGCGGCGACGCCATCGACCACTACCGCCGCTTCCGCGACGACATCGCGCTGCTGGCCTCGTTCGGCCTGAAGGCCTACCGTTTCTCCATCGAATGGGCGCGCGTCGAGCCGCGCGAGGGCGAGTTCAGCGATGAGGCGCTGGCGCATTACCGCGCCGTGGTGGACGCCTGCGTCGAGCACGGCCTGGAGCCACTGGTCACGCTGCACCACTTCACTTCGCCGAAGTGGCTGATGGCGCTGGGCGGCTGGAAGGGCGAGCGCACGCCGGCCCTGTTCGCGCGCTACGTCGAGCGCGTCATGCCGGCGCTAGGCCCGGCCGTGAAGCGCGTCATCACGCTGAACGAATGCAACATCGGCGTGCTGCTGCAAGGCATGTTCGCGCAGCTGGGCTTCGTGCCGCCCATCGGCGTGGACGTGAAGAGCTGGCGCGCGCCGGGCTGGCGCAACAGCGCGGCCGAGGCCTGCGGCACCGACGCCGCCACCTACTGCGCCTTCCAGATGGCCGGCGACGAGCGCGGCGTGGCCGTCATCTCGGCGGCCCACATCGCCGCGCGCGCGGTGATCCGCCGCGTCGCGCCGGGCGTGCAGGTGGGGCTGTCGCTGGCGCTGTCGCAGCCGCAGGTCGCGCCCGGCGGCGAGCAGCAGGCCGCCAAGATGTGGCACGGCAACTTCCGCCAGTGGCTGCCGGCCATCGACGGCGACGACTTCTTCGCGCTGCAGAACTACACCCGCGAGATCTATGGCCCCGACGGCCAGGTCGCGCCGCCGGAGGGCGTCGAGACCACCGGCATGCGCTACGAGTTCGCGCCACAGGCCGTGGCCTCCGTCGCGCGCCGCGTCGCGCACGAGCTGAAGCTGCCCATCCTCATCACCGAGAACGGCTACAGCGGCAGCGACGACACGCGCCGCATCGCCTTCATCGGCCAGGCGCTGGCCGGCCTGCACGCGGCCATCGAGGACGGCGTGCCGCTGATCGGCTACACGTACTGGACCGCCTTCGACAACTTCGAGTGGGTGTTCGGCTACGCGGTGCGCTTCGGCCTCGTCGCCGTGGATCGCGCCACGCAGCAACGCCTGCCCAAACCCAGCGCGACCTTCCTCGGCGACATCGCGCGCCGCAACGCGCTGCCCGACGGCATCACCACGCATCCCCAACCCGGCACATCGGAAGAGCTGGCCATGGACCACCGCTACACCCCGCCCGCCGCCGAACCCGGCGTCGTCTTCACCAACGTGCGCGTCTTCGACGGCAGCGGTAGCGCGCCCTTCGCCGCAGAGCTGCGCGTGGACGGCCGCCGCATCACGGCCATCGGCCAGAGCGTGTCGCACGACAACGCCCGCGTCATCGACGGCCGTGGCGGCGTGCTGATGCCCGGCCTCACCGAGGCCCATGCCCACCTGACCTGGCCCACCAGCGTCGAGAAGTTCGTGCCCGGCATGAGCCTGCCGCCGGAGGAACTGACGCTGACCGCCGCGCGCAACGCGCGCATCCTGCTGGACCACGGCTTCACCAGCGCCTACTCGGCCGGCGCTTTAGGCAAGCGCATCGAGCCCGCGCTGAAGGACATGATCGATTCCGGCGGCATGCCCGGCCCGCGACTCATCGCGTCGTCGGTCGAGCGCGAGCCGCCGATGGAAGGTTCGCTGCTGGACCCTGGCAAGGTCGACGAGCACGGCGCCGGCCCGGCCAACGTGGCGGCCTTCGTGAAGGGCTGCAAGGACATCGGCGCCAAGGCCGTCAAGTTCCTGATCTCGGGCGAGAGCGCGCTCAAGCCCGGTGCGTCGCTGGAGCTGCTCTACACCGAGGAGGAGCTGATGGCCGCCGGCGCCGCCGCGCGCGAGCACGACCTCTGGCTGACCGGCCACGCCCACGCGGCCGACGCGGTGAAGCTGGGCCTGAAGGCGGGCTTCCGCGTGCTGTACCACTGCACCTACGCCGACGAGGAAGCGCTGGACATGCTGGAGGCGGCAAAGGACGAGGTCTTCGTCGCGCCCAGCATCGGCATCATCCAGGCCACGCTGGATGCCACGCCGCCGCCGCACTTCGACATGACGCACATGAAGCAAGACGCGGCCCTCGTGCTGGAGACGCAGAAGGCCCTGGTGCCCGAACTGCGCCGCCGCGGCGTGCGCCTGCTGCCGGGCGGCGACTACGGCTTCCCGTTCAACCCCAACGGCCGCAACGCGCGCGACCTGGAGCTGTGGGTGCAGCACTTCGGCTACACGCCGGCCGAGGCGCTGCACGCCGCTACCGCCCTGGGCGGCCAGATCATGGGCATGGGCGACGAGCTGGGCCAGCTGAAGGAAGGCTTCCTCGCCGACCTGCTGCTGGTGGACGGCGACCCGACCGAGAACGTCGCCATCCTGCAGAACAAGCACCACCTGAAGGCCATCATGAAGGACGGCCGCTTCCACAAGTCGCCGGCCTGACATGAACCGCCGTCTCGTCCTCGCGCACGGTGCTGCGCTGGCCGCCGCATGCGTGCCTGGGTTCGCCGCACCGCTGATTTCGCAGCGCTCATCGGCCCGCGTCATCGTCGACAACGACTTGGCCGGCGACCCGGACGGCCTGTTCGCGCTGGCCCACCAGTGGCTCAGCCCGACGACAAAGACGGTGCTCGTCACGACGACGGCGCTGGATGCGAAGCTCGCCGCGATGGCGGGCGAACCCGCGGGCCGGACGGCGGCGAAGGGCCGCGACCTGGCTTTGGAGCTGGCGCGCATTGCCGGCCTCGCCGCGCCCTGCCCCGTCATCGCCGGTGCCGAGAGCTTCGGCATCGGCGACGCGCAGGTCAGCCCCGCTGCGCGAGCCATCGTCGCCGAGGCGACGCGCGACGCCCCGCTGCCGCTGTTCGTCACCTGCGGCGGGCCGCTGACCAACGTCGCCGCCGCGCTGCGCCTCGCGCCGCAAATCGCGGCGCGCCTGACGGTCATCTGGATCGGCGGTGCGCTCGAAGCCGGCGGCGAGCCCGAATACAACCTCGCGACCGACGCCGACGCCGCCCGACAGGTGCTCGCGCATCCGTCGCTGCCGCTGTGGGTCGTGCCCCGCGAGACCTACCGGCAGCTGACCGCCTCGGTCGCAGAGCTGGGCGCGGACCTGCGCCCCATCTCGCCATTGAGCCGCTGGCTGTACGACCGCTACCTGCAGCTGCCGCCGTTCGTGCAGCTGGGCCCGACCGTCACGCTGGGCGACAGCGCGCTGATCCACGCTGCAGTGCTGCACCGCGAGGCACCGCCACGCCGCGTGCTGCTGGGTCGCGAGTTGCCGGTCGTCGACCGCATCGACGCGCGCCCCCTCATCGCCGACCTGCTCGCCAAGCTCCGTTTCCACGCCGCCCCCACCCAGCCATGAAGATGCCCCAAGCCTTCTCCCGCTCGAACCGCCTGCTGACCGGCCTCGTCACCAGCCTCGCGCTGTGCCACACACCCGCGGCGCTCGCGGCCGACGCGCCACCGCCCGTCCACGTCTTCCGCACCGTGCCCGCCACGCCGATGGAGCTGCCCACGCCGCGGCCCTTCGGCGGCACGGGCAGCGGCCCGGCCTTCCAATGGACCGGCCTGGGCCAGGAACGCATCCTGCGCAACGTGCAGCGCCCGCAGCTGTTCCCGGTGCGCCCGGCTGCCGGCAAGGCCAACGGCCGCGCGGTGCTCGTCGTGCCGGGCGGCGGCTACCGCTTCGTCGCCATCGAGAACGAAGGCATGCCCATCGCACGCCGGCTCGCCGACGCGGGCTACACCGCCTTCGTGCTGGTCTACCGCGTCAAGCCCACGCCGGTGGCCGACGCCGACTTCGCCGCCGAAGTCAACGCCGAGATCGCGCAGCGCTTCGCGCCCGGCGCGCCCAAGGCCGCTGACGACCTCGCACCGCACGGCCCGGCCATTGAAGACGCGAAGGCGGCGATGGCCTGGCTGAAGGCCCACGCCGCCGAGCAGGGCTTCGACGCGAAGCGCCTCGGCTACATCGGCTTCTCGGCCGGTGCCCGCAGCGGCCGCGCGCTGGTGGAGCAGGCCACGGCCGGCGAGATGCCCGACACGCTGGCGCTGATCTACGGCGGCTTCTACGCGACGACGCCGCGCCAGCCGGTGCCGCCGCTGTTCCTCGCCCAGGCCGCCGACGACCCGCTGTTCCCGCCCGACGGCTTCGACATCGTGCAGAACTGGCGCCGGGCCGGCCAGCGCGTCGAGCTGCACCTGTACGAGCGCGGCGGCCACGGCTTCGGTTCGATGCCGCGCGGCACGACGGCCGATGCCTGGCTGGACGCCTACCTGAGCTGGCTGGCGAAGCAGTGACCGCGCGCGTCGACTCCCTGCTGCGCGCGCTGACGCTGGCCGAGAAGGCCGGTCTGATGAGCAACGCCAACGCCGCCGTGCCGCGGCTGGACCTGCCCGCCTACGACCACTGGACCGAAGCGCTGCACGGCCTGGTCTCGCCCGGCGAGCCGGCCACCGTCTACCCCGCGCCCATCGCGCTGGCGGCCGGCTTCGACACCGAACTGCTGCACGCCATCGGCCGCGAGATCGCCGCCGACGGGCGCGCCGCCCACGCCCGCGCGCTGGGGCGCAGTCCGGGCGGCACGGGCATGTCCGAAGGCCTGACCTTCATGGCGCCCAACCTCAACATCCTGCGCGACCCGCGTTGGGGCCGCGGCCAGGAGACGCTGGGCGAAGACCCGCAGCTGACCGCGCAACTGGGCGTCGCGCTGATCCGCGGCCTGCAGGCCGACGACCAGGCCTGCGCCGTCGCCAAGCACTTCGCCGTGCACAGCGGGCCGGAGCCGCTGCGCTTCACGTTCGACGCCCGCGTGACCGCCTACGACCTGGCCGACACCTACCTGCCGGCCTTCCGCGCCGCCGTCGTGGACGGTGAAGTCGCCGGCCTGATGACGGTCTACAACGCCGTCAACGGCCAGCCGGGCGCGGCGCATGCCGGGCTGGTGCAGGACATGGCGCGCGCGACCTGGGGCTTCGCGGGCTTTGTCATGTCCGACTGCAACGCGGTGCGCTTCCTGCGCCAGCACCACCGCACGGCCGCCAGCGATGCCGAGGCCGTGGCCGCCGCGGTCACGAGCGGCATGGACACCGAGCTCTACGCCGGCCCCGTGCCGGCCGCCGCGGCCTATCTGGAGGCCGTGTCGCAAGGCCTGCTGACGGAAGACGATCTTGACCGCGCGCTGACCCGCAGCCTCGCGGTGCGCGAGCGGCTTGCCAACGCCGTACCGTCGCCATCGACCTCGGACCACGCGCAGACCGCGCTGCGCGCCGCCCAGCAAGGCCTGGTGCTGCTGAAGAACGACGGCCTGCTGCCGCTGCCCGCCGGCCTCGCCCGCGTAGCCATCGTCGGGCCGCTGGCCGACGACCTCGAATCCATGCTGGGCAACTACCACGGCCAGCCCACGCAAGGCCTCACGCCGCTGCAGGCACTGCGCCAGCGCTTCCCGAACACGACATTCATCCACGCTGCCGGCGCCAACGTGCCGATGACGCCGGTGGACGTGCCCACCGCCCTGCTGCGCACCGATGCCGACGAACCCGGCCTGGCCGCCGAGCGCCACGCCGGCTTCGGCCCGGGCGAGGCGGTGTCGCGCTGGGTGGACCCGCAGGCGATCTGGTTCGGCCGCGCCGGCCAGGGCTTCACGCGCTGGAGCGGCTGGCTGGTCGCGCCGACGACGGGCCGCTGGCAGCTCGGCAGCCACGGCACCGGCATGAGCCGCGTGTGGCTGGGCGACGCGCTGATCGCCGACGACAGCCACCCGCACGCACCGGCTGACTGCCTGGCCGCCGTGGACCTCGTGCAGGGCCGGCGCTACCGGCTGCGCTTCGAGGTCATGGGCATGCCAATGGGCTTCAGCCGGCTGGTCGCCTTCGCCGAGGTGCCGGACGCGCTGGCGCAGGCCGAGGCGGCGATGGCGCAGGCCGACCTCGTGCTGGCCTTTGTCGGCCTGAACGGCCGGCTGGAAGGCGAAGACCTGCCGGTCAAGCTGCCGGGCTTCGAACGCGGCGACCGCCAGACACTGGCGCTGCCGGCCGAACAGCAGCAGTTGCTGGCGGCTGTGCGCCGCAGCGGCAAGCCGTGGGCCGCGGTTGTGATGGCCGGCGGCGCGGTGTCCGACGATGCCGTGGACGCAGCCGATGCTGTGCTGCAAGCTTGGTATCCGGGGCAGGAAGGTGGCATCGCGATCGCGCAGGCGCTGGCGGGCGACATCAATCCGGCGGGCCGCATGCCCGTCACGGCCTACCGGCACACGGACGACCTGCCGCCGTTCGAAAGCTACGCAATGACCGGCCGCACCTATCGCTATTTCGACGGCCAGCCGCGCTACGCCTTCGGCCACGGCCTGAGCTACACGACGTTCCGCTACGCCGAGGCGCGGCTGTCGACCACGGCACTTCAGGCCGGTGAATCGCTGACGGCCCAGGTCAGCGTTCAGAACGTGGGCGGCCGCGACGGTGACGAAGTCGTGCAGGCCTACCTCGAGTTGCCCGCCGGCCTCGTCGCGTCGCGCCCCAGCCTGCGCGCGTTCAGGCGCATGCGGATCGCCGCAGGCACCGAGCAGCGCGTGACGCTGGAACTCGACGCCCGTCAACTGAGCCACGTCGCCGCCGACGGCAGCCGCTGGGTCGGCGAGGGTCGCTACACGCTGCATATGGGCGGCGGCCAGCCCGGCACGGCGGCGCCGTCCGTGGCGCTGCACTTCCACATCCACGGCCGGCAGCGCCTGCCCGACTGAGCCCACCCGAGCCCGACTATGAGCGCGCAGTACCGCAACCCCGTCATCCCGGGCTCGCATGCCGACCCCAGCGTCTGCCGCGTCGGCGACGACTACTACCTGGCCTGCAGCTCGTTCGAGTTCTTCCCCGGCGTGCCGCTGTTTCACAGCCGCGACCTCGTCAATTGGCGAGCCATCGGTCACGCGCTGACGCGCGACAGCCAGCTCGACCTGCACGGTTGCAAGAGCTCGCTGGGCATCTTCGCGCCGACGCTGCGCCACATCGGCGGGCGCTTCCATCTGGTCACGACCAACCTCAACAAGTTCAGCAATTTCATCGTCTCGGCCGACCGTGCCGAAGGCAGCTGGTCCGAACCGCTGTGGCTGGACTGGCCCGGCATCGACCCCTCGCTGTTCGAGGACGCGGACGGGCGCGTCTACATCAGCGGCAACGGCGGCTTCCTCGGCGACGAGCCGGCCGGCATCTACCAGGCCGAGATCGACCTCGCCACCGGCGCGCTGAAGTCGCCGCGCCGGCTCGTCTGGCCCGGCACCGGCGGCAAGGCGCCCGAGGGGCCGCATCTCTACCGCCGTGGCGGCTTCTACTACCTGCTGATCGCCGAGGGCGGCACGGAGTACGGCCACATGGTCACGGTCGCGCGCAGCGCTCAGCCGATGGGGCCGTTCGAGGCCTGCCCGCGCAACCCCATCCTCAGCCATCGCAGCCTGGACAGTCCCATTCAAGCCACCGGCCACGCCGACCTCGTCGAGGCGGCCGATGGCCACTGGTGGGCCGTCTTCCTCGGCATCCGCCCGGCGCCGGTGCGCTTCGCCGGGCTGCACCATCACCTCGGCCGCGAGACCTTCCTCGCGCCGGTGACGTGGACCGACGACGGCTGGCCGGTCATCGGCCAGCAGGGCCGCGTGTTCGAGACGATGGACGCCGGCACGCTGCCGCTGCAGCCACCCGCGGCACGGTCGACAAGCACGACGTTCAGCGGTACCACGCTCCCGCCCGAGTTCAACCACCTCCGCAACCCGCAACCCGGCAGCTGGAGCCTGCAGGCACGGCCCGGCTGGCTGACGCTGCAAGGCCAGCCCGACACGCTGGACGACGTTGCCGCACCGGCCTTCGTCGGCCGCCGCCAGCAGCACTTCGACTGCACGGTCACGACGCTGCTGGACTTCGAGCCTGCGGCGGACGGCGAGGAGGCCGGGCTGACCGTCTTCAAGAACGAGCGCTTCCACTACGAGATCGCCGTCGGCCGGCGCGACAGCCAGCGCGTCGTCTTCCTGCGCCGGCGCCTCGGCAGCCTGTGGAAGGTCGAGCGCGAGCAGCCGCTGCCGCACGGCGAGCTGCTGCTGGGCCTGCGCGCTGACGCGCAGCACTACCGCTTCTTCTTCCAGCGCCCCGGCCAGGCCGAACAGGCCTTCGGCACCGGCGAATGCGCGCTGCTGTCCACCGAGGTGGCGGGCGGTTTCACCGGCGTCTACCTGGGCCTCTACGCCACCGGCAACGGCCGCCACAGCGCGGCACCGGCCTGCTTCCGCGGGCTGGACTATCGAGACACGACACCATGAGCAACACCCCGCAAACCACCGCTCCCCTGTGGCTGGCCGCCGAGGACGCCGCCGCCCGTGCCGAGCGCGCCGCCGGCTGGCACTGGGCCTGGGACGACGGCCCCGCCGACGGCGAGCTGCGCCAGTGCCTGTGGACCTTCACGCTGGACCGCCCACTGTCCGCCACGCGGCTGACGCTGGCCGCGCAGAAGGGCCTGCCGGGCGTGTGGCTGGACGGACGGCTGCTGCACGCGTCCAAGGACGGCATGGCCGGCCGCGAGCTGCAGGACCTGGACCTCGGCGACCTCGCCGCCGGCACGCACCGGCTGGCCGTGGCCGTGCGCACCTTCCATCCCTTCATCCAGGAGCCGCGCCAGGGCGGCGTCGGCGCGCTGCTGCGCTCTGGCGACTTTTTCCTCGCGCCGCGCGCGGCCGACTGGCGCATCCGCACGGGTGCCGAGCCGGGCTGGCACGAGAGCGACGCGCCGCTGGATGCCGCCGTCTGGCTGCCAGCGCTGCTGCCCGCCGAGCCCATCGACTGGCTGCCCACGCCGGCGCAGGCCGGTCGGCTGATGCGCCGCCGCTTCGACCTCGACGCGCAGCTGCGCTCGGCCACGCTGGAGATCACCGCCTTGGGCGGCTACGAGGCGCGGCTGAACGGCCGGCGCGTCGGCGACGCGCTGCTGACGCCGGAGAACAGCGACTTCCGCGTGCGCCTGCTGCTGCAAAGCTACGACGTGACCGACATGCTGCGTGCCGGCGAGAACGTGCTGGGCGTGACGGTGGCCGACGGCTTCTACGCCAGCGAGGCCATCGGCCGCGGCCGCTACCCCTTCGGCGCCGCGCCGCGCCGGCTGTGGGCGCGGCTCACGCTGACGCTCGCCGACGGCAACACGCATGTCGTCACGACCGACCGCGACTGGCAGGCCGCGCCGGCACCGACGCTGTTCGCCGAGATCTATCACGGCGAGACTCACGACGCGCGGCTGGAGCCCGCCGGCTGGGATGCGCCGGGCTTCGACGCCTCCGGCTGGGACGCCGTCCATACCGCGCCGACGCCGCCCTGCGCGCTGATGCCGCAGGAGAGCCCGCCGATCCGCGCGACGCTGACGCTCCAACCGCGCAGCATCCGGCGCCTCGCCAACGGCGACCACGTCGTCGACTTTGGCCAGAACTTCGCAGGCTGGTGCCGCATCCGCGTGCGCGGCGAGGCCGGCCGCACCGTCACGCTGCGGCATGCCGAGATCCTGGCGGACGACGGCCAGGTCGACATGCGCAACCTGCGAGCGGCCCAGTGCACGGACCGCTACACGCTGCGCGGTGACGCCAACGGCGAGACCTGGGAGCCGCGCTTCACGTACCACGGCTTCCGCCACGTGCAGGTGTCGGGCTGGCCGGGCGAGCTGCGCGCCGGAGACATCGACGGCGTCGTCGTGCACAGCGACCTCGGCGTCACGGGCGACCTCCAGAGCACTCAGCCCATCGTGCAGGGCCTGTGGCACAACACGCTGTGGAGCCAGCGCAGCAACTTCGTCGGCATGCCGACCGACTGCCCGCAGCGCGACGAGCGCCTGGGCTGGACCGGCGACGCGCAGGTGTTCTGGCCCACGGCCGCGTTCAACATGGACGTGCGCGGCTTCACGCGCCGCTTCCTGGCCGACCTGCGCGCCAGCCAGCGCGCCGACGGCGCCTACGCCGACACCAACCCGCCCGCGCTGCCAGCCTACGGTGCGCACGGCTGGAGCGATGCCGGCGTGGTGCTGCCGCACACCGTCTGGCAGCACTACGGCGAGACCGCGGGCATCGACGAGCACTGGGAATCGATGGAACGCTGGATGGCCTGGATCGCCGACGTCAACCCCGACGGCCTGTGGGCGCGGCGGCGCGACGTGGACTTCGGGGACTGGCTGTCACTCGACGCGAAGAACCTGATGGAGGCCACGACGCCCAAACTGCTCAGTGCCACCGCCTGCTGGGCGCGCATGCTGGGCATGATGGTGCAGATGGCCGAAGCCACCAGCCGCACGCAGCGCGGGGCGCACTTCGCCGGCTGGCACGAGCGCGTCGTACGCGCCTTCCGCGAGCACTTCGTGCGGCCAGACGGGCATGTCGGCAACGGCAGCCACACGAGCTACATCCTCGCGCTGGCCTTCGGCCTCGTGCCGAAGGATCTGCAGATGGCCGCCGCCGACCGCCTCGCCGCCAACATCCGCGAACGCGGCACGCTGCTGACGACCGGTTTCCTCGGCACGCCGTTCAGCCTCGACGTGCTGGCCGACCACGGCCACCCCGCGCTGGCCGTGGACCTGCTGCTGCGCACCGAGTACCCGAGCTGGGGCTATATGGTCGAGCGCGGCGCGACGACGATCTGGGAACGCTGGAACGGCGACACCGGCGACGTGGCGATGAACTCGTTCAACCACTACGCGCTGGGCTCGGTGACGGGCTTCCTGTACCGCCGCGTGGCCGGCCTCGCGAGCGTGGCCCCGGGCTTCAAGACCGTGCGCTGCCGCCCGCTGCTGGACCCGCGGCTGGGCGACGGCCGCTGCTGCCTGCAGACCGACCACGGCGTCATCGCCACCGCCTGGGGCCGCGACGCGCAAGGCCAGCCCTGGTTCGAGATCGCGCTGCCTGAAGGCGTGACAGGAACCGTCGAACTACCGGGCCATGCTGCGACGGCCATCCAGGCCGGCAAACAGCGGTTCTCGCCGCGCCTGTGAATGCCGGAGCCCCCAGCGTGCTGGCCTCCAGCCGCACGCTGGCCCCGACCGGACTCACCTCGACGGACTCCAGAAACGAAAAAACCCGCTGAGCTTGCGACTCAGCGGGTTTCCGTATTTGGTTGCGGGGGCCGGATTTGAACCGACGACCTTTGGGTTATGAGCCCAACGAGCTACCAGACTGCTCCACCCCGCGACTGAAGCTAGCAGTATACACGGGTTTTTAAAGTCCGCGCAAATCTTTGAAGACCTGGCGACAAAAGCCGCTCATCAAGCCTGCCGGACCGCCGTGGCAGAGACGGCAGTTCCCGACGCCACGCACGCCTCGCGCAGCTTGGGCACACTCGCGCCCCATGCCCGATCTCGTCACGCGCCGGCCGCAGGGGCTGTACTGCGAACGCGGCGGTTTCTACATCGATCCCTGGCGGCCGGTGGACCTTGCCGTCATCACGCACGCGCATGCCGACCACTGCCGCGCGGGCCATGGCGCCTACCTCGCCCACCACGACGGCCTCGGGCTGATGCGCGCCCGGCTGGGCGACGGTGCCTCGCTGGAGGGGCTGGCCTACGGCGAGACGCGCCGCCTCGGCGACGTCAGCTTGAGCCTGCATCCGGCCGGCCATGTGCTCGGCTCGGCACAGGTGCGCATCGAGCATCGCGGCGAGGTGTGGGTCGTCGCGGGCGACTACTTCGTCAGCGGCGCGGGCGACTGCAACACGACCTGCGCGCCGTTCGAGCCGGTGCGCTGCGACGTGTTCGTCACCGAAAGCACCTTCGGCCTGCCCATCTACCGCTGGGCGCCACAGACCGAGGTGCTCGCCGACATGCGCACCTGGTGGGCCGACTGCGCGAGCCAGGGCAAGCACGCGCTGCTGATGGGCTACAGCCTCGGCAAGGCGCAGCGCCTCGTCGCCGGGCTGGCGACGGCAGACGCACCAGGCCCGGTGCTCGTGCACGGCGCCATCGCGCCGCTGAACGCGGCCTACCGCGCGGCCGGCATCGCACTGCCCGACGTCGAGAGCGTCACGCCCGAGACGAACTTCAAGGCGCTACGCGGCGCCCTCGTCATCGCGCCGCCGGCCGTGCAGGGCAGCCGCTGGGCCAAGGCGCTCGGCCCGCACAGCGACGCCTTCGCGAGCGGCTGGATGCGGCTGCGCGGCGCGCGCCGACGGCGTGGCGTGGACCGCGGCTTCGTGTTCAGCGACCACGCGGACTGGCCCGGCCTGCTGTCGGCCATCCGCGCCACCGAGGCGCAGCGCGTCATCGTCACGCACGGCGACGAGGGCGCGCTGGTGCGCTACCTGACCGAACTGGGCCTGCAGGCCGAGGCCTTCGCCACCGAGTACGGCGACGAGACGCACGGCGTGGAGGCGGCGGAGTGAAAGGCTTCGTCGCGCTCTACCTGGCGCTGGATGCCAGCACGTCCACGCTCGCGAAGGTGGCCGCGCTGAAGCGCTACCTGGCCGACGCACCGCCGAGCGACGCTGCCTGGGCCGTCTACCTGCTGGCTGGCGGCACGCCGCGCCGCGCGGTGCCGACGGGCGAGCTGCGCGCGCTGGCCTGCGAGGCGGCGGGGCTGCCGGAGTGGCTGTTCGAGGCCGGCTACGCCGCCACGGGCGACCTGGCCGAGGCCATCGCCTACGTGCTGCCCGACCCGGTCGACCGCATCGATGCGCCACTGGCCGACTGGATGGAGCGCCGCATCCTGCCACTGCGCCAGGCGGACGCCGCCGCACGACGCGAGGCCGTGCTGGCAGCATGGCGCGGTCTGTCGGCGGACGAGCGCTTCATGTTCGTGAAGCTGGTGGGCGGCAGTTTTCGTGTGGGCGTCAGCAAGCTGCTGGTGCAGCGCGCGCTGGCCGAGTGGTCAGGCGCGGACGCGGCCGGCATCGCGCAACGCATGATGGGCTACACGCAGATCGACACGCCGCCGACGGCCGAGCGCTTCCAGGCGCTGCTGGCCGACGACACGACCGGCGCGCGCGGCGGCCAGCCCTACCCGTTCTTCCTCGCGCACCCGCTGCAGGCCGAGCCCGCGACGCTGGGTGAGCGCGGCGACTGGCTGGCCGAGTGGAAGTACGACGGCATCCGCGCGCAGGTCGTCAAGCGCGACGGCCAGGTGTGGATCTGGTCGCGCGGCGAGGAACTGGTGACCGAGCGCTTCCCGGAGGTGCAGCTGGAAGCCAGCACCTGGCCCGACGGCACCGTCGTCGACGGCGAGCTGCTGGCCTGGCGCCACGGCGAGGACCGGCCCGCACCTTTCGCGCTGCTGCAAAAGCGCATCGGCCGCACGAAGTTGTCGAAAGCCATCCTCGCCGAAGCGCCGGTGCGGCTACTGGCCTACGACCTGCTGGAGAGCGAGGGCGAGGATCGCCGGCAGGAGCCGCTGCACGCGCGCCGAGCGCGGCTGGAGCAGTTGCGCATCGCGACCTCGCCACTGGTTGACGCCGCCGACTGGCCCGGCCTCGCGGCCGCTCGCGAGGGCTCGCGCGAGCGCCGCGTCGAGGGCCTGATGCTGAAGCACCGCGAGTCGGCCTACGGCATCGGCCGCACGGCGGGTGCGTGGTGGAAGTGGAAGGTGGCGCCGCTGAGCGTGGACGCCGTGCTCGTCTACGCCCAGGCCGGCCACGGCCGCCGCGCCAACCTGTACACGGACTACAGCTTCGCCGTCTGGAACCGTGCGCCGCGCGACGCCGCGGAGGCCGAAGCCGCACTCGACGCGACCAATGGCGAGCTGACGCTGGTGCCCTTCGCCAAGGCCTACTCGGGCCTGACCGACGCAGAGATCCAGCGCGTGGACCGTGAGATCCGCAAGACCACCGTCGAGAAGTTCGGCCCGGTGCGTCGCGTGCGGCCGACGCTGGTGTTCGAGCTGGGCTTCGAGGGCATCCAGGCCAGCACGCGGCACAAGAGCGGCATCGCCGTGCGCTTCCCGCGCATGCTGCGCATCCGCGACGACAAGCCGCTGCACGAGGCCGACACACTGGCCACGCTGCGCGCATTGATGGAGGCCGCCCCGCATGGCGACGATGACGGCGCCGACGACTGAGTGGCTGGCCGCGCGCGGCTGGAAGGCCTTCCCGTTCCAGCGCGGGGTCTGGCGCGAGATGGCCCGGGGCCACTCGGGCCTGCTGCACGCGACGACCGGCTCGGGCAAGACGCTGGCCGTCTGGCTCGGCGCGCTGCAGACGCTGGCCGACACCGAGGTGCCGCTGACGGTGCTGTGGGTCACGCCGATGCGCGCGCTGAGCCAGGACACGCTGCTGGCGCTGCAGGACGCCGCCGCCACGCTCGCGCCGCACTGGACGCTGGCCGCGCGCACCGGCGACACGTCGACCAGCGAGCGCGCCGCGCAGCAGCGCCGCTGGCCCACGGCGCTCGTGACGACGCCCGAGTCGCTGAGCCTGATGCTGTCGCGCGCCGACGCGCCGGAGGTGCTCAAGCGCGTGCGCCTTGTCGTCGTCGACGAATGGCACGAGCTGCTGGGCAGCAAGCGCGGCGTGCAGCTGCAGCTCGCGCTCGCCCGGCTACGGCGCTGGAACCCGGCGTTGATGACCTGGGGCCTGTCCGCCACGCTGGCCAACCTGGACGAGGCCGCCGAGACGCTGGCGCCCGGCGCCGTCATCGTGCGCGGCGCGCAGGACAAGAAGATCCTCATCGACACGCTGTTGCCCGCGCGCATCGAGCGCTTCGCGTGGGGCGGGCACATGGGGCTGACGATGCTGCCCGCGGTCGTGAAGCACATCGACGCCGCGGCCAGCACGCTGGTGTTCACCAACACGCGCTCGCAGTGCGAACGCTGGTTCCAGGCCCTGCTGGAGGCGCGGCCGGACTGGGCCGGGCTGATCGCGCTGCACCACGGCTCGGTGGACGCGGAGGCGCGCCGCTGGGTGGAGGCGGCGATGAAGGCGGGTCAGCTCAAGTGCGTGGTCTGCACCGCCAGCCTGGACCTGGGCGTGGACTTCCTGCCCGTCGAGCAGGTGCTGCAGATCGGCTCGGCCAAGGGCGTGGCGCGGCTGCTGCAGCGCGCCGGCCGCAGCGGCCACGCGCCGGGCCGGCGCTCACGCGTGACGCTGGTGCCGACGCACAGCCTGGAGATCGTCGAAGCCTCGGCGCTGCGCGCCGCCGTGCAGGCCGGCCACATCGAGCCACGCCGCCCGCCGGACGCGCCGCTGGACGTGCTGGTGCAGCACCTCGTCACCGTCGCGCTGGGCGGCGGCTTCCGGCCCGACGAGCTGCTGGCCGAGGTGCGTAGTGCGCCGAGCTACCGCCAGCTGAGCGACGAGGCCTGGCAGTGGGCGCTGGCCTTCGTGCGCCACGGCGGCGAGAGCCTGCGCGCCTACCCGGACTTCCAGCGCGTCGTGCCCGACGACGAAGGTGTCTGGCGCGTGCCCGATGCGCGCCTCGCGCGGCGCCACCGCAGCAACATCGGCACCATCGTGTCGGACGCGGTCATGAGCGTGCAGTTCCTGACCGGCGGACGCATCGCCACCGTGGAGGAGAGCTTCATCGCGCGGCTGCGCGCGGGCGATGTCTTCCTGCTCGGCGGCCGCGCGCTGGAGCTGGTGCGCGTGGAGGGGCTGACCGCCTATGTGCGCACCGCCAAGGCGGGCCAGGCGCTGCTGCCGCGCTGGGGCGGCGGGCAGTTGCCGATCTCCGACACGCTGGCCGGCGCGATGCTGGAGCGCTTCGACGAGGCCGCACAGGGCCGCTTCAGCGATGCCGAGATGCGCTTCGTCGCGCCGCTGCTGACGTTGCAGGCCGAGTGGTCCGCCCTGCCCGGCGCGCAGCGGCTGCTGGCCGAGGTGCTGGACTCGAACGAAGGCCGGCATCTGTTCCTGTTCCCCTTCGCCGGCCGCACCGTGCACCTGGGCCTGGCGTCGCTGCTGGCCTGGCGTGCGGGGCGCGACACGCCGGCCACGTTCACGATGGCCATCACCGACTATGGACTGGAGCTGCTGAGCGCCACGCCCATTGACTGGGCCGCCCAGTTGCGCGCACTGCTCGCGCCGGTGGACCGCGCGACGCTGCGCGAGGAGGTGCTGGCCAGCCTGAACGCCAGCGAGCTGGCGCGGCGGCGCTTCCGCGAGATCGCGCGCATCGCCGGGCTGATCTTCCATAGCCACCCCGGCGAGGTGCGCAGCCAGCGGCAGCTGCAGGCGTCCGCATCGCTGTACTTCGACGTGTTCCGCGAGCACGACCCGGACAACCGGCTGCTGCGGCAAGCCGAGGCCGAGCTGCTATCGGCGGAGCTGGATGTCGATGCGCTGGGGCGCGCGCTGGCACGCATGGCGGCGCAGACGCTCGACCTCCGGCAGCCCGCGCGGCCCACACCGCTGGCCTTCCCGCTGCTGATCGAACGGCTGCGCGAGCGGGTGTCGACCGAGTCGCTGGCGCAGCGGCTGGCACGCATGCTGGCGGAGCTGGAGGCAGCGGCCGGCGGCGATGCGCCCGCTGTGGACGTGGGCTCGCGCCTCGCGTTCGGCGACGTGCAGGACAAGCCCGCATCGCACCGGACGCGCCGGAGGCGGCGATGAACGGCCTGCGTGTCGAAGCGGCCGGCGAAACGCTGTGGCTGCTGCCGAGCGGCGCCGTCTGGTGGCCCGCCACGCGGACCTTGTTCGCCGCCGACCTGCACCTGGGCAAGGGCGCGGCATTCCGTGCGCAAGGGCAGCCGGTGCCAGCGGGCAGCAGTGCGCAGACGCTGGCTCAACTGGAAGCGCTCGTCGCGGCTCACGACGCGTCGCAGCTCGTTGTGCTCGGCGACTTCTGGCACGGCGCCCAGGGGCTGACGCCTTCGCTGCTGAACGCGGTGACGACGTTCGCCGAACGCATCCCGACCGTGCTGGTGCTCGGCAACCACGACCGGCGGATTCATCCGGAGGGTCTGCCGTTGAAGGTGGTCAGCAGCGAGCTGTCGTTAGGCCCGCTGACCGCCGCCCACGAACCGCCACCCGCGGGCATGCCCGGCTTCACGCTCGCGGGCCACTGGCATCCCGCCATCTCGCTGCGCAGCCGCGCCGGCGACCGCCTGCGCCGGCCCTGCTTCGTCCGCTACCCGCACGCGCTGGTGCTGCCGGCGTTTGGCGGGTTGACGGGCGCGCTGACATTGCGACGCAGCGAATTGGCGAGAGACGGTGCCGATGTCGCCATGCTGGGCGACGGCGGCCTGCACTGGTTACTGTCGGGACGCTGAGTCGCTCAGCTCTTGACGGACTGCCTCACGTCGGCAAAGAACTGTCAGGTACGAAACCATACAAAGTGTCGTGATCCAACGGCCCAAGTCGAGCCAGCGCGAGCTCAACGAGAGACTGGTCGTCTTCCAGATCGTAGGTGGCCCGCGATGCACTCGCGAGGAGCAGTTGGAGAGACGTGTCAGGCCCACGACGCTCGAACTTCTCAGCGTCGAACGAGGGGAAGAACCCGCCATAAGCCGGACCAACCTTCAAGGACTGTCCCTGCGGGTCCCCCACAGAAAATGGTCAAGCAGCGTGTCAGGCAGTGCTCCTCGGAACTTCTTCAGGACCGCGACGGAACCTCTCGGCGCGCCGTTCCCGGCCTGAAACCCTCGAGAAAGCGTTCAAAGAACTTGCCCATGCTTGCCGAGCAGGCTGTTGAAGATCAAAACGATTTCGGTGACGTGTCGCATGGGCGACCACGATTTGCCCACCAGTCCCAAACGATTTGAATACTCAGGGCGCTGTCAGAAGTCCAACTTTGCAAACGGCAGCTTGGGCGCACCGAACTGCCGCAACATCGTCAGATGCTGATCCAGTTTGACTTTTCGCAGATTTTCCAGAACTGGCTTTCCACCCAAGACAAGCGCTGGCTCGAAGCCGTACATCTCGTCCGCCGCCAATACACCGAGCTTGGCGCAGGCGCGTTTGAACAACGGCTTCTTTGAAAGGTCGCTTCGATCGTAATCAGCAATGAAGCTGGCAGCGAAGAAGGAGCAAATGGAACTGTCCCGGCGTGCCACATCTTTGGGTTTCAGCTCCTTGGGAACCGCTGTGATCGCATTGATCGAGCAACATAACGTCGCACTAGATCCGGACTTTTCGCCACACAAATACAGATCGCCAAAGGCAGAGCGCGCGAAAACGTGGAAAGCATCCACCTGCTCGAGCGGCGTGTCGGCCAACCACTCGTCGACCAGATCTTCATAATCATCCGGGTTGACTGTCCACAACAGTCCTTGTCCGTAACTGCACCACCCCTCCTGGCGCCAGTAATTCAACAACTGAGCCGGAAGCTTGTCAGCCCAGCGCTCGAATGCTGTGTCCGGCACCGGCTCGCTGCGGTCCGGCTCGCCGAACTCCTCGATGAACAATGAAAAGTCTTCGTCTCTCATCTCAATCCTTTTCCGCGGCAGGGCTCCAGCTTGACATTGAGCTTGTCGGCACCCTGCCCATTCTTGATCGCCTCATCGACCATGGCATCCATGCCCTTGAGCCGCGAAGCCTGATTCCAGCCGCCACCGATTGACGAGTTGACGTCCGTCCGTCCCATCTTGGTTGGGTCAGGATCGAACCAACCACCTGCGACCATGTCGGGCTCATGCAGTGCGGCCAGTTTGTCCATCACCTCTGCTGCCTTGCTGACCGACGCGGTCCTGGCGTCTGCCGCGCTCATACCGCTGCTGCGCAAACTGTCGAAGATGCTCTTCCTGATGTTGGCAGAAACGTTCTTTCGCAACTCTTCCTGAGCCGCGTCGGCCACCGGATTGCGACCGACTGCCTCGTAGGCGTCTCGCGCGGCCTTGTATTCGTTGGCCGTCATGGAGTTAAGCGCATCCTGTTGCCCGCGCAACTGCTTCGCATACTCCTGCAGATACTCCTTCTGCTCAGCCGCACTCATCTTCTTGAACTTGGCTTTGTCAAAGGGGTGGAAGCACGGAACTTCGTGCTCCTTGAGGCGCTTCGCGGCCTCGGCTCGCTCTGCCTGCTTCTTTTCCTTGTTGACCTGACTCGGAGACTTCGACGGCTCTACCGGCGCCTCGCTCTGCGCAGCCTTCGGCTTGGGACGCAGCTTCGGGTTCTTGAGAAGCGACTCCTGGTTCTTCGCCACCCACTCTGCAAACCCTTCGCCTAATTTGCTCTTGCGCAGCAGCGCCAGCGTCTCTTGCGTCGACGCCTTTGCCGGGCCCAACGTCAGCCGCGCCACGATGGCCATCAGGATGAGCTTGAAGAGCAGCGCAATCGCATAGGCGTATTCGTCACCGGCCGCTTCGACCTCAGAACGGGTTCTCGGACTGTCGGGTGCATTCCAGGCCCGCGTGGTGGCGTGGCTCAATGCGCCGATCAATTCGCCGAAGCCCTGGGCAATACCAACGACCAGGAAACCCAGGCCCAGCCAGGTAAGGATGGTGACGCCTGCCGAAACGCCAAGGTCGGCCCCGATGACCGCCCCCGGTGCCGCACCGACGCCACCGAAGAAGAAGCCGATAACCCCACCGATGGCCCCTCCAATGACGGTCGTGGCGACGAGCACCACCATCATCGTGAGCAGCCCGGGAATCAATCCCTTGACGAGTTCCTCCAGCGCATGCCCGGTCTCGCGCAGGATGGCCGCGCCGGCACGCATCTGCCCAATTTGCACCGCGTCATAGACAGCTTCGGCGCGCTCATAGTTCTTGACGAGCATGTCCCAGGCACTGGTATTGCCCGGGGTCGGCCCATTGATGATGCCGGGCGTGACGCCGGCCCTGCGCTGGCCGGTGCCGTCAAGCACGTCGTGATTGCCTCGACTGGCGTCGAGCGGACCGGGAATGCGGTAGTTGGCCAAGGCGGTTTCTCCCGCCTCAGCGCTTCTTGCCCAGGTCGTCAGCGACCTTCTTCTTGAACTTCGGCAGTTCCTCGGGCTTCTTGGCCTTCTCGGGCTTGTCCGGACTCTTGGGGCTGGCACTGCCGCCACCACCGCCGCCGCCCGAGTTGACCTTCACCATCGCGCCGGTGATGCTGACCGGGCCGCTGCCCTCGATGTTGATCATGGCGCCCTTGAGCGTGAGCGTCGCACCGGCTTCGATGACGACGTTGGCGCCGGCCTTGATGTGCAGGTTGGCGCCGACCTTGATATCCATGCCGGCGCTGGATTCCACGGAGATGGACGCACCACTGGCGTAGCTGGCGTCCGCACCGGTCTTCACGCCGTGCTTGCCGCCGATGTCCACGCTGGTGTCCTGGCCGATGGTGAGCTGGACGTTCTCGGCGATGGTGTCGGTGAAGCTCTTGCCGATGGTGCGCGCCACGTTCTCGCCGATCTCCTCGGTGAGGTTCTTGGCCACCATGCGGTACTGGTCGTTGCCCACTTCCAGGTGGGCGTCGTTCTTGACCAGTTCCAGCAGGTCCTTCTCGGCGTGCAGCCGGATGTATTCCTCGCCCTTCTTGTCCTCGAACGCCAGTTCGTTGAAATTGGCGGCCACGCCCTGCTTGCTGGAGCGCGAGCGGAAGGTGGAGACCGTGGCGTGGTCCGGCAGCAGGTAGGGCGGGATCTGCTCGGCGTTATAGACGCTGCCCAGCACCAGCGGCCGGTCCGGGTCGCCTTCGACGAACTGCACCACCACCTCCTGGCCGATGCGTGGCAGCGCGATCATGCCCCAGGCCTTGCCGGCCACGGGCGTGGCCACGCGCAGCCAGCAGGAGCTGTTCTCGTCCTTCTTGCCGAGGCGGTCCCAGTGGAACTGCACCTTGATGCGGCCATGCTCGTCGGTGTAGATCTCCTCACCGGACGGGCCGACGACGACGGCGGACTGCGTGCCGCCGATGTGGGGCTTGGGCGTGAGGCGCTGGCTGCGGAAGACGTCGTTGGCACTCATGGCCGAGAAGCTGCAGCTGAAGTGCGAGTCCTTCTGGCCGGCCTCGTAGCCGCTGTAGACGACGTCGATGCGCGTGCTGACGATGAGGTACTTGGCGTTCTCGGCGTCGCGCGGGTGGTCGGTCAGCGAGAAGGTGCAGCCGGTAGCCACGCCGCGCAGGTTGGTCTTGGCGGTGACGGCGGCGTAGCGTGCGTCGGCCTCCTCCATGCGCAACTTGGCGTAGCGCTGGCCTTCGGCCACGGTCAGATACTCGCCCGGCGGGTCGTACACCTCCAGCGTGGCCGGCGCGCCGTTGTGCATCGACGTGCTGTCCTTCAACAGTGCCGTGCCGGGCGTGAGGTAGTTGTAGTCGTTGAGCGTGGTCTTGGCGGACTGCAGTTCGAAGTGGTGGCGCCAGTCGCTGACGACGCCCACGTGCTGGCCCTCGCCCAGGCCCTGGCGGAACTTGAACTTGTCGTAGTCCGGGAAGGGCTGGTGGGCGCTCATCTTGTCGACGACGACCAGCGTGTGTTTGCTGTCCGAGTGCTTGAAGTAGTAGTACAGGCCTTCCTGCTCCATCAGCCGGCTGACGAAGTTGAAGTCCGACTCGCGGTACTGCACGCAGTACTCGAAGGTGGGGTAGCTGCCCTGCAGGTTGAACTCGATGTCGCCGCCGTAGGGCTGCAGCACCTTCTTGATGAGGGCGTCGATCTGGATGTTCTGGAAGATGCGCGTGTCGGCCCGCAGCGTGGCCAGCCACAGCCAGGGCCGCAGCGTGAGGCGGTAGGCAGCATAGCCGCCGCTGGCGCCGTCCAGGCCCGCGGTGGCGATGACGCCGTGCAGGTGGCGCTTCGTGTTGTCGTCGAGCTGGATGCTGACGTGGGCGTTCTTGCCCAGCAGCTTCTCCAGGTCGACGTCGGTCTTGGCCTCCGCCAGCGCGAGCACGTTGAACTCGAACAGACGGCCCAGCTCTTCGGTGGCGTTGAGCGACTGGAACAGCAGCGTCTCGCCGAGCGGGGTGTTGAGGGTGAATGGGGGCGGGGTCATGGGCTATCCTGGGGAGCGCTGTGGATGCTAGACGACGAAAACAGCTCGGCGGAAGCCTGGCATGGTGTCCCACACCGGGCCGGGCCGCTATCCCCCGCGCAGAGGACAGCGGCAGTCACAACGCAGGCCTCTGCGCCGCAACAAGCCAACCCGAAACGGGTTCGCCGACCTCCTTGCGCAGCACGACGGACTCGATCACCGACACCTGCAGCCCGGCGTCGGCCAGGCAGGTTTCAACGTAGGCGCGCTCGTGGGCGTAACGGCCGTGCAGTTGCAGGCGGTAACCGGCCGGCTCGGGAACGTCGCCAGACAGGGCCTCCACGGTGAAGAGGAACCGGCCGCCCGGCCGCAGCGCCTGCGCCGCCGCCGCCATCGCCGCGTCGATGCGGCCGAAGTAGCACAGCGTGTCGGCGCTGACGATGAGGTCGAAGCGGCCGGGCTGCTGCTGCAGATAGCCCACCAGTTCGGCCTTCACGAGTTCGTCGTAGCCGCCGCGCTCGCGGGCCTTGTCGAGCATGCCGCCCGACAGGTCCACGCCGACCAGCTCGCGTGCGTACGGTGCGAGGAAGGGCGCGCACAGCCCCGTGCCGCAGCCGGCATCGAGGACGTCCAGGTCGCCACGGGCCTCGGGCTGCAGGCGCTGCAGCAGTTCGGCGACCAGGCTGGGCGCGCGGTATTCGAGGAAGGCCAGCCGCTCGTCGAAGCTCAGCGAGAAGGTGTCGAACAGCTTGGCGACGTAGTCGTCCGGCGCGCGCTCGGGCGCGTTCTTGCCGGTCACGGCGGCCAGGTGGTGGCGCGGCTGCGGGTTGTCGGGCTCGGCCGCGATCCAGCGCTCGAAGGCCTGCGCCGCCTTGTCGAGCTGGCCGCTGTGCGCAAAGATCAGGCCCATCATGCGGTTGGCCTTGGGGTCGTCGGGCCGCAACTCCAGCGACGTGCCGAAGTGCCGCATGGCCTCCTGCATGCGCCGGGTGTCCACCAGCAGGTTGGCGAAGTTGGTGTGCGCGTCGGCAAAACCCGGCTCACGCGCGAGCAGCTCGCGGAACAGCGCCTCCGCCGCGTCCACCTCGCCCAGCGCCCGCAGCAGGCAGGCCAGGTTGTTGGCCACGGCCGGGTTGGCGGGCTCCAGCTCACGGCAGCGTTCGTAGGCGGCACGCGCCTCGTCAGCGCGCTGCAACAGCAGCAGCACATTGCCGCGGTTGTTGTGCCAGGAGGCCACGCCCGGGTCCATCTCGAGGGAGCGGTCGATCATCGCCAGCGCCTCCTCGCTCTTGCCGTCCTGGTGCAACAGCACGCCCAGGAAGTGCAGCGGGTTGGGGTCCTCGGGGCGCACCTCGACCAGCTTGCGATAGAGCTTCTCGGCAGCCAGCACGCGACGATCCTGGTGCATGGACATGGCCAACCGCAGGGCCTCGTCGTAGGTGAGTTCTTCCTTGCGAGGCTGCGGCGGATTGGACGGGATGGCCGGGCGGCGGGATTTGGACTTGGACATCGGCTTCAAGGTCTCGGCATGCGCTGGCAGATAGAGGTGAAGGAGCGGCGGCAACCGAGCGGACCACGCGGGTGGCTTGGTTCAGCAATCAGGCCGCCAGCTTCGGCTCGATGAAGCCCCCTGACACCGCAACAGACCTGCGCCAGCCACCGGCAGCGACCTGCATCGAGCAGCTCGCGATCAACGACGTCACAGCCCTTCGATCGCATGGCCCGACTGCTGCATCAGCTTCTCGAGCATCTCGTTCTTGACGCGGTTCAGGTTGTAGATCGTCACGCACTTCTGGTAGTCGGCGAAGTCGATCATGACGATGTTGGGCGTGAAGCTGGTCCAGCTGTTCTTGTTGGCCACATACAGCCGGCTGTTGCTGCTGTAGAGATCCTTGAAGCTGAGCGCGCCCAGCTGGTTCATCAGCGCCTTCTTGTAGCCGCTCTCCCACACGTCGCGCAGCGACTGCACGTTCACGCCGCTCCACATCTTGTCGTTGCGCTTCTTGATGTCGCCCAGCAGACCGGTGGTGGTCCAGTACATCATGCCCATCGCATCGCGGTCGCACGTGGTGCCGCCGCCCAGCGTCTTCGTCTGCTTCTTGGTGTTGTCCTTGATGTCGGCGGTGTCGCTGAACTTGCCGAAGTACTGCAGGCCGTTGAAATCCTTGTTGTAGGCACGCGATGACTTGGTCTTCTTGTCGAAGAGCTCACCGAAGGACAGACAGCCGCTGTAGATCTGGCCACGGATGACGAATCCGAGTTCTTCCAGATCGCTCGGAGCAAAGAGCGTGATGACCTTGCCGGCCAGGCTGCCCACGGTGCGCGTGTTCAGGTTGACCGGCGCGCCGCCAGACTTGTTGTAGTTGAACTGCGTGTCGCCCAGCACGCGCACGCAGGTGTCGACCACGTCCTTCAGGTTGTAGCACTTGGAGAACTTCAGGATCAGGAACTCCGTCGGGTTCTTCGTCACGTAGTTCTTGGCCTGCGTGAGCATGTCCGTCAGCGTGTCCTGGCCCCATCCGCCGAGGTGGGAGACGTTCTGGTGCGACTGCACCTGGCCGGGCTGGGCGCCCTTGTGCTTGTTGTTGATGACGCCGCCGCCCAGGTGATAAGACTTCTGCTCGAACGAGCCGTCGCTGCGCTTGACGGTGGCGATGCGCAGGTCGAAGAAGCGCACGCCGGCATTGGCCTGGTCCGAGATGTTCAGGCTCTGCGTGATGACGTTGTCTTTACCCTGACCGTAGATGCCGGCGTCATGCGCGCCGGGGAAGACGATCTGGTTGAGTTGCTTGTTGGCGTAGTGGCTGAGGAATGCGGTCATGGCGTTTTTCCGGAGTTGTTGGGGGCTCGGGCGCCGCGGCGCCCGCCTTCGCTAAACAGGGCCGGTACAGGCTCAGAACTGGTAGCTGAACCCGCCGCCCGCCACGCCCACCGTCACCCCCTTGATCTCCTCGCCTCGCATCATCCGGTTCAGGAACTCGCGGCTCACGTCCGGCAGCATCGTGTTGGTCAGGATGGCGTCGATCATGCGGCCGCCGGACTCGCTCTCGGTGCAGCGCGACACGACCAGCTTGACGACGTCCTCGCCGAAGTTGAACGGGATCTGGTAGCGCGCCTCGACACGCTTCTTGATGCGGCCCAACTGCAGTTTGACGATGCGGCCCAACATCTCGTCGGACAGCGGGTAATACGGGATCGTGACCAGCCGGCCCAGCAGCGCGGGCGGGAAGATCTTCAGCAGCGGCTCGCGCAGCGCCTTGGCCATGCCGTCGGGGTCGGGCATCAGGTCGGGGTCCTTGCACAGGCTGGCGATGAGGTCCGTGCCGGCGTTGGTCGTCAGCAGGATCAGCGTGTTCTTGAAGTCGATGAAGCGGCCTTCGCCGTCTTCCATGAAGCCCTTGTCGAACACCTGGAAGAACATCTCGTGCACGTCCGGGTGGGCCTTCTCGACCTCGTCCAGCAGCACGACGCTATAGGGCTTGCGGCGCACGGCCTCGGTCAGCACGCCGCCTTCGCCGTAGCCGATGTAGCCCGGAGGCGCGCCCTTGAGCGTGGAAACGGTGTGCGCCTCCTGGTACTCGCTCATGTTGATCGTGATGAGGTTCTGCTCGCCGCCGTACAGCGCCTCGGCCAGCGCCAGCGCCGTCTCGGTCTTGCCGACGCCGGACGTGCCGGCCAGCATGAAGACGCCAATGGGCTTGCTGGGGTTGTCCAGGCCCGCGCGCGACGTCTGGATGCGCTTGGCGATCATCTCCATCGCGTGGTCCTGGCCGATGACGCGCTGGCCCAGGTGGTCGGCGATCTTCAGGATGGTCTCGATCTCGTTGCGCGCCATGCGGCCGACGGGGATGCCGGTCCAGTCGCCGACGACGGCGGCCACGGCCTGGTAGTCCACGGTCGGCAGGATCAGCGGCGACTCGCCCTGCAGTTCGGCCAGCTTCTTCTGCGCTTCCTGCAGTTGCGCCAGCCAGGCGGCGCGGTCTTCGGCGGTCGGCGCAGCGGGCACGTCGGATTCAGCCGCTTCCACCTTGACCTCGGCTTCCAGCGCGCTGCCCGTGCCTTCGACCGGCTGCGATGCGGCGCGCAGCTTGGCGCGCAGGCCCAGCACCTCGTCGACCAGCGTGCGCTCCGCGGCCCAGCGGGCGTCCAGCGCTTCGAGGCGGGCCTTCTCGTTGCCCAGGTGTTCGCGGGCCACCGCTTCGCGCGAGCCGACGTCGATGCCGACCGCCGCCTCGCGGCCGATGATGCCCAGCTCCACTTCCAACGCTTCGATGCGCTTGCGCGAGTCGTCCACCTCGGCCGGCGTCGCGTGCAGGCTCACGGCCACGCGGGCACAGGCGGTGTCGAGCAGGCTGACGCTCTTGTCCGGCAGCTGGCGCGCCGGGATGTAGCGGTGGCTGAGCTTGACGGCGGCTTCCAGTGCCTCGTCGAGGATCTGCACCTTGTGATGCTTCTCCATCGTGCCGGCCACGCCGCGCATCATCAGCACGGCGCGCACTTCGTCGGGCTCGTCGACCTGCACGGTCTGGAAGCGGCGGGTCAGCGCCGGGTCCTTCTCGATGTGCTTCTTGTACTCGGCGAACGTCGTCGCGCCGATGGTGCGCAGCGTGCCGCGTGCCAGCGCCGGCTTCAGCAGGTTGGCCGCGTCGCCCGTGCCGGCGGCGCCACCGGCGCCGACCAGCGTGTGCGTCTCGTCGATGAACAGGATGACGGGCTTGGCGCTGGCCTGCACCTCGTCGATGACGCTGCGCAGGCGCTGCTCGAACTCGCCCTTCATGCTGGCACCGGCCTGCAGCAGGCCCACATCCAGCGCGCGCAGCTCGACGTCCTTCAGGCTGGGCGGCACGTCGCCTCGCGCGATGCGCTGGGCGAAGCCTTCCACCACGGCCGTCTTGCCCACGCCGGCCTCGCCGACCAGGATGGGGTTGTTCTGGCGGCGGCGCATCAGGATGTCGACAACCTGGCGGATCTCGTCGTCGCGGCCGACGATGGGGTCCATCTTGCCGCTGCGGGCCTGCTCGGTCAGGTCGACGGTGAACTTCTTCAGCGCCTCCTGCTTGCCCATCGCGGCCGGCGCGATGGCGCCACTGGCCTCGCCCGGGGCGCCGGCACCGGAGCCGTCGCTAGCCGTCTGGCCATCCTCCGGCGAGCCGGCGACGATCTTGGCCATGCCGTCGGCCAGGTCATCGGGCTTGATGCGCTCGAACTGGCGCGAGATCGCGAACAGCGCGTTGCGCAGGAAGGTCGTCTTGAGCATGCCCAGCAGCACGTAGCCGCTGCGCACGGCCGTGTCGCCGTACATCAACGAGCCGTAGACCCAGCCACGCTCGATGGCGTTGGTGATGTTCTCGGCGATGTCGGAGATGGCCGTGGCACCGCGCGGCAGGCGGTCCAGCGCGGTCGTGATGTCCTTGGCCAGCACGGCGTCGTCGATGTCGAAGTGACGCAGGATGCGGTGCCAATCCGAATCGGGGTTCTGGACGATCTGGGCGATCCAGTGCTCCAGCTCCACGTAGGGGTTGCCGCGCAACTTGCAGAACACGGTGGCGCCTTCGACCGCCTTGTAGGTCAGGGCATTGAGCTTGCCGAAGACGGCGACACGACTGATTTCTGCCATGGGTTCTCTCCTCTGAACGGGTTCGTTAATTCGGTGGCGCCATCCCACCCGGGCGGCGTGTCTTCTTCAACAGACGCTGCATGGCAGGTCCGGGCGTCAAAACAAGGTGCGCGTCCTGCTGGCGCTCGCTGCGCTGGCCCAGCCAGCTGGTCCAGCCGAGCCGGCCGGCGATGCCCGGCCGTGTGGCGGGAACCTGGTCGCGGTCCAGCACGAGGCGCAGGTCCCAATGCAGTTCCTCGCCGACGTAGTGCATGACCAGCGGCACGATGCGCGGCAGGTTGTCGCCATCGGGCAGCAGCGACGCAAACGCCTTCGCGTCCAGCGGACCCACGTGGATGCGGAAGCCGTGCTGGCGGTCCCACACGGCGCCGCCCAGCACGGCGCCGCCGCCGACGCAGTTGCCGCTGTGCTGGCGCTCGCCCAGCGCGTTGCGGCCGATGCGCGTGCGCTCGGACTCCGGCAGCGGCATCCAGCTGCCGACGAACTGCTCGACCTGCACCGGGCGCTGCAGCACGCCGCTCAACATCTTGGCCAGCCCCTCGGCACTGCGCACCGGCGACGACAGGATGCCGGCGAAGTGCAGGCGGGCGTGGTCATCCGCGCTGTCGCGGTCGCGCAGGGCCTGCGACCCGATCCCCACCAGCGAGCCGATGAAGGCCGAGATGCGGTCATCGGTGCCGCGGTCCAGGCTGACGGTGGGCTGGGCCTGCGCCCAGGCGCGGTAGAACAGCAGCAGCAGCCGGTGGTGGAACAGGTCAGCAAAGCGCGAGAAGCCGGCGTCGCCCGCGTGCAGCAACCGCTCGCGCGCATACTCGGTGAGGTGCAGCGGCAGCGGGCCGTTGGGGCCGAACAGGCCGAAGAAGCGCACGTCAATGCGGCCCGCCGAGCTGGCCGTCGGCCCGCTGGCGGAGTGCAGCGCTGCGGGTGCGAACGACAGCTCGGGCGACTGGCCCAGCCGCAGCGCCTCATCCTGAGGCCGGCGCGCCGTGCCGAGGCGCGGGCGGTCGGGGTGCAGGTTCTCCAGGCGCCGCAGCGCGTGGAAGAAGTCGTGCTCCCACGGCGCGTCGTGGAGCTGCCGCCAGAAGTCCGCGATGGCTGCCGGCGACGTGCTCATAGGAGTGGCCGAGATCCGTCCTGCGGCTTGCCCGCGAAGATGACGCCACGCGACGGCGCGCTCATCTGCAGCTCGGTGAAGCCGTTCATCGACACGTGCCGGCCGAAGAAGCGCTCCAGCACGCAGCCCAGCAGGAAGGCCGAGCCGCCCTGGAAGGCGAGTTCGTCGACGGTCAGCGAGATCTGCACGCCGCGGCCGAAGGCGATGGGCCCCGGCTTGCGCAGCCGGCGCACGACGGACTCGGTCTTCACGGAGCGCACGCCGTCGATCTGGCGCTGCGCCGCCTCGTCACCCTCGCGGGCATACAGGCGCAGGATCTCGCGCAGCGCGGCGGCGCCCTGGTGCTCGTCGGTGTCCGACAGGCTGAGGTGGTTCAGCGACAGCTGGTTGATGAAGCGCCAGGTCAGGTTGGACTCACGCAGCGCCGACTGCGGCCGCGACGGCCCCTTGACGACGCGGATGCCCTTGATCGGCGCGCTGCCTTCCAGGCTGAGGTCGTCGTCGCTGCCGGTGCTCATCAAGAGCGGCAGGTCGCGGTTGGAGCACAGCGCCTTCACGCTGAGCTGCTGCAGGTCGGCGCTGAACGGCGCCTCCTTCGTGTCGACGATGGAGACGAAGACCTCGCTGCCGATGTAGCTGGAGCGCGGGCCCGTGCCGCGCAGGTCCTTCTGGCGTGCCGACAGCAGGCGCGGCTCGCGCTGCATCGTGTAGTACGCGCCGCGCTCCTCGTCCTCGTGGTGGAAGGCCGCGTACAGCGGCGAGAAGTGGCGCTCACGGGCGAGGTCGTTGCCGTGGCCGGTCACTTCCAGCAGGTCGATGATCTCGAAGTCCATCGGCCGCGCGCGGTCCACGACGACGTGGTAATCGTGCCCCTGCGGGCCGATCTGCACGCGGTCGCAGCGGGTCTGGAACAGGTTGATGGCCGGCACGCAGTTCAGCGCCAGCGAGCTCGCGTCGACCGACTGCGACAGCACGCCGTTGGCGCGCGAGAACAGCAGCACGATCTCGACCTCCTGGCCGCCGACACGCCGCAGCGCGTCGCCGATGCCGGCCAGGTCGAAGAACATGAAGCGGCTGGGGAAGGCGAAGTACTCCTGCAGCAGGCGGTAGCCGCCGAAGCCGCGCGGGCTGACGGGCAGCAGCGCCTCGTCTTCCTCGAAACCCACCGTGCGCACGCAGCCGGGCGCGACCGTCTCGTGCCTGCCACCGCCGCTGACGATGACGCCCAGCGTGTGGCCGCACACCAGCTCGTGCAGCGCGTAGCCCAGCTCGCCGCTGGCCGCGCAGTGCAGGCGCAGGTCGTTGAGCGTCAGCTGGGAGAGGTCAGCACCGCCCGTCGTGCGCAGCTTGATGCGCAGGCCGGACGAGAACTTGCGCCAGCTGTCCTGCCCGTTCAGCGGCAGGTTGGACGCGTGGCTGAAGTACTCCGCCGACGCCAGCTCCAGCGGCCACATGACCAGCTCGTGCGCGGTGCGGAAGCGGCAGTCCGTCAGCCCCGCTCGCGCCGACTGGCCGCGCAGCATGCTGCCGCGCGGCAGCGTCACGCCGGTCACGAGGCCGGCATCGCCCGTGTCCGGCTGGACCTGTGCGATCAGCATGGACGGCAGCGGCGCGAGGAACTGCGGGTAGAGGATCTCGACGAGGTGCTGCGTGAAGCGCGGGAACTCGGCGTCCAGCTTGAGCTGCACGCGCGCCGCGAGGAAGGCGAAACCTTCCAGCAGCCGCTCGACATAGGGGTCGGCGACCTCGACATCCTTGCCAAGCCGCAGCCGCGCGGCCTGCTTGGGGAATTGCTCGGCGAACTCCTTCCCCATGTCCTGGAGATGCTGGAGCTCCTGCTCGTAATAGCCGATGAGGCGTGGGTCCATGACGCTTATCGAGCCAGTTCGCGGATCTGTACGCGGCCGGTCTCGAGGTCGAAGTCGGTGTGCAGCAGCAGCTCCAGCGGCACGGGCTGGGCCCACATCTGGCCGCTGATGCGGATGCTGATCTGGTTGCGGTGGCCGATCTGCAGGTCGGACAGCAGCGCCTCCACGCGCAGGCTGTCGGCCAGGATGCGCGGCTCGTGGTCGAGGATGGCGCGCTTCACCTGGGCCTCCAGCCACGGCGGGTCGATGGACGAGGCCGTCGTGCCCGACAGCGCGGGCAGTCCGAAGCCCAGCACGGAGCGCGCGGCGCGGGGGAAGTCGCCCAGCCCTTCGACGGCTGCCGGCGCCGTCGCGTTGAACAGCCACTCCAGGTCGCGCAGCACCGCGTCGCGCAGGCGCTGGCGGCTCATGACGCGCATGTCGGCGGACTCGATGCGCTGCTCCGGATGGTCGTCCCGCAGCCGGTCCAGCAGCGCCGGCTGCAGCCGGTCGATGACCTTGTTGGTGGTCATGGGCGGCTCACGACACCGGAACGGATCACGCCGGCTCGCCGTCGGCGAACGTGATCTCGCGCAGGTCCAGCAGCGCCAGGTCGCCCGCCTCGGTCGTCAGCAGGCGCTGGCCCTGGCCGGTGAAGAAGCCCGGACGCGGCTCGCGCCACTCGGTGCGGCGCGCGAGCGCCAGCTCGGCCACGGCGAGATCAGTGTCGGCATAGCGCGTGGGCACGAGGGCCACGGTCTCGCCCCCGTTCCTGAATTGCAGCTGCGCGGGCACCCAGACCTTGTCGCGCAGGTCGACCGGCTCTTCCAGCCGCAGCTGGCTCAGGTGCGAGAACGGCACCCAGTAGTAGCGGCCATTGATGACGGCTTCCAGCAGCGGCCCCAGGCGCATGTCAGCGTCGGCCAGCCACTCGAAGGCCTGGCCGTCGGCCGTGCCGGCGCAGACCGGCGCCTGCTCGAAGGCCTGCGCACGCAAGGTCTGCGCCGCCTCGGCCTCGCCGCGACCTTCGCGCAGCAGCGCTTCGAGCAGCAACGCCGTCCACGGCTCGGGCTCGCCGAACAGCATGGGCAGCTTCTCGCCGGTGAAGACCTGGGCGCGCAGGCGCTCGCATTGCAAGGCCTCGCGGTAGGTCTGCACCATCGCCAGCGTGGACGCGTCCAGTTCGCCGGCGACGTTGAGTTGGTTCAGCGCGCGGTCCCAGCGGCCCAGCACGCACAGCAGCTGGAACAGGAAGACGCGCAGCTTGGCATCGGCCGGATTGGCGCGGACCTGGTCTGTCAGCAGGCGCAACGCCAGCTCGGGGTCGCCGTCGCGGAGGGCTTGTTCGGCTTGGCTCATCCCGGGGTCACCTCATCCTGGAAGGTCGATGCACCCTTCATCGCGCCGGTGGCGCTCTGGGCCTTGTATTGCACTTCGATCTTGTTGAATGTCAACGACAGGCGCTCGGTCAGCAGCGGGTGATCGCCTTCGGAAGTCACTTCCAGCGACGTGATGCGGCCGCCCTGGATCGCGATGGAGAAGTAGTCCTCCTGCTTGCCGCCGGCCTTGCGCACGGTCAGCACCGCCTTCTTGATCTCGTCGTTGGTCTTCATGACCGACATCAGGCCGGTGGAGGCGGCATCGACGTTCTTGACGATGCGCAGCTCCAGCTGCGCCGGCTTGGTTTCCTTGCCGGAGAAGCCGGTGCTGACGACGCTGGTCATGCCCCAGCTGAAGTCCAGCACGACCATCTCGGCCGGATGGGATGGGTCCTCGCTCTCGCCCTTCACGGCGCCGCCGCGCTTGCTCTCGAGCTTCAGGAATATGTCTTTCTTCGACATCTCAACCTCACCGGTGTTCGATCCCATGGCGGGACCCGCGACGTCCACGCGCAGACATCAGCCAAGCGCGGGACATCGAAACAGGACGGCCACCGCGAGCGGTGGCCGCCATTCGCCTGGCAGGGCAGCGGCCTGGAACCACCGGGGCCTGACAGCTCCGGCAGCCACCCGGGCCGCAACCTGGGTGCCAGTCGTCGGCAGCTCCCGCGAGCAGGAGCCGCCGCGAAGGTCGATCAGATGACCGTGTTCTTCGCGATGTCGAACTTCGAGAACACCTGGCCGCCTTCGGCGCCGCCGGTCTTGGCTTGCTGCTGGTAGGCCACTTCGTACGAAGCGAAGTTGATGCTGACGTTTTCCGTCAGACGGTCTTCGCCGCCGCTGCCGCCGGTGCTGACGCTGGAGATCAGCAGATCCTTCAGCGTGATGACGAGGTATTCCAGGGGCTTGTCGCCAGCCTTGCGCACGGTCAGCACGGCCTTGGGGATGTGCTTGCCGGTGGCGCAGTGCGTCATCAGCACGGTGGACGACTTGTCGATGTACTTGGTCACGCTCAGGTCCTGAACGTTGACCTTGCCGGCGCCACCACCCGTGGAGGTGTGCGTCGTGCCGGACTGGCTCATGCCCCAGCTCCAGGCCAGCACGTCGATCGACTTGGCGTGCTTCGCATCCACAGACTCGCCGTCGATGCCATCGAACTTGATGAACATGTCTACAGCCATGATCCCTTCTCCTTCATTTATGAATTACAGAACAAAAAATACCGCTGCAGGTCGTGCGCCGGATGGCGTCATGCCCTAGCGGCTACGCCGCTCAGCCGGCTTTCCCGGAGGGAAGCTTGGACACGAGACGCAGCGAAACCGTCAGCCCTTCGAGCTGATAGTGAGGCCTCAGGAAAAACTTGGACGAGTAGTAGCCGGGGTTGCCCTCGATCTCCTCGACGACCACTTCAGCCGCGGCCAGCGGCTTGGTGGCCTTGGTGGACTCGCTGGAGTGCGCCGGATCGCCGTCGACGTACTGCATGATCCAGTCCTGCAGCCAACGGTTCATCTCGTCGCGCTCCTTGAAGGAGCCGACCTTGTCGCGCACGATGCACTTCAGGTAGTGGGCGAAGCGGCAGGTGGCGAACAGGTAGGGCAGACGGGCCGCCAGATTGGCGTTGGCCGTCGCGTCCGGATCGTCGTACTCCGCCGGTTGGTGCAGCGACTGGGCGCCGATGAAGGCGGCGAAGTCGCTGTTCTTGCGGTGCACCAGCGGCATGAAACCGGCCTTGGCCAGTTCCGCCTCGCGGCGGTCCGAGATGGCGATCTCGGTCGGGCACTTCATGTCCACGCCACCGTCGTCGGTGGGGAAGCTGTGCGTCGGCAGGCCCTCAACGGCGCCGCCGGACTCGATGCCACGGATGCGCGAGCACCAGCCGTACTCCTTGAAGGAGCGGTTGATGTTGACGGCCATCGCGTAGGCCGCATTGGCCCAGGTGTACTTGCTGTGGTCCGCGGCGCCGGTGTCTTCCTCGAAGTTGAATTCCTCGACCGGGGCGCTGCGCGCGCCGTAGGGCTGGCGGGCCAGGAAACGCGGCATGGCCAGGCCGAGATAACGCGCGTCTTCGGATTCACGCAGCGAGCGCCAGGCGGCGTACTCGGGCGTCGTGAAGATCTTGGTCAGATCGCGCGGGTTGGCCAGTTCCTGCCAGGACTCCATCTGCATCACGGTCGGCGACACGCCGGTGATGAAGGGCGAGTGGGCCGCGGCGGCCACCTTGGACATCTCGCCCAGCAGTTCCACATCGGGCGCGCTCTGGTCGAAGTGGTAGTCGCCCACGAGGCAGCCGAAGGGCTCGCCACCAAACTGGCCGTACTCTTCTTCGTAGATCTTTTTGAACAGGGGGCTCTGGTCCCAGTTCGTGCCCTTGTAGCGCTTCAGCGTCTTGCCCAGCTCCGCCTTGGAGATGTTCATGACGCGGATCTTCAGCTGCTCGTCGGTCTCGGTGTTATTCACCAGGTGGTGCAGGCCGCGCCAGGCGCCTTCGAGCTTCTGGAAGTCGGCGTGGTGCAGGATCTGGTTGATCTGCTCCGACAGCTTGCGGTCGATGGCCGCAATCATGCTTTCGATGGACTTGACGGTGTCGCCACTGATCAGCTGCGTCTGGGCAAGCGCCTGCTGGGCCAGCGTCTGGACGGCCAGTTCCACGGCGCTGCGCGCCTCTTCGGTCTTGGGTTTGAATTCCTTGTTCAGCAGCGAGGCAAGGTCGCTGCCTTCGAAGTTGACCGACGCCAGGGCGGACGTCGTCTGTTGCTCAGCCATTCAGGATCTCCTTGACAAGGGGGCGTCTTGCGCGCCGGTCGTTATTCGGTGGGCTTGGCGGAGTTCGCGAGCGAGCCCAGCAGCGCGGGATCGGCCAGCACCTTGGACACCAGCTCCTCGGCACCGGTCTTGCCGTCCATGTAGGTGACCAGGTTCTGCAGCTGGTTGCGCGCTTCGAGCAACTTGTTGAGTGAATCGACCTTGCGGGCAATCGCGCCAGGGGTGAAGTCTTCCATGCTGTCGAACGTGATGTCGACGCTGAGGTTGCCTTCGCCGGTCAGCGTGTTGGGCACCTGGAAGGCCACGCGCGGCTTCATCGCCTTCATGCGCGAGTCGAAGTTGTCGACGTCGACCTCCAGGAACTTGCGGTCCGACACAGGTGCGAGCGGGTCCACGGGCTTGCCCGACAGGTCGGACAGCACGCCCATGACGAAGGGCAGCTGGACCTTTTTCTGAGCGCCGTAGAGCTCGACGTCGTACTCGATCTGGACGCGCGGGGCGCGATTGCGGGCGATGAATTTTTGGCTGCTGGTGGCCATGTGGATCTCCGTGGAGCCTAGGAGTGGAAAGCGTACAACTTGGTGATGTCAATCACCCGAATCAGTCTCATCCGTCAATTTCGATCGTCGAAGGATCGACACCCATGATGCGTGCAACTTCGCTCAGCGCATCCGGGGCCAGTTCCTTCATCAACTGCAGGAAGTTGTGGCCGAGCAGACGCCCCGCACGACGCAGGAGCAATTGCGCTGGGTTGGTCGGTTCGGCACGCTCGAGATAGTCGCACACCATTTCGATGGCACGCAGCGCCTCGGCACGTGAATTGATCCGCCCACTCAGTGCCTGAGCACCGCTTCCTGTACCTACAGACGCTTCTCCGCCCGCATGTGCGACATCCGCCGCTTCATCGCCAGCGCCGCCGGCCTGCGGCAGCATGCCGGCGATGGCACTCAGCGTCTGGCGCAGCGGCTTCAGGTCCGGCACCTGCGAATGTTCCAGCCGCTCGCCGAGCAGCGTCGACAAGGCTGCCAGTTCCGTCTGGGCGTCGGCGATATCGGATGCGAGGCTGGCACCCTGGGCGATGGCGTCGGCGAACAGCTGCTCGACCTGGCCGCGGCTCCAGGACGTCTCGTCGTCACGCGCGACGATGTTGCCCAGCACGATGTCCACCGCACGGACCTTGACCTCGCCGACACCGCGCAGGCTGATGATGTTGGCCTCGCGCAGATCGGCCAGCACGGCATCCGCATCCACGAGCAGCGCGAGCACGTTGGCCCGGGCGTAGAGATCGCCGTCATCCGGGTCCGGCTGCGGATGCAAGCCTTCCCAGAAATTGCCCATCAGGCCCGTCAACAGACGAAGGCTCGGCGCCAGGCTCGCCACCCCTTCCAGGCGCAGCAGTGCACGTGCCCACAGCATCGCGACGCGCAGGTCGCGGCTGACGTCGAACAGCTTCTCACAGCGGCGACGCACGTCGCGCCAGTCCGCCGGCACGGCCGCCTCGAACTGGGACTCGGGCTTGCCTTGCGCCGCCTGCGTCAGCTCAAGAAAGGCGTTGTCGTACTCCAAGTCCGGCCCACAGGGCGCGGACTCGTCCGCCAAGGGCTGCAACCAGCCCTCGACCTGCACGACCAACTCAGACGAAACACTCAAGCTCAAACTCCAACATGGTGACGGCGGACCCTAGATCAGATCACGGCCGGCAATACGATAGCTTCAAAGCATGTCCCTCCGACTGGGGTCAACGCTAGGAAACCGTCAGCTTTGAGGGGGCCGAACCATGGCCGCCGCCATGCACTTCGGATAGCCTCTCGGCCCATTACAACGGAGGGGTGTGAACAAATGAAGGCGGCTCAGGGGATCAGGAATGCGCTGCTCGCGCTCGGGCTGTCGGCGCCTCTCGCCATGGCGATGGCACAGGCGACCCCCCCCGCCGGCACCGTACCGACTCCCGCCGAACTGGCCCCCAAGCCGCAACCCCGGCGCGACGTCGACGTGCCTCGCCCCGCCCCTCCGCGCGAGCTCGGCAAGCCGTCCGACGACCTCCGCATCGACATCGAGTCCTTCAGTGTTGCGGAAGACGCCCCCCCCGAACTGAGGGCCTCACTGGCGAAGCTGACCGCCCCCTTCATCGGCAAGGGGCGCAGCTTTGAAGACCTGGCCAACGCCGCGGCCGAGGTGACGCGTTTCCTGCAGAGCGAGCTGGGCTACTACCTGGGCTACGCCTACATCCCCGAGCAGCAGACCGTCGGTGGCATCGTGCGCATCGCCGTGCTGGAAGGGCGCCTGGATGAAGTGCGGCTGAACTGGAGCGAAGGACTGCCCGTGCGGCGCGAAGTCGTGCAGGCCTACCTGGACGAGCTGAAGCCCGGCAGCATCCTCAAGGTGCGCGACGTCGAGCGTACGGTCTTCCTCATCAACGACCTGCGCGGCATCACGGCCCAGGTCGAGGTCCAGGCCGGCAGCAAGCCTGGCACGGCCACGCTGGTCGTCACGCCCCGCGCCGACGCCACCTGGACGGCCCGCGCCGACCTGGACGCCAACGGCTCGCGCTTCCTCGGCCGCTTCCGGCTCACGGGACTGGCCACGATGAACAGCCCCTTCGGCCGTGGCGACGGCCTGACGGGCAACGTGCTCGCGTCCACGACCGGCGGCCTGTTCTTCGGTCTCGTGAACTACACGACGCCCCTCGGCAGCAGCGGCCTCAAGCTCGGCGCCTCGATCTCGGCCGTGCGCTACCAGCTGGACAAGGAAGAGTTCCCGCTCGACCTGACCGGCGACGCCGTGACCCTCTCCGGCTTCGGCCTCTACCCCGTCATCCGCTCGCGCAACCTGAACTTCTTCTCGCTGCTGTCGGTGGAGCATAAGCAGTTCAGCGACAAGAGCGCCGCGACGCTGGCCGTCAAGAAGAGCTCGGACACGCTCGCCCTGGGCGGCAACGGCGACTTCCGCGACAGCCTGCTGAGCGGCGGCGTCAATACCTACGAGTTCTCGGCGATCACGGGCCACCTCAAGTACGACGTGGTGCAGCCGGGCCAGGACCCCGCCAACTTCACCAAGGTCACCGCCGGCTTCACGCGGCTGCAGAACATCCTCACCAACCGCCTGCTCGCCTACCTGGCCGTGCGCGGCCAGGTAGGCCTTAAAAACCTGGACAACACCGAGCAGTTCCGCCTCGGCGGCCCCGACGGCGTACGCGCGTTCGCGCCCGGTGAAGGCACCGGCGACAGCGGCGTCATCGGCAGCCTGGAGCTGCGTTTCCTGCCGCCGGAATCCATCTTCGGGCGCATCGGCCGCGAGTCCGTCGTGAGCCTGTTCTACGACGCGGGCTACATCAAGTACCGCAAGGACCCGACCGCGCAGATCCAGCAGGACGACACCTTCGTGAACACGGCGACGCTGGGCGGCGCCGGCGTGGCGGCGACCTGGGTGCGCCCAGGCGAGTTCGCGTTGCGGCTCAGCGTGGCCAGCCGCACCCAGGGCACACCCAAGAGCGACACCAAGGGCGGCAGCACCCGCGCCTACGCCCAGCTCACCTACTTCATCAAGTAGCCGAACACGCCGCCGGCGGCCGCGGCCGCCCTGCACAGGAACCAGGGAGATCACCATGCCTTTCGACCGCAGCTCGCAACCGCAGAGCCACAGCCAGCGGCATCACCGCGTCCATCCGCTCACCTGGGCCATCGCCGTCGCGCTGGCGCCGGTCGCCGCCGTGGCGCTGCCGCAGGACGGTGTCGTCAAGCAAGGCGCGGCCACCATCCAGACCCCGCAGAACGGGCTGATGGTGATCAACCAATCCACGCAGACGGCAGCCGTCGACTGGCGCAGCTTCTCGGTCGACAAGAGCGAGACAGTCAACATCGTCCAGCCCAACTCGCAGGCGCTGCTGATCAACCGCGTCATCGGTTACGACCCCACGCGCATCCTCGGCCAGATCAACGCCAACGGCCGCGTCGTGCTCAGCAACCCGCGCGGCGTCTACTTCTCGGCCGACTCGCAGATCGACGTCGGCAGCCTCGTCGCCACGACGCTCAGCATCAGCGACGCGGACCTGCAGAGCGGCGTGCTGCGCTTCGGCGCGTCGACCGACGGCGCCGGTGAGCTGAAGGCCGAGGGCCGTATCCGCGCGGCGGACACCGTGGCCCTGGTCGCGCCGCAGGTCACCGTCAACGGCAGCATCGACGCCCGCCGTGTGGCGGTGGCGGCGGCCAGCCAGGTCTCGGTGGACGTCGAAGGCGACGGCCTCGTGCTGTTCAACGTCCGCAACGACGAGAACCTCGAGACGCGTCTGAACGCGCTCGGCACGATCAATGCCACGCAAAGTGCCGAGTTGCGCGCCGTGGCCCGCGCCGGCTTCGCCGACACCGTGCTGAACATGGACGGCATCGTCCGTGCGCGCTCGCTGGAAGGCGTGGGCGGCAAGGTCGTCGTCGACGGCGGCAGCCAGGGCGTGACCTGGGTGAACGGCAAGATCGAAGCCAGCAGTGGCAGTGGCCAGGTGGGTGGCGATGTGCTGGTGCAAGGCCAGCGGATCATGCTGGACAACGGCGCGCAGATCGACGCCTCGGGCGACACCGGTGGCGGGCGCATCCGGGTGGGCGGCGACTTCCACGGTGCCAACGCGCAGATCACCAACGCCAACATGGTCGTCGCGCGCACCGGCGCGCAATTGAGGGCAGACGCTGGCACGAGCGGCGACGGCGGGCAGGTGGTGCTGTGGTCTGATACATCGACCCGGTTCGCCGGCACCATCAGTGCGCGCGGCGGAGAAAACAGCGGCAACGGCGGCAAGGTCGAGGTGTCGAGCAAAGGCGTGCTCGACTTCGCCGGCAAAGCCGATCTGCGAGCCTCCGCCGGCTCCGCCGGCGAGTTGCTGCTGGACCCGACGAACCTGACCATCCAGGCCACCAGTCCCGACATCCTGGACGACAACAGCAATCAAGATCTCACAGGCTCGCTGCTGAGCTTCGGCAGTAGCGGCACCAACAGCGTCATCACCGCGGGCGCCGTGAGCGGCTTGCTGACGACATCGGCTGTCACGCTACAAGCCACCAACAACATCACGCTGAATTCCGGTGCCAGCATCACCGGCAGCAATCTGCTCACGCTGCAGGCGGGCCGCAACATCAGCATCGGAAGCACGATCACGACCAACGGGATCATGCTGTCCACCAACGACGTCGGTGCGGGCGGAGGCCGGGTGGCCGCCGGGATAGTCGCTGTCAATGCGCCGTTGGACGCCGGCATCGGCACGCTGACCATCACCAACAACGGCGGAACGGGCACCCACACAATTGGCGGCAACCTCACCGGCGCTGGCATCAGCATTACCGGCAAGGTCTCGACGAACGGTACGCGCACGTTCACCACGGGGGCTTCCGCGTCGTCGATCACGAGCACCATGAACATGGGCGGCGACCTGACGCTCAATATCGGTTCCGGCAACCTGACTCTGGGGAGCGCCCTCACCGATACCGGTACGAGAGCGCTGACGAAGGACGGCGTCGGCACGCTCACGTTGAGCGGCACCAACACATACAACGGCGGCACCGTCCTCGCCAGCGGGACTCTCGCCCTGGGCAGCGCCGGTGCCATCGGCTCCAACGGCAACATCACCCTCGGCGGCGGCACGCTGCAGTTCTCTGCCAGCAACACCACCGACTACTCCAGCCGCTTCAGCACCGCTGCCAGCCAGCAGTACAACCTCGACACCAACGGCCAGGCCGTCACGCTGGCCACCGCCCTCACCAGCTCCGGCGGCTCGCTGACCAAGTCCGGCACCGGCACGCTCACGCTCTCCGGCACCAACACCTATGACGGCGGCACCACCCTGGCCGGCGGCACACTAGCTCTCGGCAACGCCAGTGCCATCGGCAGCAGTGGCACGATCTCATTCACCGGTGGCACGCTGCAGTTCACAAGCGCAAACTCCACCGACTACTCCGCCCGTTTCAGCAACTCGGCCGGTCAGCTCTACAGCTTCGACACCAACAACCAGTCCGTCACGCTGGCCACCGGGATGACTAGCTCCGGTGGCTCGCTGTCCAAGTCCGGCGCAGGCACTCTGACCCTTTCCGGCGCAAATACCTACGATGGTGGCACCAACATCAACGGGGGCGTCGTCAGCGTCAGTGGTGGCGGCGCGCTCTCCGATACGGGAGCGGTGACGCTGGCCAACACCTCGGGCGCGACGCTGAACGTCGTCGGCAGCGAAACCATCGGCTCGCTCAACGGCGGCGGCACATCGGGCGGCAATGTCACCATCGCCAGCGGCCAACTCCTGAGCGTCGGCGCAGGAATCTTCGCCGGCAACATCACCGGCGTCGGGGGCTCGCTGACCAAGTCCGGCTCCGGCACGCTGACGCTCTCCGGCACCAACACCTATGGCGGCGGTACCACGCTCACCGCAGGCACGCTGGCCCTGGGCAGCGCCGGCGCCATCGGCTCCACCGGCACCATCACCCTCGGCGGCGGCTCGCTGCAGTTCTCTGCCAGCAACACCACCGACTACTCCAGCCGCT